>CAZVCJ010000101.1:0-12177 GCA_964625745.1 uncultured Anaerolineae bacterium | reverse complement strand
GGAGGCACAACGATGATTTCTGGTAAAGGTCTGAGAAACACGATTTTGCTTGGCTCGCTCGTCTTCGCCCTGTTCCTCTCGTTGCAGCTTTCTCCCCTCATCAGGGCATCCTCGTCCACCCTCCTCATCAGCGAGGTGTTGTACGATCCCCTGGGCACAGAGCCGAATGAGGAGTGGATCGAGGTTTTTAACAACACTGCGTTGCCGATGGAGTTGACGGGTTGGACGATAAGCGACAATTTATCCACCGATGTCATCTCTCCCACGGTGACGATACCTGCTGGCGGTTGTATGGTCATCGCCGCTTCCGAAGACTTCTACACGAACTACCCTGACTTTACTGGGGGCATCGTCTTTATCGCCGACGGCAGGATTGGCAACGGGCTGGGCAATACAGGCGACCGACTGATTCTCAAAGACGGCGAGGGGACGGCCATTGACCAGATGTCCTATGGGACAGACACCACCATCTTCGACCCGCCCTGCCCCGCTGTCTCCGCCGGCCATTCTTTGGAGCGCTCCCCGGCCAATGTGGACACCGACACTGCCGCGGACTGGATTGACCAGGAGTCCCCCGATCCAGGGTCAGTGACCGTATCCACGCCCACGCCGACGGCGACATCCACACCCACAGCCACGCCAACTGCCACGCCCACCACCACACCCACCCCGACGACAACATATAGGGTCTACCTGCCCCTGGTGCTCAAGCAGTCCGACTGATGTGGGAGCGGGGAACAACGGACTGACCGGATCATCCCAAGTCGGGGGAATGACAAGAGCAGAGTGCTGTCAACGGATTATTGGAGCGGATTGAACGGATATCGCGCCACGCCGAATCCGTTCAATCCGTGCCCCGAATCCGTTGACAGTGTTCAGTGCTGTTGGCTTAACTGTGCCAAGATATGACGTCGTACCCTTCGACGGGCTCAGGACAACTGTCGAGGATTTACCGAATTTCGTCGTGAATTCGGTGAATCCCTCCGATTCGTTGCCATCTCCGCCAGACAGCCGTTTGGCCACATCAACACGGTGACCTCCTGGCTTGGGTGAGGGAGAATCCGTAAATCCTGCCCATCCGTGTTCTAATAAGGGAGCGATGGACATGAAGAAACTCGCAGTTGGGCTTGCTGCAGCTTTACTGATAAGCGGCGGATTGTTGATTGCTGCGGCGATGCACGCCAGCGCCGAAGATTCCTGGCTCTTGGAGACGACTCCCCCGACGTTGACACAGAATCCTGATGGTTCGACAGGCTCACCACGACGGCTTGCCGAAGGGCTGACTCCAACCGCCACGTTGACCGGCACCACCACACCTGCCAGCACGCTGACGCCTACGGCGACGGCTACATTCACCCCAACTGCGACGATCACGCCTACAGTGGCCCTTTCCCCGACATTGACGCCCACATCCACATTCACCCCTACGGCGACAGCCACACCCACAGCCACTCCCCTCAGTCCCGACTTGGTCATCAATGAGGTGGAGTACGACTCCATCCAGTCGGGCCCCGATGCCGCCTACGAGTGGGTGGAGCTCTACAACAACGCCCCTTCGCCAGTTGAGCTGGCCGGTTGGACGATAGACGATAACATGGCCGCCGATTCTATTCCCACAATGACCATCCCCGCCCACGGCTTCGCGGTCATCGCCGCCTCTGAGGATTTCTACACTAACTACCCGGACTTCGCAGCTACCATTGTCTTCATCGCCGATAGCAGTATCGGCAACGGACTGGGCAACGAGGGCGACCGTCTGATCCTCAGGGACAGTGTGGGAACGATCATTGACCAGATGTCCTACGGGGCGGACGCCACCGTCTTCGACCCACCCTGTCCCGACGTCACCGCCGGCCATTCGCTGGAGCGCGAGCCGACGGGCTACGACACCGATCGGGCGAGCGATTTCGTGGAGCGAGCCTTTCCTTCGCCAGGGGGTGCTCCCATCCCACCCACCCCAACCACGACGCCGACTCTCCCCCCCACGGCTCCCCTTCTCGTTAGTGAGGTCTGCTACGACGGCACGATTCCTGAGACCGAGGGCGACGAGTTCGTGGAGATATTCAATCCCACCGTGGATGTGGTGGATCTGTCTTTTTACAAGGTCGGCGATGGGGAGACGAAGGGCAAGGACGAGGGGATGGTTCAGTTCCCGCCGGGGACAACCATCGGTTCTCAGGGTCTCCTCGTCGTAGCCAAGAACGCGGCTCAGTTCGAGGCCCGCTTCGGGTTCTATCCCGACTTCGAGGTGCGGGTCTCAGGTGCAGACTACGCTGATACCCCGACGGTGCCCAACATGGTCGAGCACGCTCCCTGGGCCACGGGCAGTTGGGCCCTCTCCAACACGGGCGATGAGGTGTTGCTGCTGGGCCCCGCTGATGAGATCGTGGACGCCATCGCCTACAAGTCGGGCGACTACGTTGCTGTGGGCGTAACCGGTCACATCTCCGCCCCGGCTCCCAGGTCGCTGCAGCGGGTGGGCGCGGGTGATACCGACGACATGAACGCCGACTTTGCCATCGCCGCGCCCAATCCCGCTTCCCTGACCGATCTTCCCCCACTGCCTTCCTCGCCCCTGCCGCCGGCTCCGCTGCCCGGCGGTATGTGGGCCTACTTCGGCTGCATCCATTCCCATTCCACCTACTCCGATGGCAGTGGCCCCCCTCGCTATGCCTACGCCGTGGGGCGAGCCAACGGGCTGCACTTCCTGGCCCTCACCGATCACTCCCATTATTTCGACGATGCTCAGTGGGCTGACATCCTCGCTCAGGCCGAGGCGGCTACGGTGGATGGGAGTTTCGTTGGGTTGCGCGGCTTCGAGTGGACCCACCGCGAGGTAGGACACATCAACGTCTTCGAGACCGAGGGTTATCCCTCCCGCGACGACCCCGATTACGACAGCCTGGGGGAGATCTATACCTGGCTCACCACCCAGCCGGGAGCCATTGCCCAGTTCAATCACCCCTTCCCCGACAGCGACTTCAACGACTTCGCCTACCATCCGGCCGCCGACGCCGTGATCGTCCTCCAGGAGGTCGGAAACGGCAGCAGGAACCAGTATTTCACCTTCGAGGGCGAGTACCTGCGCAGCCTTTACGCCGGCTGGCACGTGGGCGCAGCCAACAACGGCGATACCGAGACGCCCGATTGGGGCGCCGATACCCCCCACCGCACGGGGGCAGTTGCGTCAGCATTGACCAAAGAAGCTGTCCTGGAAGCATTGCGAGCCCGGCGCACCTTTGCCACCGAGGACAGCAACCTGGCCCTGGCCCTGCGCGCCGGGGAAAACTGGATGGGCTCCATCATCCCCAAAGCACCGGCCATCACCTTTTCTGTGGACGTGGTTGATCCCGATGGCGAGAGCGTGACCCTGGAGCTCTTTGATAGAGGGCTGGTCGTGGCCAGCGACAGTTTCTCCGCAGCCGCCGCGCACACCTGGACGCCCACAGCGCCCGGCGTGGAGGGCCACTTATACTTCGTGAAAGCCACCCAGGCTGACGGCGACACTGCCTACACCAGCCCTTTGTGGGTGGAAGGGGTAGCGCCAGCCGACGCAGTCCTGCTCAACGAATTCATGCCCGCTCCGCACAGCACAGATTGGGATGGCGACGGCACGAGCGATTACAACGACGAGTGGATCGAGCTTTACAATGCCGGCCCGGCCGTGGTGGGGCTGGGCGGCTGGCAGCTCGACGACGTGGCCGAGGGAGGCAGCGGCCCCTACACCATTCCCGCCGACCAGGTCATCCCACCGGGCGGGTTCCTGGTCTTCTTCAAAAGGGACACCGGCCTCTCCTTGAACGACGATGGGGATGGGGTGCGCCTGCTCCGCCCCGACGGGACGGTGGCCGACGAATACCATTACACCCACAGCCCCGGCTACGACCGCAGCTTCAGTCGCAGCGTGGACGGCGGTGGCCATTGGACGGCCGACTACGCCGTGACCCTGGGCGCCCCCAACCACCCCGCTCCAGCCCCTCCCCCGCCGCCAGGTCCGGCTCTCGCGACCATCGCCGAGACGAAAGTCATGGCCAAAGAGGCAATGGTTATCGTCGAGGGCCAGGTGACGGCCCCGCCGGGGATCTTTGACGAGAAGTCTTTTTACATCCAGGACAGCACGGCGGGGACGCTGGTCTATTTGCGAGAGGGGGATTGCCCCGTGCTCTTCGGGGGGGATAGAGTGCGAATCACCGGCCAGCTCTGGGACTATTATGGCGAGCGGGAGATCCGGGTTGCCGGGGCGGGAGACATCCAGCGCCTGAGCGAAGGCGAGCCTCTGAAGCCGACCATGATCAAGACCGGAGAGGTGGACGAAGCCCGCGAAGGGCTGCTGGCCCAGATCGTCGGTGAGATCGCAGGCTGGGGAAAAAGCGCTCTCTACCTGGACGACGGCAGCGGGGAAGCCAAAATCTACCTCAAAGAAGCGACGGGCATCGAGCGGCCCTGGGTGGAGAAAGGCGAAATCTACAGCGTCATCGGCATCGTCAGTCAGTACCAGGAGGAGCACGAGTTGCTGCCGCGTTACCAGAGCGACATCGCCCTCTGGCCGGGGACGTTGCCCGTGACCGGTGGCGAATCGCCGTCGGACTAGCGCGCGGGGCTAAAGACCCCTGCGCGTCAAGCTAAGGATTTGGATCACGGAATCACGGAAGGTACGGAATCACGGAAGTTCCGTGTTTCCATGCTCTCCGTGCACTTGTCCTGTATGACAAGTACAGGGCTTCCGTGTTCCCGCGCTCCGTGCCAGCGCAAGCTTGCATCGGGGGAAGCGTCGTGTTATAATGCAGTGTGCGGTGAAACGATAAGATACTGATAGGAGCTAGACGGCGGCACGGCGACCCAGGAGGCATAGACGAGGATGATTGAACTACCAGAAGCGCTGGTCATGGCGCGACAGATGAGCGAAGAACTCAAGGGAAAGCAGATCGAGTCTGGCATCCGTGGGAATGTGCCCCATAAATTCGCGTTCTACAGCCGCTCTGCGGAGGAGTACCAGGCGATTCTCAGGGGCAAGACCATGGGGGAAGCGACGGGACACGGCTCTGCAATTCTGGCTTCCGTGGAGCCGGACTATGCGCTGGTACTAGGGGGAGGCGGCGAGCGAATCCTGTTTCACCCAAGCGAGAGTACCCTGCCCAAGAAGCACCATCTCCTGCTCCACTATCAGGATGGCACGTACCTGACCGTCAGTGTCCAGGGGTGGGGAAACGTCCTGCTGCTGCATCAGTCCGAGCTCGTGGAGCACCCCCACGTCGGTGAGAAACGGGTCTCTCCGCTGAGCGATGCGTTTACCTTTGAGTACCTGCAGGGGCTTTTCGAGGAGCTTGAGGAGGAAGACTCGAGAAGTGTCAAGTTCTTCATCATCAGCAAGCCTGGCATCTGGGGAGTGGGAAACGGTTACTTGCAGGATATTCTCTTTCGAGCCAGGATCCATCCCAGGAGGAGGGCCATTGACATCGTCGGGGAGGAAAGGCGCACGCTCCATGAGGCCATCAGGGAAACGCTGAAGCAGGCTGTGGATCTGGGTGGCAGGGATACCGAACGAGACCTGTACAACCGTCGCGGCGGGTACAGAAAGATTCTGGACAGCAGGAGCGTAGGCCAGCCTTGTCCTGAATGTGGCACGCCAGTTGAGAAGATCCAGTACCTTGGTGGTGCATGCTACTTGTGTCCCAGTTGCCAGGTCTAGCTGAGCAACTGGCGCTATGATCACCATCACATAAAGCGCGAGCTAGCAGCCTGTCGGAGAGGGCATGCTCCCAGACTTCGGAAGTCTTGATCTGAGAACTCTTAGTGCATCAACTACCTGAAATCGACTGAAATCCCTGCAAGCTTGAGCTACTATGGAGACTTCCGAAGTCTTCTCCGACAAGCTCCTAGCAGGCGGTTAATGTGCCCCCAATGTCAGCAAGTTAAGCGTCAGGTAGGCCAGGTGCAACGCACTTTTTTTCTCAGACAAGGTAGGACAACCATATCAAACTGCTTGAAATCATAGCTTCTGAGAGTCAGCCGAAGTGCGTTGCACCTTAACGTATTCTGTATGTTTTGGAACACATTGAGCCTTATGGCGAAATCCCATGCTAATCCAATGCTGCGGCCCAACAAGCGCATGGTGTGCCCTGAAGCTGTCAGCGGCTAGCCGCTTGAAGTCCGGTCGTGGTAACTGCCAGGAGGTCATGTGGCAGGTATCCAGTGCATCGAAAGTCTCGTATAAGCATTGTTAGCCCGCCTGGGTGCCCTTTGACACAGCCATCATTCTGCGAAATCTTGCGAAATCAGGTAATTTGTCTCAATGCCATTGAACAAAAAAGTCAAGGAGGGTCTATCATGAAACTTTCTAAGAGATTTGCCGCAATGGGCGTGCTCGCCGTAGTGGTACTCGTGTCTGGGGCCACGTGGGGCTTTGCGAGAGATGGCACAGTTCACGGGAATAGCGCCAGTGGCGCTGGTCTGAGTGGTTATGAAGTGATAACGCAATCAACTGTCAGTGACAGCAGTAGCGTCAAATCTATTACCGCTGAATGTCCGGCGGGGAAGATGGTCATTGGGGGTGGTGCCCGCATCTTCGGCAACATCTCTGGGACTGCTTTGACAACCAGCGGGCCACAAGGGCCACCAGATCAGCCAACCGAGTGGTTTGCCACTGCGCTGGAGGTGGCACCTAATAGTGATGACTGGGGGCTCCGCGTAGATGTCTTCTGTGCTACCGTGCCGGATTATGAAGTGGTAACGCAATCAACTGTCAGTGACAGCAGTAGCGTCAAATCTATTACCACTGAATGTCCGGCGGGGAAGATGGTCATTGGGGGTGGCGCTCGCATCTTCGGCAGCATCTCTGGGACTGCTTTGACAACCAGCGGGCCAGATGGGCCAACATCTCAGCCAACCGAGTGGTTTGCCACTGCGCTGGAGGTGGCACCTAATAGTGGTGACTGGGGGCTCCGCGCAGATGTCTTCTGTGCCACCGTGCCGGGTTATGAAGTGGTAACGCAATCAACTGGCAGTGACAGCAGTAGCGTCAAATCTGTTACCGCTGAATGTCCGGCGGGGAAGATGGTCATTGGGGGCGGCGCTCGCATCTTCGGCAGCATCTCTGGGACTGCTTTGACAACCAGCGGGCCAGATGGGCCAACATCTCAGCCAACCGAGTGGTTTGCCACTGCTTTGGAGGTGGCACCTAATAGTGAAGATTGGGGGCTCCGCATTGATGTCTTCTGTGCTACCGCAGTGCAGAAGGTATATCTTCCAATAGTTTTGAAATCTTCTTGATAGCAAATCCACAATCAAGGTGAGGGGTAACCCTTGCAGTCACCCTTTCCGTTGAAGAAAGAATTACATCTGCCTTTCGTCGCCAGTCTAGTTTTCATCATTATTGTGCTTGGCACAGGGCTGACGCTAACTCGCTGGCTGCCAACTGCGGCCCACGCAGACACTATCATCAATGTTGACACTACTGACGACGAGCTGAATTCGGATGGGGATTGCTCGCTGCGTGAAGCAATTCGTGCAGCTAATTCTGATACAGCCGTAGACGCCTGCCTTGCTGGTAGCGGTGCAGACACCATCATTCTCCCGGCCGGTATCTACACGCTGACCATTGGGGGCATTGTTGAGTATGAAGCCGCCACTGGTGATCTGAACATCACGGATGATCTCACCCTCATCGGCGCAGGCGCGAGTACAACCATCATTGACGGCGGCGCGCTGGACAGAGTATTTCACATTGACCGCTTTGGTGTCGGCGTCACTGTGGAGATGTCCGGTGTGACCATCCGCAATGGGCAGGCCCCAGGCGACGGCGGAGGTATCTGGAATGGTGGGTTGTTGACTATCGCCAATTGTGCTGTTACTGACAACCGTGCCAGCGACGAGGCTGGCGGAATCTGGAACGAGGGCACGCTAACGGTGACTAACTGCACCATCAGTAACAACAGTGCCACACATGGTGGAGGCGTAAAGAATCGTAGTCAGGCGACGATGGTGATCACCAACAGTACGATCAGTGGCAACTTCGCTTCCGATGACATAGGTGGCATTATCAATGACGCAACGCTAACGCTCGACAACAGCACTATCGTTAGTAACACGGCTGGGTCTTATTACGGCGGCATCGGCAACTTCACTTCAGGGTCGGACCTCCGATTCCAGAACACCGTTATCGCTGGGAACACCCCTACCGATTGTGGTGGTAATTGGGATTTGATTTCTCAGGGCCACAACTTAATCCAGAACACATCCGGATGCGGTATCATCGGTACCGTTGATGATCTCGCCAGCGATATCACGGGTCGGGATCCGCGGCTTGGTTCCCTGCAAGACAACGGCGGTGAAACCCAGACTCATGCCCTCTTGTTGGGCAGTCCAGCCGTTGACGCAGGCGCCAATGATGGTTGCCCGAGTGCCGATCAACGCGGAGAACCCCGGCCAGTGGATGGTGACCATACTGGCACTGCTACTTGTGACATTGGGGCATACGAAGTTCAAGAAGGGTGGTATAGCCTTCTGCTCCCCATAATTCTACGCAACTACTAAACGCACCTTCCCCGAAGGCGTGGCCTGTGCCTCAGAAAGAGGCAGCGAGGGACTGGCAGCCGGCGGAGCCATCGCCTGTCATTCAGGTACTGGCCCCCCGCTTTCGCGAGATGATGCGACAACGACGGCAACGTAAGGCACGAGCTGGCAGTTCTATTTCAAATCTCTCAGGAGTATGGAGTGAGCGCTGAGCGGGCATCAGGCATGAAATGGCATCAGGCCATAGTTGGCTTTTTGGGCCTGAAGAAGAACATGGTCGTTTTGCTCAGCATGGTAGTGCTGGTGGGCCTGGGCGAGAAGATGGCCGAACGCTTTCTACCCCTTTACCTGGTTGCGTTGGGGGGCGGCACGTTCTCGATAGGACTGCTAAACGGCATGGACAACCTGCTCAGCGCGCTCTATTCCTATCCTGGCGGTTACGCCAGCGACCGACTGGGCTACAAACGAGCCCTGATCCTGTTCAACCTGATAGCCATGCTGGGCTATCTGATCGTCATCATCTTTCCTTACTGGCAGGCGGTGATCATCGGCGCGGTCTTTTTTCTGTCGTGGACGGCCATCTCGCTGCCGGCGACGATGGACCTGGTGGCTAGTGTCCTGCCCAAGGCCAAGCGGACGATGGGGGTTTCGATGCACTCGCTGGTGCGCCGGATTCCGATGGCCTTGGGGCCGCTGCTGGGCGGGGCGATGATCGGCTTGTTTGGCGAAAAGAGCGGGGTGCGCCTGGCGTTTGTGGCCGCCCTGATCCTGGGGGGTGTGTCGCTGGCGCTCCAACAGGTGATGATCGAAGATGATGAGAAGCGAGTGCGCAAGGCAGAGGGGAACCCCCTGCGGGCACTGAGATTGGTGAGCCCGTCGTTGCGCAACCTGCTGGTATCGGACATCCTGGTGCGCTTCTGCGAGCAAATCCCGTATGCGTTTGTGGTGATCTGGTGCGTCAAGCTCAACGGCATCACGCCCCTGCAATTCGGTGTGCTGACGACCATCGAGATGGTCACCGCGATGCTGATCTACATCCCAGTGGCGTATCTGGCCGACAAGAGCACCAAGAAACCCTTCGTCGTCGCCACCTTTGGCTTCTTCACCCTCTTTCCGCTGGTGCTGCTCTTTTCGCGCACGTTTTGGCTCATGGTGGTGGCCTTTATCATTCGCGGAATGAAAGAGTTCGGCGAGCCGACGCGCAAGGCGCTGATCATGGACCTGGCGCCGGAGGGGAAGAAGGCGAGCACGTTTGGGGTGTATTACCTGCTTCGAGACATCGTGGTCTCGCTGGCGGCTTTTGGCGGCGCGTTGCTGTGGGACGCTTCGACGGTCGCCAGGTTGTTCGATGCCCTGGGCGCGGGACACAGCCTGTTGCCCTGGATCGAGTCGGTCACATCGCCAACGACCAACTTCTTGACGGCCTTTGGCTTTGGGATACTGGGAACGCTGTACTTTGCCCTGTTTGGCAGGGATTTGAAGTCAACGCAAATCTGTTATTCAGAAGGGAGGTGACTACTCAGCCACCCCGCCAAATCCAAAATCGGACGCAGATTTCTGCAGATTCTCGCAGATAAGATCAAAGAACAGCGTTTATCAGCGTTCATCTGCGTCCTAAAGGGTGCGTTCCAACGCTCCATCTGGGGATGGCTAGCGTAAGTTTTGTGCAAATAGAGCGCAAAATGGCTAAATCGGCGAAAAAACGCAACTTTTGAACAGGGGCAACACCAACTGGTAAGCCCACTGCTGGACGACTTGAAGCGTTCGTCCAGCGAACACACTGTGCTCCGTGAACCTTAACAAGCAACCTTGCTCTTGCCAACTCACATAGGCAGAGGTGTGCGCCATCACCTGCACCTGCGCTTTGACACCGGGTAGCGTTTCTTCCTGCCAACCATCCGGCACTTGCGGGCATTGCGTCACCAGCCAGTGAGCTGCCCAACGCACAAAGTTGGCGGCAAAGGCGGCAAAGTGCTCTTGCAAAAAGAGCCCCGCCTCGGAACGCACCTTCAGGTGATGCAGGGTAAAGACCTGCTTGCCTTCTTTGATCCCGGCCTCGATGATTTGGCGAGCGTTGTAGGTTCGAAACCAGGCGGGTAACTCCGCAGTAACCTGGTCAGTCCCGTAGTGGATCAGGCAGCCAAAGCGCTGGCTTTCTCCGGTGTAGAAGCGTTCCAGGGCAACGTCCAGCGGGTAGGGGAAGTTCTTCACGCTCATCGCCGGCCAGGCCACCATTTCGGCATTGTTGCCGACCCTGGTCCAGAGGGTTTCATCCGTCACCTGGCGCTTGAGGCTCTCCTTAAGCCACTGACCGTAGGGCTTGGTGTACACGTCATAGCCCAGTTCAATCAACAAGGCCACGTTCTCGGGTGTGCCAAAGCCGGCATCCAGGCGAAACTCGGCGCGGATAGGCCAGGGATTGGTCGCGTTATCCTGCTCAAAACGCTCCAGACGTTGTTGGAGTGCCAGCCGCTGAGCCTCGAACTGCGCCAAGCGGGTTTGTTCCCGTTCGAGACGACGTTGCGCCTGGGCGAGGGACTTCTCTCGACGACTTTGGCGGCGTTGGTAGACGCCCAGTGTGGCCCGCGCTTGCGCCAGGTGGCTATGCGGACGCTCAGGCCGTTGACGTTGCTGGTATTCGGTCTCCAATCGGGCCACCGTTTCTTGCCAGATGTGGGCTTGCTGAACGGTCTGCCGCAACGCGGCCTGAGCTTTCTCTAACGCCTGTTGTGCCTGAGCGACACGTCCGTGCAGGGCTTTCCGCTGGGCTTCCAACTTCTCCAGACGTTGTCGGAGCAAGTCGGTGCGACGCAGAGGCCGCACCCCGGTCTTGGCTTCGGCTTGCAACACCAAGGCTTCGGCCAGGGTGCAGGCTACAGTGTCCCCTGGATACGAGGTGACAGAAAGCCACTGGCGGCCATAGGTCGGGCTGTGAAAGCTGACCATGGCTGCCTGATACCCCAACTGGACCGCGTCGCCCATGTGACCGTAGGCCACGTTGGGATAAGTCGTGCTGCTGTTGGAGACCGGGCGACCGGTCAGGTCGGCGTCGCAGACGATTTTGCCCTGGTCACGCAGCGCCAGCATGACTTCGTGGTCGATGAATGGCTGGCTGACCTCGTCCAAGACCTGCACGATGGCTTGCGCCTCAGCCATGGTCAGCTCTGCAAGGGCGCGGCTGACACCGCTGTGATCCGCCCAAGCCCTTTGACCCCAGGCTTGAGCCACGGCCTGGTCCTGGTCGAGGGGGTGAGCCGAGTGGCTGATGTCCTTGAGATACGGCAACCCGCCCAAGATGGCGACCAGGAATTCCAGGGCTTTGGTGTTGGGGCTGTGCTCCACTTGCTTTTGGTGCAACGGCACGGCTTCGATCTGCTGAACCAGGCCGATGCCTTGGGCAAATTGCCCCCAGGCAACCAGCATGGCGTGATGGGTGAGGGTGGTGGCTTCGCTATGGCTCATGGTAACCTCCTCAAATCAGATGTCCCATGAGCATAGCCGAGCAAGGTTCAGTTGTCAAAGTTCAATTTTTGGGCCGCTTTTGACGATTCGGCCTGCATTTGCACAAAAGTTACGCTAGGCAGTTACGAAAGGAGAAAAATATGAAGTGGGTATACTCGTTAAGGATGAAAACTGACGTTCTTGAAACTCTGGAATTTGGGGGTG
>CAZVCJ010000100.1:0-14761 GCA_964625745.1 uncultured Anaerolineae bacterium | reverse complement strand
TTCCGCCGAAGCGATCCCCAATTCGCGAGGTGGAGATTGCTTCGCGAAAACCGCTACTCAGAAACTTGACTGTCATTGCGAGCCCCGCAGGGGCGAAGCAATCTCCTCACTAGCAGCAAGGGGACTGCTTCCCTTCGACAGGCTCAGGACAAGCGTCGCAAAATGCGCTCCTCGCAGTGACACATTTGGGAGTTTCTGCCCTCTACGGATGGCGCCACCGCGCCATGGAAGACTCGCAATGACACATTCTGGTTTGGAGGAGGTACTGCGAATTTGAGATACTTGTTAGCTCTAGTGATCGTGTTGACCCTCGCGGGGCCAGGTATGGCAGGATGCTCAGCCCGTCCCCTGCTCTACGACGTGGAGTTCTATCCTGACGTGATCTCACCGAACGCCGACGGGCACGATGACGCCGCCAACATCCTCTACAAACTCTCCCGCAACGCCAGCCTGTCCATCTACCTCATAGACGAAGCCGGGGAGCGACATTACCATCGAGATGGAGAGCGACGTTCGGCCCAAGACCAGTCCTACTGGACCCTCTTTGGCGGCGTGGTGGATGTGCTCGACGGCGGTCCGGTCAAGAGGCGCATGATGCCCGATGGGCAGTACACCTGGGTCATCGAAGCCACCGACGACAGCGGCCACACCGAGAAAGCAGAGGGCAGCCTGACCATCGTTGATGCTGACACGGCCGTTCCTGAGATGCGGAACTTCAGCGTCTATCCCCAGGTCTTCACCCCCAACCAGGACGGCATAGACGACCGGGTGGCCATCACCTTTTACCTGTCGAAGGAGGCCAAGTACCGCGTCTACCTGGAGGATGAGGAGGGCGACCGCTATCCCCTGGCCGAGAAGGAGAGAGAGATAGAGCCCGACCAGCCTGGCATGCACATATACGACTACGAGGGCGGGGTGGATTTGGGGGCCACTCCACCGCCCGATGGCATCTACACCGTGGTGGCCGAGGCCGAGGATCTGGTCGGCAACAAGACAGTGATAACCAGCACCTTGACCTTCGTGGACGGTGGCGTCCCCCGGGCCGACATAGTCAACGCCGACGTGGACTTCGATCCCATGATCGTGCCCCTGGGAGGCACCCTGACCTTCACTGCCACAGTGGAGAACTTCGGCACGGTGCCCATCCGTACCACAGGTCCCCTGCCGGGAACCACCTACGAGAGCGACCAGAACTTCAACAGCCTGGGCTGGTACGAGGAGCCTGGGGCCTGGCGGCTGGGCATTGACTTCGAGACCAACTCCAGCGGCCGCCCCTACCCCTACCGCTTCGCCATCGGAGACGACGACGACCTGGAGATCAGAGTCATCAGAGGCCAGGAATACCGCTACCTGCTGCCCGGCCAGCGGGCCACCGTGACCGGCCACATCCAAATCCTGCAGGAGCCCCCTCGCAACCCCATCTACTTCTTCGCCGGCCTCATCCACGAGGATGTGAGGATTGACGCCTTCAACGACCACGTGGATCCTCAGGAGATTTCTATTGGGTTTTAGGGGCGCTGTGGTGTATAGGGAGAATCTGGGTTGGCAGGCGCTGATTCAAGAGAAAGGGGTCGTCTTGGGTTTGAGGCAGCCCCTTTTCCGTGGCCTCTGATCGATCTCAAGGTTAGTTTGGAGGGGGTAATCAATTTGTAAATAGACAACAGAGAGTGTATGATTAGTGCAGTGTACAGCAACATGTCCTTTGTATCACTCGAGTAGGTGAAGCATGGACCACGGAACAAAGCGAAGATTCGTTAAAGGCGAACAGGTAACTGTAACAGTCGAGCGAATCTTGCCCTTCGGGGTGTTTGTCCGTTTAGAAGATGGAAGAGAAGGCTACATCCGCCGCCGTGAGCTTTCGCTGGCAGGCGACGTTGACCCACAAGGGATAGTTTCTCCAGGCCAGCAGACCGAGGCCGTTATTCTCGAGCTTGAGGAACCAACCCGGAGTATGGAGCTCAGCCACAGGGCTACCTTGCCCGATCCCTGGCAGGAGTTCATTGGCAAGTTTCGACAAGGTGACGTGGTCAGGGCCAGGGTCAAGAGCCTGGTTTCCACGGGTGCCTTCGCCCAAATCCTCCCCGGTGTGGACGGATTCATTCCGACACAAGAGATGGCTCCGTGGACCGTCGAGAACCCAGAGGAAGTCGTTTGGGTGGGTGACGATGTGGAGGCAGTGATCACCTGGCTGGAGTCCACCCGACAGAGGGTCAGGCTGAGCATTCGCCGACGGCTGGAGCAACTGAGCCATGAGGAAGCTATCATGGAACAACTGTACCAGACGCCCAGAATGCAAATCGCCGGCGAGGATCGGTTGGAGGAGCGGGCACCTGATTTGGAAGAATACTCAAACGGGATAGAGTTAGCTGGCCCAGTTCTGGTGGTGGACGATCACGATGTGGTCAGAGAGCCGCTGGTGAACTGGCTGACCCGTCAAGGATGCCCAGCCCACGGGGTAAAGACGGCGGCCGAGGCCATAGAACGCTGTCGGGAGCAAGAATACGGGCTGGCTCTCGTAGACCTGGACTTGCCGGAGATAGATGGGCTGAGCCTCATTCGACGACTCCGGAGTGATGGACACTCGACCTCTGTAGTCGTGATGAGCAGCCCGGAATGGCTCGAGGAGTATCTGGCACAGATCCAGGCTCTACAGGTCGTCGAGGTTTTCCCCAAGCCTCTGGACCTGGATGACGTTAGGCAATTGTTGCTCCAACTAGCGAGAGGCGAGAAACCAAGGTTGCAGACGGAGCCTGTGGCATCAAGCAGTGCCTCTGAACTCCGGCAGTCTCAAGAATTGGCTATAGTCATGCGTTCTAGTCAACCCCTGGTCAAGCGATTTCAGCATGGGCTGGAGCAACTCGTCAAGGCGACACGGGCACAAAAAGGCATTGTTTTTCACCTGGACCCGATCTCTCAAACGGTATCCATCGTTGCTCAAGCAGGGAAAACTCAACTGAGTTCAGACAAAATCTATTACCTAGTAGACAGCCCCGTGAAAGACGTCATCCAAGAAAGAGAAGCGGTCTGGGAGAACCGGGTTTCGCAGGGACATGCGGCGCGGTTCCGCAAACTGCTGGACCTGTTGCCTTTTGAGTCTTGCATTGGGATACCCATTGAGGCGAGTGGGCGGGTCGAATATGCCCTATTCCTTTTCCATCGAAGATCTGGGGTTTTCTCCCGCGATCGCTTGCGAGATGCCTGGGCGATGGCGATTTTGTTCGCTGTGGCTCTGGAGAACCAGGCCTTGGATGAACGGATACAAGCCATGAGTCGTGTTTTCCTCAGTGGGCAACTGGCTGCCGGCTTCGGCCATGAGGTGTACAACAAACTTTCCGGCCTGGAACTCCAGTCTCACAACATCCGCTCTGACTTCGAACGCCTGGGGCGGGAGTACCCTCCTGTAGGTGACATCTTTGATTTCCTCGAGGTACAACGGGCGCTGGACAAGGCGGTGGAGATAACACTGGACCTGAAGCGGACGGTGATGGATTTCCGGCGGCTGATGGAGACAAAGGAAGAGAAGGCTGTGGACGTGAACCAGGCGGTGCGCCAAGCCGAGGCATTGGTGCGGCCTCTGGCTCGACGGGCGAAGGTGGACATCCGACTGTTCTTGGACCAGGGCCTGCCACCTGTGATAGGTAGCAACATCGGCCTGCAACAAGTCTTCTTGAACCTGATGCTCAATGCCGTGCAACAAATGGAACGCCAACCGGACGGCCGACGCGCACTGGAGATAGCCACCGTCCACGAGGCCAGGGATGGTACCCGTTTGGTGAAGGTTCGCTTCTCTGACAGCGGGCCTGGGATTCATCGTCAACTCTGGGATAAGATATTTGCCTTGGGCTTCACCACCAGGCCAGGTGGATCGGGCCTGGGGCTCTACATTGCAAAGAGCCTGGTGGAATCCATAGGGGGGCGGATCAGCGTGGAGGAGAGCCTGGTTCCGCTGGGCACCACGTTTTTGGTGGAGTTGCCGGCGGTGGAGTGAGGAGTGAGGGACGATGAGCGAAGAGCGGGTGCGAGTTTTGTTGCTGGACGATGAAGAGAGCCTGCGGGTGCCTCTGAAGAGGTTCCTGGAGAAGAACTTCGGCTACCATGTAGACGCTATCGCCAGCGGCGGGGAGGCGCTGCAGAAGGTAGAAGAGGTCCAGGGGCACTACGATGTGGCCCTGATTGACGAGGTTCTTCTGGATAAGCGCGATGGCATCCAGGTGATGGAAGAGATCAAGGCTCGCTATCCGGACATCGAGTGCATCGTCTTCACCGGCTGGGGCACCGAGTCTCGACAACGGGCGCTCCAGGCCGGAGCCTTCCGTTATCTGGAGAAGCCCTTTGACAACGACGAACTGGCCATGCTCATCCGCACCGCGGCACAGCAGGTGCGGTTGCGAGATATCGGTCGAGCCATCCTCTTGGAGCGAGACCCGGATCGGGCGCTGGAAAGGATTGATGCGGCTGCCAGTTCCCTGGCTTTGGCCGACGAGGCCGCCATCACACTCCTGGATCCAGATACTGGAAAGGTCCAGGTGCATGCAAAGACCCACCCAGGTAAAACGGAGTGGAAAAAGCATTTCAAAGATCGGGACTTGTCCAAGGAGATCATCCAGACCGGGCAGATGGTGCGGGTGCCGGACACGAAGCAGGACGATCGGGTGAATCCGGAGGTGATCGAGGCTGGCATTCGCTCCTTCGTGGGTGTGCCCATCCCAGGAGAGGGCGGGAACCTGGGTGTACTGTACGTCTACAGCCGACAGCCCGGGCGCTTTGATGAAGGGAGCACGGTGGCCGTGCTCCAGACGCTGGCTAGTCAGGCGGGACTGGCCATCGCCAATGCCCGGGCCTTCCAACAAACCCAAGCCCATGCTGGCTACATGGAAGCCCTGGTGCAGGCCGGGCAGGGACTAACCAGAACGACTCATCTGGAAGGGCAATTGGCAATAGCCTGGGACTTTGTGCGGAACCAGCTCAAGGTCGCCACCTTCTTCGTGGGCTTGTATGACAAACAAGTGGACGTGTTGCGTTTCCCTTTAGCCTATGACGAAGGCCAGCCGATCGAGATCCCCGACCGACGTCTGGGCGATGACCCAAAGCGGTGGGGTATCGCTGGCTATGTGGTCAAAACCGGGTTGGAGTTGTGTTGGTTTACGCAGGAAGACGTTAGAGAGCTATGCCGTTCTTTGGGCATCAAAGGAACTCAAGTCGGCAGGCCATGTCAGTCTTGCTTCTACCTGCCCATCAAGATGGGTGATGAGGTGATTGGTGCGATTTCCATCCAAAGCTATGATCGCTACGCCTTCACCCCCACTCTGCTAGACGCCTGCCGGGCTCTGGGTGGTCAGTTAGCCGTAGCACTGGAAAATGCCCGGCTGTTTGGGGCGGAAGCTCAGCAACGACAGGAGGCCGAGACTCTGCGAGAGATTGCGCTGGCACTCACCACTACACTGGAGCAGCAAGAAATCTTCGAGCGAATCTTGAGCGAACTCCAGAAAGTAGTCCCCTATGACAGCGCCTCGGTGCAACTGCTCAAAGGTGACTGGCTGGAGATTATCGCTGGGCGTGGTTTCCCTAACCTATCGGAGATTCTGGGCGCCTCATTCCCTGTGGACGGTGACAATCCCAACCGTGAAGTGATGCGAAAGCAAGCACCGCTCAGTGTCTCGGACGCGCAGGCTGAATATCCGGGGTTCTCCCAAAAACCCCTCGTCCAGGCCGACATCCACGGTTGGCTAGGGGTGCCGATGCTGATCGGTGACCGGCTTATTGGGATGATAGCTCTAGACAAGCACGAGCTGGGATTTTATGGAGAGAAGCATACCCGACTGGCGCAGACCTTTGCCGCCCAGGCGGCTGTGGCCATCGAGAATGCCCGGTTGTTCCAGGAGCGGGAATTCCTGCTTGAAACAAGTAAAATGGTCTCATCAGCGCAAGACCTGGATCAGAGCCTTCAAACCTTGGCTGAGAGACTAGTCCATTCCCTCGTCGTCACGTTCTGTCGCATCTCTCTCCTGGGTGATACGGGCAAGATACTGACAACCAGGGCTGCGTACCCAATCGTCGGCGACCTGGCCTGGAACCCAGGGATTGGGCAGCAATACCTCCTGAGTGAGGCGCCAGACGAGGCTGGAGCAATCGAAACAAGTCAGAGCCAGATCCTGCGGCGGGAAGAGAACCCAGGCCTGCTCTCAAGCTTGGAACGCAAAACGGGCTTTCCAGGCGTGCTAAAGACAGCCGCTCTGATCCCCTTGACAGTTGGCGGAAAGGTGTTCGGCGTGATCACCTTGGGGGAGAGGCGTAGTTGGGAGCGCGGTTCCTTTGTGCTAGAGCGGGTAGTATTATGCGAGTCTGCTGCTGATCAAGTGGCTGCTCTCATCCTAAGAATGAGACTGCAAGAGCAGGCCGAGAGGAACTTGGTCAACATTCGTCGCCTTTACGAGGCCAGCAGCAGAATCGGTTCTATGCTAGACCCAGACCAAACCATGCGGTTCATCGTGGAGAAGGCGTGTCAGGCAGTGGAAGGCTGGCGGGCCGCCTCCGTACTGCTAGACGAGGACGGAACGCCTCATGGCTTGAGCGCTGTGGGATTCGACAAGAACCTGGCAGCGGCTACCTCGATCAGGGCAGATGGTATCTCCACAGAGGTAGTAAAGACGGGAGAACCCTATCTAATTGAGGATGTGAAAGCACAGGCAGACAAGGTGAATCCCGCCATGATTCAGGATGGCGTGCAGGCAGCGATGTGTTTGCCCCTACGCCTTGGGGAAAGCAGCATCGGCGTTCTGTGGATTCACTACAAGGAGCCACGGCAGTTCTTACCCGCGCAGATTGAGGCTCTCAAGTTATATGCCAGTCAAGCCACCATCGCCTACGACAACGCCCGGCGAATGCAGGAGTTGAAGCACCTGCGCCGGGCAGCAGAGAAGCTGGCCAGCGTGGCCGGCGTTCAAAACGTCTTGCAGCAGGTCGTTAGGAGTGCTAGGGAGGTTTTGGGAGCTGATTCATCAATCATCTGGTCTTACGACGCCGTCCGAGATACTTTCTTTCCTGACGAATTGATAGCTGATGGAATAGAGCCAGAGTTAATGGAGAGGTTCAGAGAATATGAGCCCCATCCCGGCGGTACAGCCGAAATAGTCATGCGGCAAAAATACCTAGCGATAACCGACATAGATAACCCGCAGTATACCTTTTTCGACTCATCTGCCCGTGGCTTGCGGGGAGCCATCGGTGCGAAAGCTTTCCAAGGAATTGCCCTGCAGGTAGGCGATGAAACGTTGGGCGTGCTCTATGTAAATTACAAGCAGCCCGTGAGCTTCAGCGACGAAGATAGAGCCACCCTGGAAACCTTTGCGTACCATGCTGCTCTAACTCTCAAAAAGGCCAGGTTGCTGGAGCAGGTGAGCAGGGCACGTGACACTGCAAAAGTCGTGGCCGAGGTGAGCGTTCTGGAGGATCTGCGGAGTACTCTGAACTCGATTGCAAAAGGCACTCAAGATGCTCTTCACTGCGATGCTGTTACCCTCTACATCTATGATCAGATCAGGGACGAATTTGGGTTTCCTCCGGCGATGGCTGGTGTACGAGATATGAGCGAAGTACTTAAGTTTGGCTTGGTGGCGAGAGAATCAGTGACCCGAAAAATCCTGGCACTCGACGCAGTGCACGTGGCCGAAGACGCTCCATCTGACCCGTTGATGAGCGGCGCTTTTGTCAAGCGGGAAGAGGTAAAATCGTCTGTAGGGATTCCACTCAAGGTTGGCGACCGCAAGGTCGGCGTGATGTTCGTCAACTACCGCTCGTCACATCGCTTCACAACGGATGAACTCACAAACATCGAACTCTTCGCCAACCAGGCATCTGTAGCCATTCGCAACGCTCAACTATATGACGAACTGCAAAAGCGGGCCGCTGCCTTACAAGCCCTGTACGAAGCTGGTCGAGCAGTAACTGGCACTCTGTCTTTGGATGAGATCCTTAGGCGTATCGTTGAACAAGCATGGCGACTGGCTGAACCTCGCGGGAAACTGACCCATTTCAGTTATTTGGCATTGGTGGATGGGAACAAAGTGAGATTCACCGCAGCCTATCCTCAGGATGTCCTGCCCAAGCTAAGAGCAAAGGTGGGCGAAATAGACCTGGAGCACGACGAACCCATAGGGATAACCGGCCGCGCTGTGAAGACTAGAAAACCACAGTTGGTGGTAGACACTACCGACGATCGCGACTACATAGAGTTCGATGACAAAGTCCATTCACAATTGTCTGTGCCCATCAAGATTGGTGGGCAGGTCAGCGGAGTCATCAACGTCGAGCACCCTGAATACAACGCCTTCGATGAGGAAAATCAGCGGGCACTCGAAGCTCTGGCTGCCCAAGCGGCCATCGCTATCCAGAATGCACGGCGATATGAGGAATTGAAAAAGACCCGAGAGACTCTTGCTGCTAAGGCTGCTGTAGCGTGGATGGGTATGGTTAGTGCTACTTGGGGACACACTGTGGGGAACCAGGCCACCACGATCATTGACAATATACAGCTTCTGCGCTCTGCGGTCGCTGCTGATGCTTCTCCAGAGAGGGTGAAGATCCTGCTCGACCGCATCGAGACTGTCGCCCGGACGATACAGAGCACGGTTATCACTACCCCCCTATCAGCCGAAGAAGGGACAGAATTGGTGCCAATACGTGCTTTCCTGCGTGAACGGGTGAAGAGACTCCGCACCTCCTACAAGGAAGCCGACGTGAAGTGGGAATTGATTCTGAACCTACCTGGAGAAGCAGAGGTCCGAGTCGGCAGGCTCTGGTTGATGCGGGTACTGGATATTCTCGTACAGAACGCTATTGAGGCTATGAAAGAAGCGCCTCAAAGGGTGTTGACCATTAGCACTAGAGCCTTGGGCAATAAGGTTGGGATACTAGTCAGTGACACAGGGAAAGGTATACCGCCGGAAATCCACGACAAGCTCTTCAAGGAGCCAATCCCTGCATCAACAGATTCTCGCGGAAGTGGGTTAGGTCTTTTGCTTGTGCAGACCATACTTCAGACTTACGGGGGTGATATTGCACTGTCGTCATCAGACAAAGAGGGCACCACCATGGTAATTCGTCTACCGTACAAGCAGACCTAAAAGGGGCTGCAGCGATGTCAGGAAAGAAGTTATCTATTCTGCTCATAAGTGATGACCTATATTGGATAGAGGCAGTGGAGGAAAGCTTGGCGTCTAGCGATCTTACTGTTGATGCAACATTCGAGTCCTCAGCCCTGGAAATGGTCCGAGACCGCCTAGCTGGTGAGAACGCGTATGCGCTTGTGATAGTTGATGTAATGGCCACTGAAAACACGTCCCGTTTGGTTGGTCAGATCCGACAACAACAATCCGAGGCCCGGATAGTCGTTGCAACAGCCGCGCCCACTTGGCAACTAGCGCGGGAGGTCTTTCGGGCAGGAGCGATGGATTGTGTCCGCAAATCTCTGAGCAAGCGAACGCTGCACACGTTATTCGCTGGCATCTTGTCCAGGGTTTTGCCATCATGAGACCGTATTGAAACGCTGAAGGAGGATTGTCATGGCCCAAGCAACCATTCTATTTGCTGATAACGACCCCGATTTTCTCAAAACCCGGGCTGAGTTCTTGGAGCAGGAAGGGTATCTGGTCATCCCTGCCGCTGGTCCGACAGAAGCCAGGAGAATACTCGAAGCAGGGAAGATAGACCTGGCTGTCGTGGACATCCGCCTAGTGAACGACGACGACGAGAAGGACATCAGCGGACTGGTCTTGGCCAAAGAGGTGGCTCGATCTGTGCCCAAAATCATCCTGACAGGTTTCCCCAGCGTTGAATCCGTGCGGGAAGCACTCAGGCCGCAGTTAAACGGACTACCGGCTACCGTGGACTTCGTGGCCAAGCAAGAGGGGCCAGAGGCAATGCTGAGTGCGATCGGGAAGGTCTTGATGATAGCCGTTGAAGGCGGTGAGACCGGAGCACCAACTCCAGAAGAAGAAGGCGAGCCAAAAGCGGTGAAAAGCCGACAGGCCCAGGTACGGCTCGCAGGCGGTATTGCTGCTATCGTGACCCTGCTCCTGGCTACAGGCACAGGCATCGTTGCCCTTGTCACCGGTGATCCCCGCTGGCTTCTGGCGACCGTGTTCCTGGCAATCTTCATGGTTGTCGGCATTGGCCTGGCGGTCTTTATGCCGGAGTAGGAGGAGAGGCCATGCCAGCTCGCAAGAGGAGAACGACGCCCAGACAGGCAACTCGTGAGAAGGAACAGGCCCCATCCATACCAGAGATGCCTAAAACGCTGAAGTTCCTGTGGGGATTGGTTCTGGCCGGGCTGATCATCTTGTTATTCTCTTCCGCCTACTTATTCTACTACAATGCACAGGATCACTGCGAAGAAGCTTGGGAGTCTCAGAACGTCAAGGTCGCCCTGAACTCATCGGAATATCTGTCGGCCGGCGACATGGAAGAGATGCGCGTAACCGTAGTCAATGAACGTAGTGACACCACGACGATCACCGTTACGCTAGGTTATGCTGGAACCTCGCTGTGCTTGGCCGGAGACAACGAAAGCCATGTCATTGGCTTCGGGTCTTTGCCAGCCCAGGGGCGGGCCACTGGTCGGCTGAAAGTGCAGTTTCCACTTTGTCTGAATCAAATCTCATTCCAAAACTGGCCCGGTCAGCAGGCGAAGTTCAAGGTGTGGCTGGCTGTAGACAAACAGCCACCACAGCTACTGGACACAGTTTCCCTTCGTATCATGCCCATCCCCAAGGCCAAGACGCTAGGCAATGTGTCGTGGCCTTTGCTGGCCGGGTTGGTTGCTTGGTCCTACAAGGAATTGTGGGAATGGATCAAGAAAGCAGAGCAGCCTGCTGCTGAGGCAAAGACCAAAGCCGGGAAGTAGAACGCTTGATCATGAATGTCCTTTTCGCCGACAACAACCCCGACTTCCTCAACACTCGCGCTGAGTTCCTGGAGAACGAGGGTTATCGGGTGCTGAAAGCCTTCACCCTAGAGGAAGCCCGACAACTTCTGACCGAAGCCCGCGTCCACCTAGCCATCCTTGATATTCGCATGGTGGATGACGATAATGAGAAAGATGTCTCCGGCCTGACTCTCGCCAAGGACCTGGGCTATCGCCCTATCCCCAAGATCATCCTCACCAGTTTCCCCACCTATCAGACCGTGGGGCAGGCATTGGGCCCGGCGCTGGATGGTTTGCCCCCAGCCGTGGATTTCCTCTCCAAGCGGGAGGGGCCGGAGGCCATGATCCAGGCTGTGGACCGGGCCTTTGCCGAGCACGTGCGTATCAACTGGGATCTGCATATCCGCTGGGATGCGCCGGAACGTCTCTCCTTTCCCCACTTGGCCACCCTCATCGAGCTCGAACTTGACACTGCCCGCCTGCCCGATCGGGCCAGCGAGTTGGAAGACCTGTTTCGCAAGCTGTTCTACGAGAAGGGCCAGATCACTATTGGTCAGCTCCTCTGGCGCCGGGAAGGGCGAGCCTGCATGACGGTCTTCGCCTATTCTCCGAAAGGAACCTTGGAGCAGCTCGTCGTTACCTGCGGGCTGAGGCCCCAGATCAAGCAAGAGCTCGCCCGCTACAAGGAATTTGCACCCAAGGGAGGAACCACCACCGCCCTGCTTACCTCCGCTGAGACGATGCGCTTCGCCGCCGCAGTCTATGCCCTACCCGAAGCCGATTTGGAGCAGGTGCAGGCGTTCGAGGCTTTCTATAGAGTGAATAAGGCAGCACAGGTCAGAGGAGTTCTAAAGCACCTTTTTCAGACCACCCTGGCTGCCTGGCATCGGGAAAGTCGCATCCTGGACGAGACCAACAGTGTGAGCCAGTTGTATCTTGAACATCTGAACTCCCATCTGGAGGAGATCACACAACAGGAACTCCAACGGCGAACTGAGGTTCTGGTTAAGGAGGCCCTCTCCCTGGGTCCGACGACGATAGAGCTTTCAGCGGACGAATTGACCCTTCGATTTCCCAACAGTGACACTGTCTCCTATCCTAACCCGGTTCCCCATATCTACGAAGATGCAGTGGCCGATGGTCCGCCAGTGATATGCCGCATTACCCCCGGCACGCTGACTGGTGACAATATCCTGGTGAACCAGGAAGGTCACACATGGCTGACTGACTTCGCCCAGGCCGGCCCTGCCCCCTTGCTGTGGGATTTTGTCTCCCTGGAGGCAATTATCCGTTTCGACCTTGTGGAGTCTGCCGACCTGCAGGCCCTGCACGAGTTTGAGAAGCGCCTGGTGGCTCCAACTCGACTGAACGAACGTTTGTATATCCAGGATACAGAGTCTCAGTTTCGAAAGGCGCTCAGTGTTGTTCAGGAGATTCGACGGCTGGCTTTCCATTCCGGAGGAGGAGATCCTATACCATACTACGAGGGGCTCCTTTCCCGTGCCATGAGCAGTGTGGCAGGCTACGCTCCTGATCTCAAGCACACCCGACAGGAACTGGCTCGACTGGCTCATGCTCTCCTCGCTGCAGCCATGATCTGGGGTAAGATAACACAGATGGACGAGAAGCCTTCTACCGGGGGTTCTTCTCCAACGGCGAAGGCGATAGAGATTGACAAGGCCAGCCACCAGGTCCGTGTTGAAGGGGAACAGGTTGCTCTGAGTCCTTCGGAATTCGACTTGTTGCTTTACCTCTATAATCATGCTGGACGTCTCTGCGAGCGCCGCCCCATTGTGGAAGAGGGACTTAAGGATATGTATATAGATGACGAACAGCAAGCAAGTCGGATCAACTCCCTCGTAGGTCGTCTGCGGGAGAAGATAGAGCCCGACCCCGATCATCCCCGTTACATCCGCACCATTCGTGGGAAGGGCTACATGCTTTGCCTGGAAGATGAAGACCGCTCGTGACAACATGCTCTGCCTGTGCCTTATTCGTCATCTTCTGGTGCTGCATCAATATGCCTCTGTTATGAACCTGTGACACGTACAAGCTGATCGTAATCTATTCGCATACAATTGCAGGCCAGCCGTGAGCAACACGGTTGGCCTCTTTGGTTATAATAGAAGTAGCTTGCAGCGAGGCTACGTGAGCCTTCCCGCAAACAGAGCGGTCAGACATAGCGAGTCAGGACATCCCTGATCAGAGCTTAGCATTTGCTTACGAAAGAGACATATGACCGGCGACAGATCCCAGAGTAGAGGAAGTAGATGTCTACCGGAACCCTTACTGCTCAGAGGACAACTCAGTTAAAGCACCGACTAGATGAGTTGCAGCCCCTGTTAGAGGAACGGCATCGCCGTCTTACTGGCGAGTTGATGGACATCAATGACAGCGATGTCCTTACTCTGGTAGGCTGGCTAGTAGTCAGGAGGAAAGAAGAGGCCCTACAAAGCCTTTTGCGAAAGCAAATCACTCTTGTACGAGCAACGTTGGAGAAGGTTGAGCACGGAGCGGATAGTCTTTGTGAGAATTGCAGAAGCATGATCCCGGAGGAGAGGCTTGAGGTTTGTCCAGAGGCAACTCGATGTGTGGATTGCCAGAGGGAGCAAGAAAGGAGGGGAGGGCAAAAATGAGAAAGGCTTTGATACTCACCCTTGCTATTGCTGTCATCGCCACTTGGAGGGTTCTGCTTCAGGTGATCATTATGGTACTGCTCTTAGGTCTGGTGGCTGGCGTTCTCGTAGTGCTCCTTGGTGGACTCCTTCGCGTCCCGGACAACTATGTCTACACCATCATGCGCTGGGGACGATTCCACAGACTGGCGGAGCCGGGCTGGAGATGGCATATCCCGGCCCTCGAGCGGGTAGGCTACAGAATTCCGCTCTTACCACAGTATACTGATCTGTCGAGGTGCCACATGCTCAGCGCGGACGGTGTGGTGTTTCCTATTGGGGTTACCATTGCCTACCGAGTAGATCCGCGCGGCCTGGATCGGCAGATAGCAGCAGAGGTGGTCACCTACGATCGCGAGCGGTGGGAAAAGCTCATTCGCGTGCGTGCAGAAGAAACCCTGCGAGATACGATGGCTGCCCTATCGTCGGAGAGGTTGTCTATCCGAGAGGGACGATTGACATTGGAGCACTCTCTAAAATTCGAACTACGCGATCTATTGAACCCCTTGGGTGCATACGCCGATCCCCGCATAGGCATCGTATTACGGCTGGAGATGCCCAAGGGACTCGGAGAGGCTGTGGAAAACTTCAAGAAAGCCCCCTTCGACGCCAGCGCAGAGGCAACCTGGCTTCGCGAGTTGCTCGCGGTTGTCCCTTCTGAGCATCGGGAGGAATTCCGCCATCTCGTCGCTTGTCGAGCGCTGAGGGAGATGGGCAACAATGGATCGCTGTTGCTTCCACCTTATGATTTGCTTAGGCGGAGTCCCCCAGGACTGATCACAGCGCTGGGGTCGATCCAGCCTCCAGGTGATGGAAACACAAGAGAGGAGTAAGTGACTAAGGAAGTATGCAAGCCCCTATCGCCCCGACAGGGGCTTGCCTTTTGCCCCGCAATAAGTATAATTGAGCTGTACCTCAGCAGCACATCTCGTTTTTACGGGGGGTAGGGTTGGATTTGGACTTAGCTATCGTGATCGTCAGTTGGAACGTGCGAAGCTTGCTGGAGGCTTGCCTGGCCTCGGTGTACGAAAGCCTGGGAGGCTCGAGTCTGAGGGGCGAGGCCTGGGTGGTGGATAATGCCTCGACGGACGGCAGCACGGAGATGGTACGGGAGCGCTTCCCCCAGGCCAGGCTCATGGCCAACGAGACAAACGTGGGCTTCGCC
>CAZVCJ010000099.1:0-14815 GCA_964625745.1 uncultured Anaerolineae bacterium | reverse complement strand
TGCCAGGTATCTTGAACAATGCTGATGTGTTCGTCTTGTCTTCACTGGTCGAAGGACATCCCAAGGTCTTGTTAGAAGCGATGAGTTGTGGGTTGCCATGCGTGGGCACGAATGTTCAGGGAATCAGGGAGGTGATCCGCCATGGTGAGAACGGCCTGCTATGTGAGTTGACGAAAGAGGATTTGGCGAATAAAGTGGCGCTAGTTTTGTCAAATCCAACTCTGGCTGC
This sequence comes from uncultured Anaerolineae bacterium, assembly GCA_964625745.1. GTDB lineage: Bacteria > Chloroflexota > Anaerolineae > VGOG01 > VGOG01 > CAZVCJ01. Next base: position 14,586 of record CAZVCJ010000099.1, on the reverse strand, counting down.
CAGGTTGGGTCGCCAGGCGCGTGCATTCATCACCGAGAATTTTGAGTTGGATAGGCTTGTAGCAATGGAAATAGATGCAATGAAGTCAATCGCAAAGGAAACTACTACTGCGGCATGAACTCGGCATGTCGATCTATCTATTCGATGAGGTGCAACTCAATTGTCTTTCAAGCGCAGCGGCATCTCGATTCAACGAAAGTGATCTATAGCACGTGACAGACCCAATCACCCTCTCTTTTGGAGAGAATTAAACCAAAATCTCATCAAATGCCTTCCCGAAGCTTCGTCCTGCGAAATTCGATCGGGACGAATTCGATGGGGTGCAACCAATTTGTCTTTGAAAAACGATGGCCTATGTGCGGTATCTGCGGCAAGCTAAATTTTGATCCAGACAAGCCTGTAGAGGAGAACCTCATCCGTCGCATGTGTGCCGTCATTGCCCACCGCGGGCCTGATGATGAGGGGGTGTACATTGATAAAAACGTCGGATTGGGCAACAGGCGCCTGGCCATCATTGACCTCTCACCCACTGGCCACCAGCCGATGAGCAACGAGGATAAATCTATCTGGATCACCTTTAACGGAGAAATCTATAACTTCCCTGAGCTGCGGGAAAGGCTGAAGAAGCAAGGACACATCTTTTTCTCTAACAGTGACACGGAGACCATCGTTCACCTCTATGAGGAGCACGGCACTGATTGCGTCAAACACCTGCGGGGGATGTTTGCCTTCGCCTTATGGGATAGCCGTAATCAGCGGTTATTCTTGGCCAGGGACCGAGTAGGTCAAAAGCCGCTCGTTTACACCATCGTCAACAACAGCCTCATCTTCGGTTCGGAGATAAAATGCATCCTCCAGGACCCGAGCGTGAAGCGAGAGGTGGACCTTGAGGCGATCCACCACTATCTTACTTATCAGTATGTCCCCAGTCCCCGGACAGCCTTCAGCGACATCAAAAAACTTCCCCCAGGCCATATCCTGGTTTGTGAAAAGGGCCAGATCAAAGTTGAGCGCTACTGGGATCTCAGCTATGTCCCAAAAGTGCGGATGGCCGAGGAGGAATATAGCGAGTGCATCTTGGAACTTCTGCGGGAAGCAACGAAAATGCGCTTGATAAGCGATGTGCCGTTGGGGGCCTTCTTGAGCGGCGGCGTTGACTCCAGTTCTGTGGTGGCTATGATGAGCCAGCTCTCCAGCGAACCGGTTAAGACCTACTCTATCGGCTTTGAGGAGCAATCGTTCAATGAGTTAAAATACGCTCGGATTGTGGCCGAGCGCTTCGGTACCGATCACCACGAGTTCATCGTTAAGCCCAACGCTATCGAGGTCCTCCCCAGGCTTATCTGGCACTACAATGAGCCCTACGCCGATTCTTCGGCCATTCCAACCTACTACGTCGCCAAAGTCACCCGCCAACATGTCACCGTGGCCCTGAACGGCGACGGCGGTGATGAGTCATTCGGAGGCTACGAGCGCTACGTAGCTAATAAGCTTGCCAACTATTACCAAAGAATGCCGGTCTTCATCCGTGAGGGGATGATTGCTCGGCTGGTTAAAAAACTGCCGGAATCCACAGAGCGCAGGGATATGGTCAGGCGAATCAAGCGCTTCACGGCGGCGATTCCCTATTCGCCAGAGCGGCGCTATGCCCAATGGATGTGCCACTTTGACAACGACACCAAGTATCGGCTCTACTCACCGGAGTTCAGGGAAAGGATGGCAGAGATTGATTCCATTGATCTGCTAGTTAATATCTACTCAAAGGCTAAAGCCGTTGATTTTGCGGATAAGACCTTTTATGCAGACGTGATGACCTATTTACCTGATGACCTGCTGGTAAAAGTGGATATCGCCAGCATGGCTCATTCCCTCGAAGCGCGGTCGCCGTACCTGGATCAGCGGTTGATGGAATTCGCGGCCAGCATCCCTCCTGACCTTAAGCTTAAGGGGATGACAACCAAGCACATACTCAAAAAGGCCCTCGCCAACATTCTGCCGCCTGAAATTTTGCATCGTGAGAAGATGGGTTTTGGCGTGCCCATTGGCCGCTGGTTTCGCCACGAGTTGAAAGACCTCGCTTATGACATCCTTCTCGATCCGAAGAGCGTCCAGCGTGGATACTTCGCTGTGGGCTTCGTTAAGAAGATGCTTGACGAGCACGTTTCTGGCAAAGTTGATCATGGATACCGCATCTGGGCCTTGCTGAACCTTGAGCTGTGGCACCGGATGTTCATTGACAGCGCTGATGTAAGCCAACCGTCACTGAGCCTTTGAGGATTGGGCAGCGACGGAGCGACGTTTTATTTCATGTGGCTCTCTGGTAGTTTGCGTGGCTGGTTTGCCAAGTGGTCAATTCTTTGCCACGAATGACACGAATTTGCACTAAATTTTTTCGTGTTATTGTGCAATTCGTGGCAAATTTCTCACCTTGACCACGCGAAATCCTAAAGAACCTTTCATGTGAGGAGGCCATAGATTGCGAGAAAGATTGCTGGAATTGCTTGCCTGCCCCTGCTGTGGCGGCTCCTTTACGGAGAGGACATTCTCAGAGATAGAAGGCGAGATTGTCGAAGGGTTGCTCACTTGCCAATGCGGCGAAGCATACCCGATCGTCAATGCCATCCCGCGCCTTTTACCCAATGCTTTCCATGAGCACCCTGAATTCCTGCAAAAATATGGAGAGGAAATAAAACAGCCTGTAGGCGGCTTCGACAAGCAACTTGAGACAGACCTCGATAGATTGCAGAAACGAACCCAAAAAAGCTTCGGCTACCAGTGGACGGCTTTCTCGGAGATGATCGAAGAGTTCAGGGAAAACTTCTTAAATTACACCTACCCTATCAAGCCATCCTTCTTCGAGGGTAAAATAGGACTGGATGCGGGATGTGGCTTTGGCAGGCACATTTACTACGCGGCCGAGTTTGGAGCGGAGATGGTGGGGATAGACCTGAGCGCGGCGATAGATTCGGCTTATCGGAACACCAAACACCTGAGGAATGTGCACCTCGTCCAAGGGGATATATACAAATTACCCTTTAGGGAAAAAGCCTTTGATTTCGCATATAGCATTGGCGTCCTTCACCATTTGCCCGACCCCGAGAGGGGCTTTTATTCATTATTGCCATTATTAAAGCTGAATTCCTCGATCTTCATTTGGGTATACAGCAAGAAGCGGGTGAGGACCAACGCTGCTTTAGAGTCGGCAAGAAAGATTACCTGCCGAATACCCCACGGATTTCTACTCCGGTTGTGTTTTCTAGCGGCCCTGCTCGATTGGGCGCTCTTCATCCAACCATACAAAACCCTAAGGACAATCTCCTCCTTAACGGAAACCATGGACCGATTCATGTTCCCTCGCATTAAACTTTACGCCAGGTATCCTTTCCAGGTGTGCTATGCTGATTGGTTCGATCGCCTTTCTGCGCCGATACGGTTTTACTATAGTGAGGAAGAGCTCGAAGGCTGGTTTGAAAGGGCCAATCTGAGAAACGCCAGGATATCGCCGACAGGTAACTATGGATGGCGGGCCTATGGAGAGAGTTAACATCCTATATTTGATCACCGACCTGGATATCGGTGGGGCTGAAAAGGCCTTGGCGAGAACGGTGATTGGGCTAGACAAGAGGATGTACAATCCTACTGTCTGTTGCTTGCGCGGGCGTGGTCCAGTTGCCGAGGAGATAGAATCGGCAGGAGTGCCGGTAGCCCCGTTAAACATGAGTGGCAAATTTGACCTTGCTGCTGTGTTCAGGCTCTTTCGGTTATTGTGGAAAGAAGAGATAAGCATTGTTCATTCATACTTGTATCACGCTAACATACTAGGTCGAATTGTCGGGCGGGTTGCGCGAGTCCCCATAATCATATCCTCAGAGAGAAGTGTGATACTTTCAGAGGAGGTTGTCAATAAGAACACCCTTGAGATGGGCAGTCGTTTGCGTCGGCTGATGAATGGACTGAGCATGCGCCTATCTGACCGGGTAGTGACTGTATCCGAACTGGTACGAGAGACCCTGATAGCCGCCTCGAAAATCGATCCGAAAAGACTGGTGACAATTCATAGCGGCGTTAATTTGGAAGGCTATCAGATTGATGGCGATATCACGGCGAAAAAGAAGGGCCTGGGTTTAGAAACCTCGGCAGCGGTAATAGGCGCTATTGGACGCCTGGACAGAGTTAAGGGCGTGGAATATCTCCTTCGTGCTGCAGCAAAAGTGATTTTCAAAACTCCGGATGCGGCGTTTCTGATAGTTGGAGATGGCTCACAAAGGGAAGCCCTGGAGCAATTGGCCCGCAGCTTGGGTATCTCGCACCGTATGGTATTCACTGGGCAGCGAGATGATGTCCCAGAGCTGCTATCCACGATGGATGTATTAGTCTTGCCATCACTTTACGAAGGCCTTCCCAATGCTGTCCTTGAAGCGATGGCCGCTGGCAAACCTGTGATAGCCACTCACGTTGGCGGCACGCCGGAGGTAGTGGAAGACAAGGTAACAGGCTTGCTCGTCCCACCACGTGACCCGGAGGCGCTGGCTGAAGCGATCATAGCCCTGATCCAAGACCGCGAGCGAGCCGAGGCCATGGGACAGGTGGGGCGGGCACGGGTGGAGGAGTACTTCAGCGTGGAGAGGATGATAGCAGAAACTGAGACATTGTACGAAGAGTTGATCGAGGAAAAGATGAGGATGCACTATGTGCCAGGCCAGGGATGGCAGCTCATCTGAAGATTGAATGGTATCAGGGACAGCGACGGCAAAGTGAGGCATTGTGAATAGTGATACTAAGACGAATCAGGTTGACAGGGCCGCACATCGCTATCAACAGACACGTATCGCCCATTGGGATCACGTGGCACAAAGGCTGGACAGATGGCGTGGGGGCGGAGGCTTTTATCAGAAGCAACTTGTGCACTACTATAGACTCCTGGTTACGCCAGGTTTGCGCGTGCTGGAGGTCGGTTGCGGGCTTGGCGATCTGTTAGCTGCGTTGGAGCCATCTGTCGGGGTTGGCGTAGATTTCTCTGGAGAGATGATCAAGCGAGCCTCGAAACGATACCCTGGGCTGCGGTTTGTGCAAGCCGACGCACACGAGCTATCACTGGACGAGCAATTCGACGCCATCATACTCTCGGACCTGGTCAATGATCTATGGGATGTTCAAGCTAGCTTTGAAAGGCTGGCGGGCCTGGCACATCCCCGGACGCGGCTGATCCTCAATACCTACAGTCGTGTTTGGGAGATCCCGCTCGCGCTGGCCCCGCGGCTGGGCCTCAGCAAGCCGAATCTGGAACAGAACTGGCTGACGGGCGAAGATATCACCAACCTGCTAGAGTTGACGGGTTTTGAGGTTGTCAGGCACACGCAAGAGGTACTCCTGCCATTCTACGTACCGTCGCTCTCCGGATTGGCCAACCGTATCCTGGTCAAACTGTGGCCATTTTCCTACGCCGCCTTGACCAACTTCGTGATTGCTCGTCCAAGGCGGTTGCCCGAACAGAGCACATCCGCTGAGGAATCACTGGTGTCCGTGATTGTCCCTGCGCGCAACGAGGCCGGTAACATTGAGGACATCTTTGCACGTACGCCGGAGATGGGCCACGGCACAGAACTCGTGTTTGTCGAGGGACATTCCAGGGATGACACCTACACAGCAATCGAGCGAGCGATCGCCAAATATCCAAAGCGCAGGTGCAAACTGCTCAAACAAACGGGGAAAGGGAAGGGAGATGCGGTCAGATTGGGGTTTGCCAATGCCAGTGGCGATATCCTGATGATTCTCGACGCTGACTTAACCGTTCCCCCAGAAGACCTGCCTCGTTTCTACGAGGTTCTGGTATCTGGGAAGGGTGAGTTTGTAAACGGTGTTCGTCTGGTGTACCCCATGGAAGGCCAGGCGATGCGGTTCCTCAACATAGTCGGGAACAAGTTCTTCAGCCTGGCCTTCTCCTGGCTGCTTGGGCAGCCCATCAAGGACACTCTATGCGGTACAAAGGCCCTTTGGAAGCGAGACTATGACTCGATTGCAGACAACCGTGCTTACTTTGGTGACTTTGATCCATTTGGTGACTTCGATCTTCTGTTTGGTGCTGCCAGGCTAAATCTCAAGATCATTGACCTGCCTATCCGGTATCGTGAACGCACGTATGGTGAGACGAACATCCATCGCTGGCAGCACGGATGGCTTCTGCTTAAGATGGTATGGTTTGCGGTCAGGCGTATCAAGTTCACTTGAAAAAGAGGGGAAGCGGCGCCTGGGTTGTTGCGGGAAAGTAGTTATCACGTATGGGCATTGGGAAGGTTTACGACGTCCATGACATGAGATGAAGTTGAGGCAACGAATCGGATGAATGCTTATATCATGCTGGCACTCTCATTAGTTTGTGCTGTGAGCAGCCAATTGCTGTTCAAATTGGGTTTGCAAACGATTGGGGGACTCTCCCGAGGAAGTTTCGATGCCTGGCAAATAGTTCGCATGATCACCAACTGGCAGATATTGGTCGGACTTGCCATCTACGTGGTGGGTTGGCTATCTTGGATGGCTGTACTGTCTCGACTAGAGCTATCTTTTGTCTACCCCTTTACCAGCCTGAACTATGTTTTGGTGTCGCTCCTCTCGTGGGCTATACTTGGTGAAACTGTTTCGCCGGTACGAATCCTGGGGATAACAGTCATATGCTTAGGGGTGTTCATTGCTTCTCGTGGATAGGAGGTCTTCCACATCCCTAACCTGGACAAGCCAGAACCAACAGGCTTTTTGTCACGAATTACACGAATTTTCACCAATTTTTTTCTTTTTCGTGCTAATTCGTGAAACCCGTCCTGAGCCTGGTCGAAGGGTTCGTGGCAGATAAGAAGTGCATTCCGAGATTCTTGCTCATTGTGCAAGAATTTGGTCGATAAGGTACTAATGTTGATGTTATGGTAGGCGGGCAATTCTTGCCCCTTACGACGGCTACATTCCTGCATGCCGATTTCGCTACCTCGTCTCGGGCAGTGTGTCCATGCGAAGCCTGATGCCTGGCTGGACGTTCGGGTTCTGGCGCTGGCTGGAGATTTTTCTGCATCCCTATATGGGGAGTCTGGCCATGTTCGCAAGAATTGTTCTCGTACGCACTGGCTCAATGTCAGATCAGACAAATCGCCCAGACTGTTCCCTCCAGGAAGAGGTGAGATGACATGACTCACGGGTACTCTGAGCGCGCAGAACGCGAAATAGCTCACGGGAAGCTGTTGGCAACAGCGGATACAGAAACTGTTTGGGGGTGGGGAACGCCAGCGGGACGCAGACGTGCCAGGCGAAGGGCAAGCTTAGTGGCGACGGCTGCCAAGCTTGGCCCCGGAGTCCAGGCTTTGGAGGTGGGCTGCGGAACAGGGATATTCACAGAATTGTTTGTCCAAACCGGTGCAGCTATCGTTGCAGTGGATATCTCGCCTGAGTTGCTTGAAAAAGCCAAGGCGCGTGGTCTTCCTACAGACCGAGTGCAGTTCTTGTGCCGGCGTTTCGAGGAGTGTGATCTGTACGGCTCCTTCGACGCCGTTGTGGGGTCGTCTGTGTTACACCATCTGGAAATCAGGCCCGCCCTCGCTACGATCCATAGATTGCTCAAACCAGGTGGCACTATGGCCTTTGCTGAACCCAACATGCTTAACCCTCAAGTCTTCGCGGAGCGTACCTTTCTACGGAGATGGTTGACGTACGTATCGCCTGATGAAACAGCATTTATTCGATGGTTGCTTCAGAAGCTTCTTTGGCAGATTGGCTTTGACGAGATAAGGATATCTCCTTTCGACTGGCTGCACCCACTCACGCCCGAGGCTCTTGTTCGCTTGGTGAGTTCATGGGGATGCTCACTGGAAAGAATACCTGGGTTGAAGGAGTTTGCGGGCTCACTGCTTATCCGGTGCAGACGCCCAGTGCAGGCTTGATGAACCAAGTTAGAAAACGTTGATGCCCTCTGGTGCTGCCCTATTGGTTTTCGCTATTGTGCATCCGATGAGACGAGGTTCCGGCAGCCTGATTCTGGTGGATATGGCCGACCGGCTGTAGACCTGGTGCACTTCGTCGCCGAATACACGGGCTTCGAAGGGTGGATCGTGTGGGATATCACCAAGCCCAACGGTCAGCCGCGCCGATGCCTGGACTCCGGTCGCGCCGAGCGGGAGTTTGGGTTCAAAGCGAAGATGGATTTCAAATAGGGCTTGAGAAGAACCATAGATCGGTATAAGGCTCATAGGTGATATGGTCAGATTGCCACGCCGTCGAGTTATCCAGCCCACAAGTGACGACGATCCCCTGCCCTACTACTATTTTCCCCTGACAGGCTGGGCATATCGGGGTCGTCTTGAGATGGCTGTTTCACTGTTGGGCGACAGAGAACTCGACAATCTTCTGGAGATTGGCTACGGCAGTGGGATCTTCCTGCCTGAACTATCGCACCATTGCCGTCAACTGATCGCTATGGATATTCACGGTCAGGGTGCCAATATCCGGGCGATGCTACAGCATGAGAGGGTTCAGGCCGAGCTCGTGGATGGTAGTGTCACTGCTATGCAATTTGCGGATGGAGCGTTTGATGCTGTGGTTTGCCTAAGTGTATTGGAGCACTTACAGTCGCCGGATTTGAAGTGTGCCTTGGCGGAGATTCGTCGAGTGACGAGAGAAGAGGGTACTGTCATTTTGGGGTATCCTGTGCGCAACATGATGATGGACGCTTTCTTCCGTGTAGTTGGCTATGTCCCCAAGGACATCCATCCGTCCGGCCATCGTGACATCTGGAATGCGACAACCGAAGTGCTGACGATCAGGCGTGTGCTTCGCCTTCCTCGCTTTTTACCAAAGGATATGGGCTTCTATGTTGCATGTGAGTGTGTCAGAGAAGCAAGACAAACCGACTAGTCTGTCCACGAGAACGTACTTGCTGGTCTTTCTCCTGCTTACCGTTGCGGTTGTCCTCAGGTTCTACGACGTCACGGATAGAGGGCTGTTTCAGAGTGATGAGGGGTACTATCTGCTGGCGGCCAGGACCGAGAGAGCAGCCCTCGATTGGGCGGTCAAACGTGGGCTTGGTCTGACCGATGAATCTATACGTGAGGCCTTGCTACGAGACGGAGGCACGAATCCAACCGCTGCCAAGCCGGGATACCACGGTCTGATGGTTGTGACTTCGATTTTAGTTGGGATGCAGGATTACACTGGGCTGGCTGTCTCAGCCGTATCTGGAGCACTGACTATCGTAGTAGTCTTCTGCATCGGAAAGATGCTATACGACGACCTGACGGGCCTGACTGCGGCTGCATTCCTGGCTGTATCAAACTACCACGTCACCTTCTCCCGCTCAGGTTTGCCCGGCACTACTTCCGTCTTCTTTGTCATGCTGGGCTTCCTGTTCTACCTGCAAAGCACGAGGCAGGCACGGCTCGCCAACCGTTGGTTGTTCCTGGCTGGGTTCAACATTGGCTATGCTTTCACCTGCCATTACAATCTCTTCTACGTGCCGCTGGTTTTTGGCGTTTTCGAGTTGGTCCACTGCTGCAAAGCCAGAGCCCTGAGTTCGTCGAAGGACAGGGAACGTGCGGTGAAGGTAAGGCGGCTCTTCCTTTTTAGCTTGTCTATGCTCTGTCCGCTGCTGTTTTTTGAGGCTATTTACAGGCCAGCCAAGATGCTAATCTACGCCCTGGGTATGGGAGACATCCTGGCCCAGACGGCTTTCGGGCAGTTTTTCAGCTATTTTGAGCAAATCTGGCATCAGATAGGCCCGGTAGCCCAGAGCGGAGCAGTAGCTAGAGATTTGCTATTCTACCCCAAGCTGGTTGTTTACTTTGATGGCTATTTGGTTCTCCTGTTGTTCCTGATAGGCCTGGTAGTCAGTCTAAGAAACCACCGGGAGAGCTCGCCAGGGGAGCAAATCGCCCTGAGCTTATTCTTCGTTGCTGTCCTGTTTTGGACACTGGTTTCACCCTTGCAGTTTGGCCGGGCGTTCTTGTTGGTTACGCCGTTGCTGGCCCTCTTTTCCGCCAGGGGTGCGGTTTGGTTGGCGGGCAGGAAGCGGGCCCTGGCACTGGGCCTGGCGGTGCTGGTTATGGGCTATGGCATGTACCACGCCCTGCCGACGCTGCACATGAGGTCGGGTTACAGGGAGGCCATCGCCTACATGCAGGCCCACCAAGGGGTAAAACACATCAGTTCAGTGGTGACCGTTTCGCGTACCTACGTGGGCGTTTGGAATGCTCAACACCTGGTGCCGCTGGCGGAGGCGCAAGAACTCTATGATCAGGGCTTCAGGTATCTCCTTTTGGATCAAGATAGGTACATCTCTCGGGGCGAACTGGTTGAGAGAGCTGGATCACTGGAGCCGGTGTTCGAGACAGCGCACAGCACCGATGCTTTCTTGTACGAGGATTTTACCGACGAGATACGGGATCGGATCAGGCGTGAGCCAAAGGTATTGAGGGTGTATGAGCTTGCGCCCCTGTTGTACTGAATCGTCAGGGGGCTGTTGAAGAGGAAAAGGTATGAAGCTGTCCATTGTGATTCCAGTGTACAATGAAAGTCGCCACATCGAAGAAGTGATCGCGCGGGTGAAGGCGGTGGCTCTCCCGACTGGCATCGAGCGCGAGATCATTATCGTGGACGACGGCTCCACCAACGGCACGAGCGATATCCTGACGCGTTACGCGGACGACGACACTGTCATCATCCGTTCCTTGCTACGCAACCACGGTAAGGGCATAGCGACACGAGTGGGCATCCAGCACGCCAACGGAGATATTATTCTCGTCCAGGACGGTGACCTGGAGTACGATCCCAACGACTACCCGGCGCTGATTCAACCCATCCTGGCGGGTGGGGCGGCAGTGGTCTACGGTTCCCGTTTCAGCTCTGGAGGCAGGCCAGAGAGTATGAGCGTTGCCAACTGGCTTGCTAACAAGATACTGATGCTGACCGTCAATCTTCTCTTTGGAGTGAGGATCACCGATGAGGCGACGGCCTACAAAGTCTTCCGGGCAGACGTCATCAAAGGGATTTCCCTGGAGGCCAGGCGCTTCGAGCTCTGCCCGGAGGTGACGGCCAAGGTGCTGAAAAGAGGGCATAGGATACACGAGGTACCCATCCACTACAGAGCTCGCTCCTATGACGAGGGGAAGAAGATCACCTGGCGGGATGGGTTTGTGGCCCTATGGACGCTGGTCAAATATCGGTTTGTGGATTGAGCGTTTCTCACCTAGCATAGTAGGATGCAGACAAACACGGACGAACACGGATGAAAACGAGATCGCTCTTATTAGAAAGGTTGCAAAATACTCGGATAAAAAAGGGGACGTTATGAGATGTAAAGGGCTGAACGCTATTGGCACTTCCATACGCAAAGATAAGTCAGTTAGATGGCTGTTGATAATATTGCTAATAGCTGTCACACTGCGTCTGTTAGTATTAGGCGGTATTTGGCCGGATCGGCAGAAGATTCTCCAACCCGATTCCGGCGGCTATGATCGTTTAGGTTTCAATCTTGCGAAGCATCATACCTTTTCTGGCTCAGAACGTGCGCCATTTGAGCCGGATGTTTCCAGAACACCGGGCTATCCCCTTTTTCTCGCGATTGCATATATCATCTTTGGGCACGCACAATTCATTGTTATTCTTGTTCAGGAGCTGTTAGGTGTCATCACGGTGTATGTAACCTATAGAATTGGTCGGGTGCTATTCAATCGAAACGTTGGCCTAATAGCTGCAGGCTTTATGGCCGTAGATGTTGGCCAAATACTTTATGCAAATCAATTGCTAACAGAGACTCTATTTACTTTATTGCTATCGCTCTCAATGTACTATTTGATAACGTCACTTAAAGAGAATAGAACGAGGGAAGGCATTCTAGCAGGGATCTTTCTCGGGCTGGCAACGTTATGCAGACCTGTGACTTTCTATTTGCCCGCCTTTCTAATACTAATCTTTGCATTGTGCCATAGAACCGATTGGCTTTCGAGCCTGCGGAGGTATTTAATCACAATAATATGCTTTGTGGCGATGCTAAGTCCTTGGCTAGGCCGAAATTACTATTTGTTTGGCGAGCTTCAGTTATCTTCCAATCAAGGAATCACCTTACTCTTTTACAATACAGCCTATTTGAGGGCTAAAACTAAGAGCATAACTTTTGAGGAAGCTCAGAGTGAGATTCGCCGCGAGGTACAGAGTGAGCTCAGGGATCAGGATGTTAATCCCCTGAGGAAATCTGCAATTTACCAAAGGCGGGCTTTAGATGAGATATTGCAACATCCTTTCGATTATGCATTTGTTCACTCCCGTGGAATTATCTTTCAACTGTTCTTTCCTGACGCGACAGTGGTCGCCAATATGCTAGAACTTCCCACCCAAACCGGTATTTTCGCTGACTTTCTTACGAAAGGGATAAAGGCAAACTTGGAAGCCATCCAGAATTACTGTAGCATGTTTCCAGTTGAGGTTGTTCTTATCTTGTGGATAGTGGTTTTGCTACAAATGGGCACATTGGCAATCAGTTATTTATTGGCTATCTATGGTGTACTGATTGCCTTAAAAGCAAGGCAACTACTTGCGGTCTCCACGCTGGGCCTTGTTGCTATTTACTTATTGCTTGCGGTTGGGCCAGTCGCCAGCTATGGCCGCTATCGCTTGCCTAGTATGCCATATATTTATCTCCTGGCCGCACTCGGTCTCTGGAAAGCATCCCGTAGCAAGCTGCTTCGTAGACAGGTAAAGTGAACTGCTTCTTTGCGTGAGTAAGCTATTACGCCATGTTGAGTGGTATATGATGACAGCCTATCTAGCCACCGGCGGGGCAGTCTTCATCAACTCTAACATCGTCGCCGAGTTGGTGCGGCGAAGGGAGCGAGCTGGCGAGGACATGGACTATGTGCTGCACCAGGGGGGCTGAGGTGCCGCAGGAAAGGTCTTTGAGGCCACTTGCGGAAAGCGGTATAATCTGCTAGAATTAGGTGGGGTTTGAAGAAGGATTGGCAAGGGCAGTAGAATGGTATAAGAGCCATCCATAGGGGGAGGGATATGTCCAGACAAAGCGGGGTTATCTCACCATCAACAACCGCGACAGCTTTGGCAGAATTGATAGGCCGCTTGACTATCGAGGGAAAAAGAAAACTGGCTAAGGTCATAGACTGGAACGAGTTCCAGCGACTGCGCAAAAGCGAAAGGCTCATCGGCGATCCAAAGGTTTATGTAGGCACTACAAGAGATGGGCTAAGCCTGGAGTTGCCGATGGGATGTGTTCGCCCCTTCATCCAGGCTTTGCCGGCTAGTTTATCCGTCGGAAGCGTGGAAATCTTCGCCCAGGACAGCAACGGTTCAAGGGAATACTCTCTGGCCGCCAGCAAGCTGGAGGCGTGGTTGGGAAGCCATGCCAATGTCTTGCAGGAAGGTTCGATCATGATCGAACTGGGGCCTCATACCCTGACCTCAGGCGGCGGGGGATGCTTATCGCTGGCACTGGAAAACGCTTCTAGTTCCACGCTGCGAGAGATAGCCAGGAAAGCTCTAAGGCTTTGCGGCTTCGACCACAAATTCAAAAGGGGTAAATTCTCCGCCCTGGTCTGGAAAGACCAACTTGAGGTAAGCGAGTGAAGAAAATCGTTAAGAGCACCATCAGCTTCTACCGGTTATTAATCGAGCATAGTCAAAGAGAGTATGAACCTTCGCCTGAGCACATTCTCAAGAGGATGCTCAAGCCCCTCTGCCGCAATTTCTCAGAGATCATGGAGAAGGGTACAAAGAACAACGCATGGGAGGTCATTGAGACCTTCGCACGGGAGTGTAAGAAAGCGGCACTTGAATGAGAAGGGTCAAGGTCGTGCGGATCATCGCCAGGCTCAACATCGGTGGACCGGCCATCCATACCATACTGCTCACCGCCGGATTGAACGACCAGCGATTCGAATCCATGCTGGTGACGGGAGTGGAGGGTAAGTACGAAGGGAACATGCTCGACCTGGCGGCTGCCAAAGGGGTCGAACCCATCATCATACCTCAACTGAGGCGCAACGTTGACCCTCTAGGCAGTCTCATCACCCTGTTCAAACTCTACCGCCTGATGCGCCGCGAGAGACCCCACATCGTCCACACCCACACGGCAACAGCAGGCTTGCTGGGCCGTCTGGCGGCCAAATTGGCGGGAGTGCCCGTTATTCTACACACTTTCCATGGACACGTCTTGCACGGCTATTTCGGGCCCCTCCAGAGCAAGGCTCTGGTGTGGATGGAACGCCTCCTTGCTCGCCTGAGCGACCGCATCGTCACCGTGAGCGAGGGGCAGAGACAGGAATTAGCCGCATACGGCATCGCGCCCCTGGAGAAGATTACGGTCGTCCCCCTGGGCTTTGAGTTGGAGGAACTGCTGGCTTGTGAATCCCACCACGGCGAACTGCGCCGCGAGCTAGGCTTAGCTGATGGAAATAAGCTCGTTGGCATCGTCGCTCGCCTGGTTCCTATCAAGAACCACCATCTCTTCCTCCAGGCAGCCCAGGTGGTGGCAGAGGCTGTGCCCCAGGCCAGGTTCCTGGTGGTGGGTGATGGGGAGTTGAGAGAAGAGTTAGAGGTTTATGCTCG
>CAZVCJ010000098.1:0-14908 GCA_964625745.1 uncultured Anaerolineae bacterium | reverse complement strand
TTATATGCGGCAAGCGGCAGTAGTAGTGGAGGTTTCGCATGCCTCGCGGTAAGCGTGGCAAAGGAGAGAGGAGGATACGATGAAATCAAGGCTCTTTTTACGCTGGATGATCCTATTGATGATCGTGGCTCTATTCCTGCAGGGCCGGCCTCCATTCATGGCGGCCCAATCACGGACGGCCTTCCTGGCTGCGCCTGCCCTGAGTTCACTCGAAGGAGAAGCCGAAGGGTTGCCCCCGGCCTCCGACCGCGCCCCCGCGGCCAGGGTCCTGCGCAGTGCCCCCGTCATGTTCATTGGGAATGTCGGTCAGTTTCCTGACGGCGCCCGCTTCCAGGTCCGGGGCGGCCCCGCCACCATGTGGCTGGCCGAGGATGCCATCTGGTTCACCATTGTTGAACGTGGGCCTATTGACACGAAAGCGGAACGTGAAGACGAACCGCTCCGTGGTGTGAACCTGAAACTGAGTTTTCTTGGCGCCAATCCCCACCCCCGCCTCGAGCCCTTTGATCGCCTGGACACCGTAGTGAGCTACTTCACTGGCAGCGACCCCGCTCAATGGCGGCCCGCCGTGCCGGTGTGGGGCGGCGTGCGCTACCTGGACCTGTACCCCGGCGTGGACCTGGTGGTAGGGGCGACTCTACCGTGGCGTCTGGAGGTGCGTGAGGGCGCCAATGCGTCCGCTGTGCGCCTGCGCGTGGAAGGCGCCGACGCTGCGGCTCTGGACTCTGGGCAACACCTGCGCCTCACTACCGCCCTGGGCGACTTCACCTTGCCTCTGCTGACGGTTGAGGGCGCCAGGCCAGAGGGTCAACCTTCACCCCCTGGGTTGAGCCCGGCCGAAATCTTCGACATGGATGGAACCTTCGAGGTAGCTCACCCTTTCTCTGCCCCAACCTCCGATTCGCAACCCTTCGACTGGGCTCAGGGCAGGCCTGCAACGGCTCGACTGAGCTCGCCGAAGTCCCCCAATCTGCAATCGTCTAATGGCCTGCCTTACAGCACCTTCGTGGGGGGAAGTGGGGATGACCAGGGCCTGGCGCTGGCGCTGGACGACGGCGGCAACGCCGTGGTCACGGGGCAGACATATTCCCCCGACTTCCCCGCCATCGCCGGGGCTTACAGCTACAATAGAGGCTGGGATGTCTTCGTCTTGAAGCTGGCCGCCGACGGGGGTTCGCTGTTGTACAGTACCTTTGTGGGCGGAAGTAGCGATGACCAGGGCTCCGCGCTGGCACTGGATAGCGCGGGCAACGTCGTGGTCGTGGGCAGTACAGGATCCTCCAACTTCCCCACCAGCGGGGCTTACGACTCCAGCCACAACGGAGGACTGGACGTCTTCGTGTTGAAGCTGGCTGCCGACGGAGGTTCGCTGCTGTACAGCACCTTTGTGGGGGGAAGCAGCAGTGACTGGGGTTGCGCGCTGGACCTGGACGTCGCTGGCAACGCCGTGGTCACGGGCCGGACACAGTCCCCGGGCTTTCCCACCACCAGCGGGGCTTACGACACCAGCCACAACGGGAACTACGATGTCTTCGTCTTGAAGCTGGCCGCCGGCGGGGGTTCGCTGTTGTACAGCACCTTTGTGGGTGGAAGTAGCAATGACTGGGGCTGCGCGCTGGCGCTGGACGGAGATGGCAACGCCCTGGTCACGGGCGAGACCCGGTCCGACGGCTTCCCCACCAGCGGGGCTTACGACTCCAGCCACAACGGAGGACTGGACGTCTTCGTGTTGAAGCTGGCTGCCGACGGAGGTTCGCTGCTGTACAGCACCTTTGTGGGGGGAAGCAGCAGTGACTGGGGTTGCGCGCTGGACCTGGACGTCGCTGGCAACGCCGTGGTCACGGGCCGGACACAGTCCCCGGGCTTTCCCACCACCAGCGGGGCTTACGACACCAGCCACAACGGGAACTACGATGTCTTCGTCTTGAAGTTGAAGCTGGACGGAAGTTCGCCACTGTACAGCACCTTCGTGGGTGGCAGTAGCAGTGACTGGGGCTACACGCTGGCGCTGGACGGTGACGGTAACGCCGTGGTCGCGGGCGAGACCTGGTACTCCGAAGACTTCCCCACCACCGACGGGGCTTACGACCGTAACCACCACGGGAAATACGACGTCTTCGTCTTGAAGCTGGCCGCCGACGGGAGGTCGCTGCTGTATAGCACCTTTGTGGGCGGAAGTGAGAATGACCGGGGCTCCGCCCTGGCGCTGGACCTGGACGTCGCCGGCAAAGCCGTGGTCACAGGCGAGACCTGGTACTCCGAGGACATCCTCTTTCCCACTACTGCCGGGGCTTACGACACCAGCCACAACGGGGGCAATGATGCATTTGTCCTGTGTTTGGACTTGAGCGGGGAGCCGCCTCTGCCTACGCCCACACACACCACAACGCCGACCCCCACGTCCGGCACTTCTACAGTAACGCCAACCTGTACACCGACGCCGACTGACACGCCCACGCTCACACCAACACCAACCACCACGCCCACCACGCCCACACCAACGCCAACCGACACGCCCACGCCCACACCAACACCAACCAACACGCCTACACGCACGCCTACGCCTACGCCTTCCCCAACGACGGTGTGCTATTGCTGTTCTCCTGGGGATAGCATTTACCGGATTGATGGCTCAGACTTCTATGGGTACAAGACTAAGTCAGCCAGCGATTCCTCGCTCATTCATGTGCCCTCTCCACCAGCCCCCTGGGGATGGAATCAACTGTACGTCGATCCCGCTAGCTCCTGGCAGACTGCCTCAAAGGTTTGGTGGAATGACTGGGCCTCTCCCAGTTGGGATTCTATGCCCGGCGATGGCAAATGTAGGCCCATTGGTCTGCGGGATGCGAATGGCAACCAGGAAGCGAGGGGCGGGGTAACTCACCTGTATCGGCGTATTTTCACGCTATCCCCTCCCCTTCCGGGTATGGAGGTGGACCGGGCTGTCTTGGAGATGTGGAGCGATAACAAAACGGAGTGGTGGTGGGGGGGAGGGTGGGGGAGTACCGCCATCCAGTATGACAGGGAAGGATATATCGGCCAGGTTGATCTTTTTCCCCGTCTGATCAGGCCCGAAGGCGGAACCTATGTCTTGGCCATCCAGAACAGCAACGATCGCGTTTCTCTCGATAACAACCCTCAGGGTACAGCCTGCCAACTCTGTGTCACCTGGGCTTTCCCAAGCGTACCTGGCCATCAGGTCTACCTGCCGCTTATCTTGAAAGCGCATCCATAGGAACAGGCCGTCGGCAACATCCTTCTCATGTAGAAAAGCCACCTGCGTTAACCACGCAGGTGGCTTTTTAGTACTGCCAAACGTCACAGGTTGTCCATATTAACACCAGGCGCAGTAGATCCAAGAATGCTACAAGGGGATTGCCAAATCCCCGCTTCTGGCTTGGATCTGACGATCCAGGCCGAGCAAAACCGGATCTACTGAAACGATCTTCATCAATCTTCCAACTTGTAGCCTCGTCCGTGAATTGTTCGAATATGTTGGCCAATGGGACCCAGTTTGGAACGTACACGTCTGACCACCTGCTGTATCATCTCGTCAGAGGCGCCATTCGGCCAGACGGCCATAGCTATGTCGTTTTTGGTGCAAAGTCTACCTTTGTTCTTCCACAGGATCAGCAGCAGCCTGTACTCAGTGTCCGTCAGATTGACTTCCTCACCATTACCCCACACTGTTTGGTTTTTTTCATCAACCCAAACACCTTTGGATATTTGGAGAACAAATGCTGCAAAAGCGGAGCAGAAAAGGCAGCCATCTTCCAGGTAGCCTCTTCGAGCCAGAGCCCGAAGGATAGCCCCCTGGTTCACTGTTTCCCCATTCGCCAATTTCAGCACCAACTGCTGTTCACTTGGATTGAGGTTGTTCCAGATAAACCTGAAATGCCCTCTAGCTTCGTCCATAAATTGCTGCCGGATCGCTGTGTGATCTAAAGGTGGTCCTCTCTTAATCCAAGCCTCAAAGTAGCAATAGCAGGCGATCTGCATGAAGAAGGGGAAGCGACCAGCCAGATCAAAGATTTCGCGCCTATAGTTCAGTAATGGAACATTCGCGGGGGATGAAGTTTTCTCGAGAAAGCTGTCAAACTGTCCGTCGGTGAAAGAGCCCACAAATACTGGCTTGAAGCCACTGAAGAAAGCTGAGGATGCTGATCCCATCAGCTCGGGACGGCAAATCTCATATAGTTGCATCGGCGTTGCTGTAACCAAAGACACGTCATACTCCCTGCTGGGGGCATCTGCGATTGCTCGAAGGAACCTGTAAAAACCTTCAGAGAAGCTCTCGTTCGTCGTGAACTTCTGGAATTCATCTAGCAGTAATACCAGGCATAGTGGCCTCAACTGCCATAAATACTCTCGCGCGGTCCTATGCCCTATCTCCTTTTCCTCCGAGAGCGCAAAAGAGGGTACTTGATTCTCTATCGATCTGAACACAGCGTGATAGAAGTCCTGAGGCTTTTCTATACCTAAATCGGGATTAACATAGACGAAGACAAAAGAATCAACCTCAGGCAGATAACGTGCTCTCACTTTCCTATTCATTAGTTGATACAAGATGGATGTCTTGCCAATGCGCCGTTCGCCAACTAGCGAGACACTCTGTCTCATTCGAATGTACTCGAAGATATCAGAGAGGATTTCTTCCCGATCAAAGAACTGATCAGGGTTCTCAATGGGCTCCCGGTGATAATACGGGTTTCTCCCCTTCGTGTGCGTGGACATTATCACCCAATCTCCTTCTTGAGTCTTAGCAACATGTCGTTCTGCTCTAGCCACACCCGTAGCAGTTCCATACGAAAACGATACTCATGTTTCTGCCCGACTTTCTTCTCTTGAATGAAATCCTGCCCCTTTAGTTCTCTAAGAACATTCGACAAATTCGGCACAGAGAAACCGTGCCGCTCCAGGGTCGTTTCAATATCCCTGGTTGGGACGGAGGTCCATGCATCACTTACGAAAGCCAAAGCCGCCATGGTCACTTGTTCGTCCCTGGAGAGTAGCTCATAGTCCCACTTGATCTGCCCAGGGATCTCCTCGACGAGTTTCTCCAGAGCTTCGTTCACATCAGACAAATCGACGTAGTTCTTTCTCCTATCCCGAGCCAAATGAACCAATTTGTCGCAAATGTACTGGATATAGTAGGGATGACCTGCCGTGACTCGCAGAATCTTTTCAACGGCGAGGGGATGGTAATGGAGAAGCCCTGCCATTGGCTTGATGATTAGGCTCTTTGCATCATTCTTCGCAAGGCAGCCAATCCTCTGTTGCTTGGCGATGTTGAAAAGAAAAGACCTATGATCAAGTAGCATCTTGCTTAGTTCATAAGCACCTGTAAAGACAAAATTGAGGCTCCTACTTTCCTGCATCAACCATCTAATATGACGGAAAACATCTTGCGTTACGATATCCTTTCGAACCTTGTCAATCAGAATGTCAAATTCATCTACCATGAGGACAACGGATGTGTCTCCCAGACACGCCTGAAGCTCGTCGTGGAAATCCCTAAAGCGACGCCAAGGGTATGACACATATTCCTCTTCAATCGGTTCTCGCACAGGGACATCATATTCGGTTGAGAGTTTCTTGTGTAATTGCAAAGCCATTTCATAGAATAGATCACCGGTGGACTCTAATTCAGCTACCTCCAGGTTGAACCGCACGAAAACACGTGGTGTTTTCGGCTCCCTCCGCTCTAATTCAAGGAGGACGGAAGTCTTCCCCGTACGCCGCTGTCCGTGTAAAACCAGGATGTTCTCCTGATGTAGTCCGCTGAGATTCTGATCTACCCAGTCAAGGACATCATCTCGCCCGTACAACATTTCGGGATTATCTACAGCCTTGCCAGGGGTGTAGGGACTTAGCCCGATAGGCTGATATGGATTCACATCTTCATAGAAATCCACTCTGCCGCCACTGAGACGCTCGAAATGACCTTCTCGCCTTGGATCATCGTATCTGACCTCCAAGGTTGGCTCCCAGTTCCTCGCTTCCCCTGGGGTGACGTAGAACTCGATTTGGCGCTTTTCTCCAGGATCGAGTTGGCAGGGATATTGTTGTACTCCTTTGACAACCGTCAATTCGCCTCCTTGGGGAGACTCGAGGGCAATGCTGAAGTTCCACGCTGGTGCATCGCCTGAGTTTTCCAGGTCATAGGCCAATACACTAAGGGAGTTAGGATCGGCTATACGGATCTGATCTGTGCGAAGAATCAACTGAAGTGTCGGGCGCTTAGTTTGTAGACCGAGAGTCTCAATTATCAGACGATGCAGATGCTCGCTGACCTCGCGAAGTATTCGCATTTCTGGATCAGCGAATGCAGTTGCTAAGTCTTCCAGCCGTTTCGCGCCTGTCTTAGCGCGAAGCAAGGCATCTTGACGGGTCTTCTCAATTGAGCTCGCACGATGCCATGCGATGTCCTCGACAACCCTACCAAGATCCCGCAACCATGTCCTGAGCTCGCTGTATGACAGCCATCTTATCGAATTACTCAACTGATCCAGGTCCCTTTTTTCGATGGTGACCTCTTCTACACCTTGACATCGCGTTAGAGAGTCAAGCATACGAAACAACTGGTATAATTCACTCCCGTGTTGCCACCAACTCAATTCTCTAAGAGAAGGCAGGAGCTCATTCAAGGTGTATTTGCCTGTCAAAAGCTGGCAATATACTGCCGCTAAATCTGCTCGCAAAGGGTTCTGTGTTTTGTACCTTGTGCTGATTTTGTCCAGTATGTCAACAACATAATCATAAGTGCCGGTGCTTCGACTGCCACGCTCATATAGGGTCTCAATGAGCGGCTCCACAATGGCAGGACCAATCTCGATCAATGATGATGCGGAGTTTTGACGCACAGATTTAGCCTCATCTGTCAAGGCTGCTATCAGAGGCTCAATACCTCGTACATCCCTGAGTTCTCCAAGTGCCTTTGCCGCTTCCCACCGGACGCTATCATCTTCATCTGACAGAACTGCAATCAGAGGTTTAACTGCTCGCGTGTCACCGATCTTTCGTAACGCATCGGTAGCTGCCCGTCTTACCTCCCTCCTGTTGTCTTCCAAAACTCCGATGAGCGGCTCCAAGGCCTCTGCACGCCGAAGTTCACCCAGGACTTGAGCAGCTCTCCAGCGCATTCCCCACCTTTTGTCTTCCAGGGCAACACTGAGCTTTGCTGTTGCCAGATCTTCGAAAGCAACCAGGGTCTCCATAGCCGCTTCTCGGGAGTCTAAATTAAGCAACTCTTCTATAAGTGCATTGGCTGCCGGTTCTCCGAAGATCACCAGAGCTCTTCTTAGCACCTGCTGCATCTCAGCCTGGGCATCCGGCAGAGCGTTGATTATAGGTTTCACCGCCCGCGGGTCGCAGATTTCCACAAGCACGTCCACAATTTCTCGAACCAGGGCGTCCCGGGCCTTTGCGAAGGTCTCAACCAGTTGCTCAACTCCTGGCTTTCCTATCTTTATTAATGCAAGTTTTGCTCCCTCGCGAACCTCCCGCCGTTCATCGCCCAGAGCCTCAATCAGCAAGCTAATGGCGGGGGCACCGATCTGGCTAAGGGCCATCATGGTCACCCTGCGAACCTGTTCTTCCGGGGCACTCAATGAGCGGATGAGTGGTTCCACGGTGGGTCGCCCCATCGCAGCCACAGCCAGCGCTGCCTCCTCCGCCACACCCTGATCCCGATCGTCAAACACGCGGATCAAAGGATGGATGGCTCGCTCATCCCTGATCTGACCCAACGCCCAGGCGACTCCCTTGCGGACCTCTGGGATCGGGTCTTCCAGCGCACCAAGCAAGGGTGCAATAGCCCATTCCTTCCCAACACGGCCCAGGGCCCGGGCCGCGTTCTGGCGGCGTTCGGGGCCCTGAGCCCTCAAGAACCCAACAAGCGCCCCTTCCACGCTTTTGTCCTCAATTCCGGCGATGCCAGCGGCTGCTTTCTCCCACAACTCAGGCGCCTCCTCCTGGAACAGCTCGAACAGTTCCCTCTCGATCTCCGCCCCCAGGTCACCATCGGTTCGGCCAGCTTCGACCAGGCAACGCGTGGCCAGGAAGAGGCCCCTCCGTGGGTTCTGGCTACGCTCACGGATCAGCCCGATCAATTCATGGGCTTCCCCCTGCAGCCCGGCCAGGAGCACGAAAACCTCTTCGTACCAGGGATCATCAACATGCCCCGCGAGAGTCTCCAGGTTGCTCCGTTCAAACACCGCGCGGGCCGCCAGGTACTCCTGAAAGGCCGAATGGGCAAACTTGTACGCATCGCCCGGATCAGGCCACAAAATGTTGGCACTGACCAGCTCGTTCAGCAATTGATCAGCTCTATCGGCTGTCTGGGTGGTCCGGGAAAGGGTGGCCTGCATCTTGTCCAAAAGTTCACCCTTTCCCAAAGACCGGGCTCGACGGGTGTGAAGCTCCAGAGCCAACTCCTGGAGAAACAGCTTTTTCAGGGCTGGTTCGAACGCGCTGGCCTCATCTTGCCCTAATAGGACACGCAACAGCCCCTCGTACAAGGCCGCGCAGCGCACAGGCTGTTCTTGATCACTTTCGTGGCCTACCAGCAGGACGGAAAGGAACAGCGGATTAGCCGCCAGGGAGTGAAGCTGCTGGTTGCGGTCCATGGTCCGCAACAACGCCTGAGCCCGCTCCTGGTGTCCGGCGTACAATCTGGCGACCAGGTCATCTATGCCGACATCGTCCAGCCCGAGCACCCACCAGCGTCTAAAGCGCAGTGAGAGACCCTGATCATCGTCTTGCCTGGACGTTACGATCACGGGATTGAAGGGGTACCGGTTCGTCAGGTGCTGGATCTCGGCGGTCACCCGTGCCCGCTGCTTTTCCTCCGCGATCTTGTCCAGATCATCCATGAGTAGCACACACTCGCCTCTCTCAAGCCGGTCGGTGAGGAAGAAATGAGGGTAAGGGACCTGATGGGCGGCAAAGATCTCGGTCAGGTGTGCCAGCAGGTCCAGGTCACTTCTGGCAAATTCAGGCAGGGAAACCATGATGGGGAGTAGGCGTTCGAGGGGTTTGTCCTGAAGCCCCAGGGTGAGCTGGCGGACATAGTCTGCGGGGACCTCCTCCCGGACGAAACGGAGAGCGAGGTTTCTTAACGTTGTGGACTTACCGCTGCCGGGTTGACCCAGGAGTAACATGTGCGGCGATCCGCGCAGCGCATCCTCGGCAGGCAGCGTCCTGGCAAGGACTTGGTCGCTTTGCTCTGTTTCCTGTTCCGTGGACGCCATTCGTTGATGGGAGTACTTGGCAACTCGAAGGGGGACGTAGATACTCTCAATATCGAGGGGTTCGGCTCTTCCGGGTACCCGTAAATCTCTAACGGCGCTGGTAAGCGCCGTCTGGTACATGTTGAGAAGGCGATTGCCTTCGAGCGTTATGCGGATTCGGTACAGCCCTTGGGCCAGGGTATCGGCCCCGAATTTCCGCCATTGGACCAGAAGGTTTTCTATACCATGCATGGGTTTAGTTCCTCCCTGATCTTCCATACGCTACAGGCTCTACAAACAAAATCGGCTTCCCGAGCCAGCGGGACGGCTGCTTTCACGCAGCCATCCTCAGAGTCTTTCCCCTGTTGCTAAACTGATGCCTCTGGAAGTCAATTTCGTTCTCCTCATTGATATTATGCTATTATGCTATGCTACAGGCAATTTTACCACAGCTCCGCTGATTATGCAACTTTTGTGATCATCTGGAGGTAATCCTGATGCCATCTTGATTATAGCATATTATTCAAGCTGTTACTTGATCTCAGCCTGACAGAATTCTGGTAATTGCATGATGAATATCCCACACCGGTGCCAGGTATCCCATCTGTTTGTCGTGGGCGGCAGGAGACCCTTTGAGCGGTGTGGATTGGTCCTCACAGACGCAGGCTTGCGGCCCGGCGCTGTTCACGTGGCCCAGATGGCGGGGCGTTGCAAGTTCTGACCCCGGCGTCTCCCAGGCATCAGGTTTTTGTCAGGATATGATCATGCATTTTTTCCAGTTCTGTGGTATAATATGACCGAAGCTGTTCCCCTGAGAGCAGCCTGGTTAAGCTCCAGGATTTCACCAACTTCATCAACCCTCCGGGGACACCTGGAGCTGGAAAGGGACTGAGATATGCGCGTGCTGATTGCCACCAAGGTGCTGGCCGTCTTTGATGCTCTCAAGGACGTCAAGGATATCGAACTGGAGGAAGCCCTCTTCAGCGGGCAAATCTACGAGGGCCTGGCCGGGGTCCAGTTGGCTATCATTGATTTCGAGGACGTGGTTCCCCATCCTAGAAGCCTGGATATGCTCAAGACGGTGCTGGCTGAGACAGGAGTGCTCGTTGTCAGCAGCCCGGAGTTCCTGGCTCAGCCGGACCGCTGGCTGGCCGAGGCACGGGCGACCAAAGGCGAGCTCACCGCCTTGCCCGAGCAGAAGGCGGTGGCTTTTGTCTCGTATTCGGGCGGGACCGGCAAGACGGTCCTGGCCCTGGACACGGCGGTTCACTTCGCCCGACGTACCAGGATGCCCGTGTTATTGGCCGAGTTCACCTATGGCGAGTCAGCCCTGCCTTCTATGACTGGCCGGGACATGCCCCATCAACTGTTCGACCTGGCGACCCAGTTAGACGTGGAGGCGCCGAAGTATAAGGGCGTCACTCTGGTGCCCATGGACTACGAGTACTGTCGGGATCTGCCAGTCCGCCAACTGGCGCAATACTTTGAAGAGCAGATGGAGAAGCACATCCTGATGGTGGTAGACAGCCGGTGGCCCCACGGGCTCATCGGCGCGGTCCAGGACGAGATTGACGAGTGGTTTGTGGTGGCCACGCCGCGCATTGATACCGTCGAGAACGCCCGCAGGCTGCACCAGGAGCTAGAGAAGCTAGAGCGCAAGGCCTCGATCATCATCAATCAGAAATCCACTGCGGATAGTCTGGTTCTGGCCGGGTTTGAGGGAGCCCTCGACCTGCCGCGGATTCGGCAACCGGATCGGTTGGAGGGTCAGTTGGGCAGGGAGATCCTGTCCCTGATTTATGGACAGAAGAACTGGAGGAGATATGAACCTAAGGGATTCTTTGCCAATCTTGGCCGTCGTCTTGGTCTTGGTGGGCGCGTTTTTTCTCGTTGATCCGCTCGCCATATTTAGCAGTCCTGTAGAGATACCGACTCATACTTTCCTTCGTGCCAGTGAGGATGTCGATACGTACTCCATCCTGACCGCAGACATGATCGAGAAGTGTCAGCAGTCGGCCGAAGGGGTGGAGTGCACCCCCGCCGAGCTGGATGAAAATAGTGTCTTCATTACACGGAAGGCTATCGTCCAGGGGGAGGAGCTCGATCGCGACGCCTATACCGTCGTCGGCGGTGACGATGGGTGGCGGCCGGGCCGGATGGACCTGGAGGTCATAAGTTTTCGAGCCGAAATTGACAAGATTCTGGGAGGCACGTTACGGCCAGGGCACAAGATCAATATCTACGGCTTCCGCACTGACAGTGAAGAAGACGGCCTACCCCGGACGACCCTGATCGCCGATCACGTCTGGGTGGTGGACGCTCGTACCTCGACTGGTGGAGAGGTGGAGGCACGGGCAGCAGAGGAAGGCGATGGTGGTACGGGGGGGCTCTTCGGCGCGGGCGGACTCGCGCAGGCGGGCTCAGGGCCGGCGAGTATTGTCACCGTAGCTGTAGAACCGGAGATTGCCTTGCAGATCATTGAGGCCCTGGGTGCACAACAATATCAAGCATGGGTCACGCTATCGGGCCCTACTCCTGGCCCTACTGCGACCACCGAAGAACCGACGCCGACGACAGCCGGGCCCATGCCCGACCTGGTCGTTGAGGACGTTACCACCGGTCCCTTCCCCATGGTAGTAGGTCAGCCTGGCACGGTGCAGGTTAGGGTAAGGAATCAGGGCTCAGCGGAGATGGTGACCACGTGTTGGGTAGGACTGTATATTGATCGTGCGGCCGAGGCAGATCCTGGCAAAAACATGTTCTGCCCTCCGCTGATGGTGGGCGAATCGGCCGTCATCTCCTATACTGTCACCTTGGCCGATGTGGGCTACCATGCCCTCACCGCCTGGGCGGATTGGCAGGAGGCGATACCCGAAGAGGATGAGACAAATAACCAGTACAGCGTCTCCATCCACTGGTCTGAGCCCACCACCCCGACACCGACGCCGACGCCACCAACACCGGCGCCGACACCGTCATCGCCTACACCAACACCGATGGAGACGACGGCACCGACGCCGATGGAGACGACGACGCCTGCAGCAACACCGCTGGAGACAACGACACCACCGACAGCAACGCCTACGCCGGTGATCCATACAATCTTCGAGAACACCTACCAGTGCAACTGGTATGCGGACATCGTGGACATCTTGTGCGATGACGGCGTGTGCCCGGTCTCCGAGGTTTCGGCTGAGGATATCCGGAGGGCTGGGGAGTATAGGCTGGACTTTCTTCACACACGCGAGGTAACATTGACGGTAAAGAACGTGTATCCCCCCGGGGAAGACATCTGGATTGTACGCACCAACGTGGACGAACGCGCTGAGGTGCTCATCGAGGGCCACGCGGAGGACGAAGAAGGGCGCCAGTTGTTCGAGCCGGGCGAAGAAGGAAAGGTCGTCATCCGCCTGGTCGAAGGGGCAGCAGAGGCTACGGTGACGCTCCTGGATGGCGTCGCGGAAGCGGAGGTGCAGGATAGGCTCAGCGCTGATGTGGTGGGGACGGCCAATTGCCAACCTCAGCGAATGGACTGATTGATTAGGCGCAAGATCATGAGGCCACTTAACATTAGGGGGTATTCGGACCATGGCGTTTCCTGATCGGAACGACCGCTACGATTACAACGAGATGGTCGCGCAGATCCAAGACTATTGCGTGCAGTGGGAGATTCCTGTGCCCCGTTGGCGCGACGCTCACGACGAAGAGATCAACGCCTTCCACGCCAACGTCCTGCGGGCCATGCGGCGGCTGGGCTTCCAGATCGTCGAGGAGGACCGCCAGCGTGTGGCCAGGGAGGTGGCTGATCGCATCACCAAGATGGGTGTGCTCCAGCCTTTCCTCGTGCAAGAGGGAATTGAGGAGATTATCGTCCGTGACGGCTTCGTGCAGGTGGAGAGGAAAGGTCAGATCGAGGATATCGGGCGCCTGGGCCTGGGACAAGACAGTGATTACTATTACTACGCCCTGGCTCGGCGCATTGCTGACCTGGAAGGCCAGGAGCTCTCAGCCGAGAGGCCGCAGATGAAAGTCGGCCTGCCCGACGGTTCTCGCTTCACAGCCACCATTCCTCCCATGAGCCGCCGGGGTACAGCCATCAACATCCGGCGCTTCGCCATAAGGAAGATGACCTTCCACGATCTGATCGAACAAGGCAGCGTTGATGAGGAGGCGGTGGATTTCCTGGCCGAGGTGGCGACCAGCATGAACGTCAGCGTCGCCTTCTCTGGCAAGCCAGCGGCAGGCAAGACCACCTGGCTCAACGCCTTCTCCCAGCACCTGCCCAAGCGAGCTCAGGTGTCAGCCATCGAGACGTTCCAGGAGCTGCAGCTCCAGGTGCCTCACGTTCATCACCTGGTGGTGGAAGAGGAGCCCGAGGTGATGGGCGAGGCCATCAACACCACCATCCTGCGCATGCGCCCCGACGTCCTGGTCATCGGTGAGGTGGTCTCCCGCGAGGCTATCGAGTACATCATGGCCCTGAACCTGGGCATCGTGACCCACGCCACCGTGCACTCCAAGAGCGCCCGGCTGGCTCCCACTCGCCTGTTGAGCCTCTCTCGGCAGTCCGATATCCCGGTGGAGGAGCGCCGCGAGATCATTGGCGCTGGGCTGGGTCTGGTAGTGCATTTGGCTAAGACCTGGGACGACCAGGCAGGCCGCTATCAGCGTCGCATGGAGGAACTGCTGGCCATTCGCGGCGTCCACAATGGCAAGCTCGAGATGGAAACCCTGAAGCGCTGGGACGGCAGGGGCTTTACACCATTGAAAGTGGGGAGAGAGACATGGCAGGCTCTTTGATCCTGGGTGCTGGGCTGATCCTGCTGGGATACGTGGTCACCGAAGGACTGTTCTATCGGCTGCGGCCCTACCTGCGCCGACGGGGGCTGAGATATCTCCCAGAAACCAGGGAGCTGAACTGGCGGGACTATGTGTCGCTTCCTGTCACCTTCACCCTGGCCTATCTCATGCGAGAGGGGCGTCTCATCAGCATATACCTGATAGTCCTGGGCGTTCTGATTACCCTGTACTACGTATTCTGGCGAACGAAGACCAGGACGGCGATGGCGCTGGATTCCGAGATCCTGAAACTGGTGGAGGAGTTCCAGAGCGAGTACAAGCTTACGCCCCCCATCTTCTTGGCCCTGAGCCAGGCCAGGCTCAAGGTGGCCGAGCCGCTGCGGGGACACGTGACGGCCACCGTGGAGTCCTTCTACATCACCGCCTCCCAGAAGCGGGCCTTCACGGAGCTTCGACAAAGGGTGCCCAATTCCTACCTCAACCAGTTCGTGTATATCCTGGAGCGGAGTGAGACAGCCCGCCGCGAGGTCGTGCAAAAGGCCCTGGAGCGGCTCATCGCCCGGCTGAGGCGCCGGGAGCAACTGCGCGTAGAAACAGAGACCGACCTGACGATGATCACTGGCCAGACGCAGCTCATTCTGGTTCTGGGCGTCGGGATGTTGTTGGTGATGGCTCTGATCCCCAGCCTGCGGGAGGTCTACACCCGATCTCGGAACGGTCAGATTCTGTTCATCGTCTTGGCCACCATCGGGGTTTTGACGACGTATTACATAGACCGGCGGACCACTTCGCTGAAGGAGAAGGTGTTATGACGACGAACGTGATACTCGGCCTTCTGCTCGTCACCGCAGCCACCCTTATCCTGGCCGACAGACTAT
>CAZVCJ010000097.1:0-14986 GCA_964625745.1 uncultured Anaerolineae bacterium | reverse complement strand
GGAAAGGGGGTGATGAAACGGGACCAGCAAGATAAGGGCGGAGAGATATTCCGCCCACAAGTTGATTTGCCTATTGCAACACAAACAAACTAAAAGGAGGAAGAAATGTTTACCAACAAGAAGTGGATGATTTTGATCGCTCTGGCGGCGATGGCTGCCATGATGCTCCCGGCCTGCGCTCCGCCGGCTACCCCTGAGGTGATCATAAAGGAGGTGCCCGTCGAGAAGAAGGTCGTCGAGACCGTGATAGTCGAGAAAGAAGTGCCGGTCGAGAAGAAGGTCGTCGAGACCGTGGTGGTCGAGAAGGAAAAGGAGGTGGTAGTTACCGCCACGCCCGCGCCCCCCACAGCCATCGAGTTCGTGGCGCCGCGTCCGGACACCTATACCTACGTGACCTTCGGTGACATTGATACCATGGACCCGAACCTGTGCTACGACACCGCCAGCGCCGCGCTGATCATGAACACCATGGAGGGATTGCTTTTCTTCAACCGGGAGAAGATGACCGGGTACGTGCCGGTGTTGGCTACCGAAGTCCCTAGCGTGGAGAACGGCGGCATCTCGAAGGATGGTAAGACCTACACCTTCCACATCCGCCAGGGCGTCACGTTCCACAATGGCAACGATCTGACCGCCAGCGACTTTGAGTACGCCTTCCAGCGCGGCTTGATCCAGTCTGACCCTAACGGCCCGCAGTGGCTGTTAATTGAGCCTATCATAGGCTATGCTTCCGGCGACATCACCGAAGAAATCGCCGAGGGTGCGTATGCCGGCGATCCAGAGGGGCTGAAGGCCAACGCCACGCCGGAGGAGCTGGTGGCGGTATGTGAGAAGGTCAAGGCCGCAGTGGTGGCCGACGACGCCGCTGGTACGCTGACCTTCAACCTGGCGCAGCCCTGGGGGCCGTTCCTGGCTACTCTGGCGCAATCCTGGGGGTATGCCATGGACAAGGAATGGGCTATCGAGAACGGCGCCTGGGATGGCTCGTGTGACACCTGGCAGAATTACTATGCGCCGGGGGCGGAGAAAACCGAACTCGGCAGCATCATCAACGGCACCGGCCCGTACAAGCTGGAGTACTGGACGCCCGGCGAAGAATGGGTCATCGTCGCCAACGAGAACTATTGGCGCAAGGAGGGCGATGAGATGTGGCCGGGTGGCCCGAGCGGCGTGCCAAAGATCAAGCGCGTGGTCCAAAAACTGGTGGACGAGTGGGGCACCCGCTTTGCCATGCTGCAGGCCGGCGACGCCGAGATGGTGGCCGTGCCGGCAGCCAACCGGCCGCAGGCGGACGAGTTCGTGGGTGAGATCTGCGACTATCTGACCAACACCTGTCAGT
The DNA here is from genome assembly GCA_964625745.1 of uncultured Anaerolineae bacterium. Taxonomy (GTDB): domain Bacteria; phylum Chloroflexota; class Anaerolineae; order VGOG01; family VGOG01; genus CAZVCJ01. The sequence continues at coordinate 13,647 of CAZVCJ010000097.1, read as the reverse complement.
CCGATCCTGAGCACCCCGACGCGCCGTGGCGCAAGTGGGGCGGCCTGCCCAGCGTGAGCCGGACGAACGTTTTCATCAACTTCGACCTGAGCCAAGAGGAAGGCGTCAACCCCTACATCGGCAGCGGCCAGTTGGACGGCAATGGCATCCCGCCCGACTTTTTCACCGACATCCACGTCCGCCGCGCCCTCAACTACTGCTTCGACTATGACGCCTTTATCGCGGACGCGCAGAACGGCGAGGGCATCCGCAACAACGGTCCCATCATCCTGGGCATGCTGGGCTACAACCCCGACGGGCCGATGTACGAGTACGACCTGGACAAGTGTGAAGAGGAAATGGCTTTGGCCTGGGATGGCAAGCTGCCTGAGGTTGGCTTCCGCGTCCAGATGATGTACAATACCGGCAACGTTGGCCGCCAGACGGCGTGCGCCATCTTGCAGACTAATCTGCAAACGGTCAACCCCAATTACCAGATCGAGTGCCTCGGCCTGCCGTGGCCCACGATGCTGCGTTCCTTCCGCGCTGGGCAGCTGCCCCTGACCGCCAGTGGCTGGATCGAAGACATCCACGACCCGCACAACTGGGCGCAGCCGTTTACGGTCGGCACCTACGCCGGTCGGCAGAACCTGCCCGAGGACCTCAAGGCCCAGTTCCAGGATCTGGTCACCGCTGGCGTGATGGCCGCCGACCCGAAGGAACGCGAGCAGATCTACTTCGATCTGCAGCAACTGTTCTACGACCAGGCGATCCAGGTCACGCTGTCCCAGGAGGCAGGCGCTCGCTACGAGCAGCGCTGGGTGGAGGATTGGTACTACAACCCCATCCTGTTCGCTGGCTACTTCTACGCCTACGACCTCGCACGATAAGTAACGAGTGGGCTGTGGTCAATCCCTTTCCGGCGGGGGCGTTGTGCCCCCGCCGGAAAATTTGTGGTAACGGTTCACCCCCTCCCCCTACGAGGGGGAGGGGGTGAACCTGCCCTGAGCAGAGCGAAGGGGTGGGGGTGATCCGTTTGCGAGGATTCGCCCTCCCCCAGCTCCTCCCTGGGAGGGAGGGGTGGAGGTATGAATTATGACAGCTTTTATCATTCGTCGCTTGTTGCAATTGCCCATCACCGTGTTTGGCGTCACCGTGCTGATCTTTGGCATGACGATGGTGCTCTCCCCGATAGAGCGGTCGGCCCTGTACGTTCGGGACTTCCCTCACACGGAGGGGGCACTTGAGGGCATCATCCGGCGCTATGGGCTGGACGATCCTTTCCACGTGCAGTACTGGCGCTGGCTGGTGGGCCGCACCGATCCTGAGACAGGGGGGAAGGTGGGCGGCGTGCTGCGAGGTGACCTGGGCTTTTCCCGCACCGGCCGCCAGCCAGTGATAGATCATATTCTGCATCGCCTGCCAGCGTCGCTCGAGTTGGCGCTGTGGAGCGTGGTGCCAATTATCGGTATCGGTATCTGGCTGGGGATTATCGCGGCGATTAATCACAACCGGCTTATTGACCAGGTGGCGCGCGTGTTCAGCATCATCGGCTGGTCATTTCCCACCTTCGTCTTTGCCTTACTGGTGCTGATGATCTTTTACGCCAAGCTGCATTTGCTTCCGCCGGGGCGTCTCTCGGACTGGGCCACCCAGGTGGCCATGTCTCCCGAATTCCACCGCTATACCCAGTTGAACACCATTGATGCGCTGCTCAACCTGCGGCTGGACATCTTTTGGGACGCCCTGCGCCACCTGATATTGCCGATCATTACCTTATGCTACATCCAGTGGGCCATGTTGCTGCGGCTGACGCGCTCTTCTATGCTCGAAGCCCTGCGGCAAGATTACATGACCACCGCCCGGGCCAAGGGTTTGGCCGAAAGGACGGTGATCAACCGCCACGCTTTGCCCAACGCGCTCATTCCTGTGGTCACCGTCGGCGGGATTACGATCGTGAATCTGGTGAACGGGGCGGTCATCACCGAAACCATCTTTAATTATCCCGGCGTGGGAAGGGCGGTTGCGATGGCGGCTCAGACTCTGGACGTATTGACCGTCCTGGGTTTTGTGTTGCTTAGCTCGGTGCTGTTTATCGTAGCCAATCTGTTGATAGACGTGATGTACGCCTTCCTGGACCCGCGTGTCCGCCTGGGTTAAATGAACACAAATGAGGTGCTGAGTGATGACAGAAACAGTTTCCGCCCAGAAAGTCTCCCGAGAAGCGCTTTTCAGGCCCGAAGAACAGGCCGGCTGGAGGTTGCGCGAGCTCCATGGGCTCGAACGGCTGATAGGAGCGGAGTGGTATCGCGTTTTGCGTGGGCTGTTCACCAACATCCTGTCGGTGGCTGGTCTGATCATTGTCACGTCCTTTATTCTGGCCGCCGCCTTCGCGCCTGTGCTGGCGCCCCCGCTGAGGGTGGCCGCCGATCCCTACCTCATCCCTCGCGACGGGTTTGGTCCCGAACCCAAGCCGCCCGGCACGGTCTGGACGCGTGGAGTGCCGCCAATCCCCTTCTGGTACAAGGCAGTCACGGGCAAGGATGAGTGGGTCCATCTGATGGGCACTGCCAGCGGCCAGTTTGATATCTACTACGGTGTCGTCTGGGGTTCTCGCACGGCCCTTTTTGCAGGGCTCGTGATTACATCCGCCACAGTGGCCATTGGCTTGATCATAGGTTCGCTGGCTGCCTTTTACGGTAGTTGGCTGGATGACCTGTTGATGCGCATCACCGAGATTTTCATGGCTTTCCCCTTCCTGTTGGCGGCGCTTACCTTGTCCGCCATCCTGGTGCCCAAGTTTGGCCGGAGTATCTGGCCGCCCACGATCGCGCTGATCATCTTCGGTTGGACGCGCTACGCCCGGGTGATCCGGGGCGAAATCCTGTCGGCCAAAGAGCGCGACTATGTGTTGGCTGGCCGCGTCGTCGGAGTCAGGGACGCCCGCCTGATCATCCGCCACATCCTGCCCAATACCATCTACCCCATTCTGGTGCTGGCTTCTTTTAATGTGGGCGATGCGGTCGTCACTTTTTCCGCCCTGAGCTTCCTGGGGGTGGGCACACAGATTGGCTACGCGGACTGGGGCCAGATCATCAGCTTTGCCCGAGACTGGATCATGAGCCTGGATACCCATTGGTACATTATCGTCTTCCCTGGCCTGTCTCTGATCGTCTTTGGCCTGGGCTGGAACCTGATCGGTGATGCCTTGCGAGACATCCTGGATCCGAGAATGCGTAGCACCCGGGGGTGACACATGCTGCCTCCCGATCACGACATTCAGACGCGGCGTCTCTCTCTGAAGCTGGGGCTGCGTAATGGCTTGCTCATTGGCCTGGCGCTGGCGTTGGGGGCCTGGGCTCCCGACGCCATTTTATTGAGCACCTCTCACGTGCGGTTGCTCTACCCGAGTCTGCTCCTCGGCTGCCTGGCGCTGTTGCTGTTGGGCGGCCTGGGCGGCTGGCTGGCGGCGTGGCCTGGTCGCGCTTTCGCAGGTGGGCTGATCTGGCTTCTGGTGGCCGTCCTCATGACCTGGACGATCGGGCACGTGCCTTACGAAGGCTGCAGCTTGACCGTGTGGCTGGCCGACCGTCGTTCTTGGGGGTTGCCCATTTACCCCTTTAGCCCCCCTGCTCAGGTGGGCATGGTGATGGCCGGCTTCTTTGTCGTGCTCTTGCTGACCATCCTGGGCCTCATTCAGGACTATCGGTTAGATGGCGTAGGCTCAGAGATAGACGCCGATGGTCGTATGGGTAGCCGCGCCTGGTTCTTGCTGGTTCTCCCCTTGCCATTGGTGCTGGGCGTCGGCCTCATCGCCAATACTCTGGTGAGCCCCCTGCGCGTGGCGCCACAGTTGGTCCACGAAGCTATCCGTACCGGCCGCACCTACCCTGGTGACCTATTTGAATTGAGCCTGGAGCGAGACGTCAATTACAACGCTATTTCTGGCGTCCGTGACCAGATGAGCGCCAGTTACTCCCTGAGCATTGGCAGTGTTGACCTGGGAGTGGCCGACACCATCTTTGTCGTGGCCTATTTTGACAACGGTGCCTGGATTAATTGCCGGGTGGTGGCCGACCAACTCTCCTTCTGCTACGATGCCAGCCCGCCCTATCAGCAGGGCTTTTCGGCTCTCCTCACCACTGGGGAAACGCCCGAGGATTGCCAGCTATGTACGGTCAAGGTCAACGACGAACAACGCGACTGGCTCCTGGCGCGGAGCGGATATTTCGCTGGTTCGCCCCGCCTTACCCGCCTGGCCCAGTGGGGGAGTTACGTTTTGATGCGCGCCGAATCACCTGGCAGTGATTACGCCGTTGAGTGTCTGTTCAACGGCATCAGCCCGGTAAGGTTAGAACGTTGCCGGGAGGTGAAAACGGCGAACCCAACCGCAGGGCGTTCGTCCTCCATCCCCCCAAGGTTTTGAACTGTCTCGCTATGCGCTACTTCTTATCACCTATGCTCAAGTTCCTCCTTCGCCGCTTGCTGTCGGTGCTCGCCACGCTTCTCGTGATTACGGCCATTATCTACGGCATCGTCTGTGTGGCCCCCGTCGAATCCCGGGCCAGGTTGTACATGGGCAGGCGCGTAAGTGCGACCTTGCCCCCAGAAGTAGAACAGCGTTGGATTGAATCGGTCATCCAAGAACACGGTTTGAATGACCCCTATCCCATTCAGTACTTTCGCTGGGTTTCTCTCTTGCTCCGCGGAGAGTGGGGCTGGAGTCCCATCTTGCGCAGCGATGTCCTGGATGCCTTGCTAAAGCGATCGCCTGCGACCGTCGAGCTGACCCTGTACTCTCTATTGTTGTTCATCCCACTGGGATTGGTCAGCGGTGCCGTTGCGGGATGGAGGCGAACCCGCATCACCGACCAGGTGTTCCGTCTAGTCGCCTTCGTGTCTACATCCATCCCCCCGTTCATTCTCGGATTGGTCCTTCTATCCCTCTTTTACGTGGGTCTGCACTGGTTCCTACTTGGATATCTCAGCACGGCCGAAAGCCTGGCGGTACGGTCGTCATCGTTCAAGACCATCACTGGTTTGCTGACGATTGACGGCCTGCTCAACGGGCGGCCCGACATCAGTCTCGATGCCATACGCCACCTGGTGCTGCCGGTCGTCACCCTGAGCCTCTTTCATTGGGCAACACTGGGCCGAGTGACGCGCGTGGCGATGATCGAGGAGCTGGACAAGGACTACATCGTGGCTGCCCATGCGCGCGGTCTTCCCCCACGGCGAATCCTCTGGCAACACGCCTTGCGCAACGCGGCGGTCCCTGGCCTGACCACCAGCGCCCTCTCGGCAGCCTCGCTGATCACCGGAGTTTACGTCGTCGAGGTGGTGTTTGGCTGGCCCGGTGTCTCGAAACTGATCACCTATAGCATGTGGCAACCAGATGTGGCGCTGGCGGCGGGTTTTGCCGTGTACAGTGTCCTGGCTGTTCTGTCACTGATGGTCCTCCTTGACATCATCCAGGCCGTCGTAGATCCACGACTCCGGGAAGGAGGCAGTAAGTCATGAGGAATCTGCGTCGCTTCCTCTCCCGGCAGCAGAATCTACTTGCTTGTACCATCGTGGGATTCTACATCCTGGTCGCCATCTTGGCGCCTCAGTTGTCCCCGCCGGATGACGCCGGCCATCCCAGCCCCTTCAGGATCGTCGGGAAGTCTCACGATCCAATCCCGCGCCCGCCCAGCGCAGAGGCCCCCTTGGGCACCGTACCGGGACAAATGGACATCTATTACACGCTCGTCTGGGGCACACGCTCGGCGCTGCGCTTCGGCCTGATCGTCACCCTGACTACGGCTTGCCTTGGGGTTCTGATTGGCGCTGTCAGCGGCTATTATGGAGGCATTGTCAATGGCCTGGTCATGCGCATCACCGATGCCTTTCTCACTTTTCCGGCCATCGCAGGCGTGTGGCTGTTCCAACAGGTCATGACGCCAGCCTCTTCTTTCGCTGAACCAACGCCGCTTCAAGAGGCGTGGCTCAACCTGAAACTGCATCCTGTGATGTTGACCCTCATCCTGTTCTCCTGGATGCCCTATGCCCGGCTGATCAATGCCAGCGTCGTCCAGTTGAAACAGATGGAGTACGTGCAGGCCGCCAGGGCAGTGGGAGCGCGGAACGTCCGCATCATTCTGCGACACCTGCTCCCCAATGCCCTCTCGCCGGCCATCGTGCTGGGCGCCAGAGACGTTGGTGGCATGGTGATCCTGGAATCCGCTTTCACTTTCGTCGGCCTGGGCGGGGCCACCGAGTGGGGTGTCCTGTTGGTCACGAGTCGTGATTACGTCATCGGGATGAGCGGCAACCCGTTGACCTACTGGTGGGTCTTTCTGCCTGCCACCCTGGCGCTGGTTTTCTTTGGCATCGGTTGGAACCTGCTTGGCGATGGGTTGAACACCCTGCTGAACCCACGGACATCTCACTGAAGAATCGAATGGAACGAATGGATCTCTTCCCGCAAACGACCAGAGTGGAAGGCGACGGGCATCTGTGGGTTGGAGATCCTCATCAAGGACATCGTTCTGCCCCACATGACCCCCGGCGACCTCCTGGCTATCCCCATGACCGGCGCGTACAATCTGCCCATGGCTAGCAACTACAACCTGGCCACCCGGCCGGCCGTGGTGCTGGTCAGAGAGGGGAGCGCCCACCTCATCCAGCGATGGGAGATTTTCGCCGACCTGATGCGGCGGGAGATGCGGCTGATCGCCGACCATCCCGCAGAACCTGATTCTACGGAGGAGACATGCGTCCCTTGATCGGCATGACGACCTGGCGGAGTCCTCGTCCGTCGAATCGCTTTCAGTACGCGGTCAGCTCCGGGTACGTGGCTGCGGTAGAGGAAGCGGGTGGCATCGCCGTCACCCTGCCGGCGCAACTCAGGGCTGTACCTGAGTTGATTGCCACCCTCGACGCCCTGATTCTGACCGGAGGCGGGGACATAGACCCGGTCCACTATGGCCAACCGTTACACCCAGCCACACACAGCATAGATCCCGACCGAGACCGCTTTGAGCTAGACCTGACACGGATGGCCGTCGAGCGTGGGCTGCCGCTTCTGGGGATTTGCCGGGGTATCCAAGTGATCAATGTGGCCCTGGGAGGAACCTTGATTCAAGATATCCCTGCCGAGGTCCCGGCAGCCCTGGTTCACCAAACTCCGGAGGATGCCCCTATCGCCACCCACCCCGTCTGTCTCCAAACAGACAGTCGCCTGGCAGCCTTGATACAGTGTGCGGACCTGCTGACCAACTCGGCTCATCACCAGGCTATCCAGTCGCTTGCGCCGGCTCTGCGGGTGGTGGGGTGGTCCCAGGACGGTGTTGTGGAGGCTGTGGAGAGCACGGATCAATCCTTCGTCATCGGCGTGCAGTGGCATCCCGAGATCCTGTTCCGGGACGCTGCACCGCATCGTCGCCTGTTCGCATGCCTGGTCGAGGCCTGTGCCAATCGAGCGTAGAAACCGGCCCTGAAGGAGTCTCCCGCAAAAGTTGCTCTCACCATGTCTCAAGCTCGATGGCCTGTGTTTCTCCGTGTGTCTTTCTATTGGATGCCTTGTTGATGAAAGGAGCCACGATGACAAGCTTTGATAGCGAGCGAGAGCATGTTATTCAATAAGGACTCTTTTTCAGATTGGAAAACGGGGGGCAAATGTGAAACCGTTAAAAGAAGCGCTGCAAATCCTGCGAGATAACCGCAGGCTATACCTGGCCGTTAATCTCATCTATTACGGCCTGGTGGTTGTGGGTGCGATTGTCACCTGGCTCAGCTCTCAGTTGCAGACGTCCTCGAGCACGATGGTGCAGGAGAGCTTCGAGACCGTCCTGCCCGGCGTGGTAGAGGCATATCGCAGCGGCCATTTCCTCTCCGCTGTGGCCCAAACCTTCACTATCAATTTCCTCCTGGGGTCGCTGATGGTGATCACCCTGCCAGCCTGCTTCTTCCCGCCGGCAGGGATACTGGTGGGCTTTCTGCGCGCTTTTCTGTGGGGGCTGTTGCTGGCTCCTACCACACCGCAGTTTGGCCTGCTGATGATTCCCCACGGCATTACCTTGCTTTTGGAAGGCCAGGCATACATCCTGGCCATCTTCGCTGCCTGTCGCCTGGGGCAAGTGCTGGTGTGGCCGGAGAGCACCGGCTTGACCAGCCGCTGGCGGGCCTACCTGGCTGGCCTGCGAGAGACAGTTCTCATCAACATTCTCGTCGCCTGCGTCCTCCTGGCCTCTGCCCTCTGGGAGGCATTTGAGGTGATCTATGTCGTAACTCCGCTGGCAGGCGGGTGGTGAATTGAACCTCGAAAGCCTGATCAATCCACAAGAGATCGAGGAGTTGGCCAGGCGATACGGCCCCAGCGAGCGACGCTGCTTTTCTCTGGAGCGAGGTGGGGAGCGTTGCGAGCACTGGCGGAGGGTGTTGACCGATAGACGCGGCGAAGTGATATTCGTCGTCGAGCGGCCTGGAGGGCTGATCCTGCACACCAAGGACTCTTATCCCCCAGGCGCCTATCGCCTGCCCAGCGGTGGGGTGGGCTGGGGAGAGACTGTTTTGAGCGCGCTGCATCGAGAAGTTCGAGAGGAGATGGGGCTGGAGATAGAGGTGGAGCGCTTCCTGGGCCTCCTCGAATACGAGATTCGCTGCGAAGACTTCGTCGAGCTCAGTCGAGACGAAGAGACGCTACCTTTCGTCTCTTACGTCTTTCTGGTAAAGGGAGGCGATGGAGAGTTGGTTCCTCAGGATGAGGAGGAGCACATCACTTCGTTCCGCCAGGTGCCGGCGGCGGAACTGGCAGAGGTGGCTGATAGCCTGCGAGCGATAGGGGAGGATTGGCGGGACTGGGGGGAGTTTCGGGCCATTGCCCATGATTTCGTGGTTGAGGTGATGGGAGGTGCCTGAGATGGCGATGTCACTGCAACGATACATTGACCGGCGCGTAGCGTCACCATTGGAGGAAGCGTTCGAGGAAATGATGGGCACGGCCACCGGCAGTCGGCTGGCCGAGTCCTCCGCCCGGCGAAGGGCGCGCTACATTCTTGATCCCACAGGCAAGCTGGACGGAGCTTCGATGACCGTGAATCTGGTGAGGCTCGTACTCATCGGCAAAGGCTCGCTCAATAATACACCCTGGCTCATCAACAGCCTGGCTCACGAGGCTTCGCACATAGAGCAGAAATACATCTCAGATTCGTTTGAGCAGGAGTATACGGCCTTCGTTACCGCCGCCCAGGTGATGACCGAGCTTGGCCTGCCAGATCCCTGGGGCTGGGATGCCCCGGAGCTGCAGAGCCTCTCGCCCGAGGAGGCAGCGCGCAAAATCATGGAGTTTTACCCCGATCATCCTCTCTACGGCATGAACCCCGCCATTCCCGTCTATCAGGTTCAGGGGCTGAGGGGGTTCGTCGAGCTGACCAGGCAAGCCTGGGCCCTGTTCAGAGCTGCTTGATGCTACTTCGCCCCATGATGACCTCAACCTGACGAGCTTTGCCGTCCCCAAAAACAGGCACCACGTTGCCTGCAACCTCTTTGCCAGCCACTTTGACGGACTTCACCCCTTTGCAGACATGATCGGGGTTTTTGACCTCGATCTGGTAAACTACCCCTCTAAATTCCCTGGTTACTTCGAAGCTATCCCATTCTCCGGGTATGCAAGGATTGATCTGCAGCCCCTCATAGGTCGGTCTGACGCCCAGGATGTATTGGGTGGCGGCCTGGTAGGCCCAGGAAGCGGTGCCAGTGAGCCAACTGTTGCGGGCCAATCCGAACTGGGGATGCTCGTCGCCCAGGATGTTCTGGGGATAGACGTAGGGCTCACATTCAAATTCATCTACCTTGTCGTTCTTCGCTACCGGGTTGATCTGATCGTAGTATTCGAAGGCCCGGTCTCCATTCCCGACCATCGTTTCGGCGATGATGACCCACGGGTTGGTGTGTAGAAAGATGCCACCGTTTTCCTTTGCTCCCGGCGGGTAGGTAGTGATTCCTCCCTTGGCCGGGTCGAAGCCGTTGTATCCCGGCGTGCTGAGCTTGATGCCATTGCGGGTGTTAAGCCGTCGGTACACGGCATCCAAGACCGCCTTTGCCCGGTCCGGAGGGGCAAAACCCGAGATCACTGGCCACGACTGTCCGTTGGCATAGATCTGCCCCGCAGTATTTGCCTGAGAGCCAACAGCGCTGCCGTCAGCATCAAAATACCGCACGTACCACTCGCCGTCCCAGGCGTGCTCGTTCACCCGCTGCCTCATCATTTCGTAGTAAGCGGTGTATTGGGCTGCCCCTTCCGCGTCGCCAAGATACTGTGACAGCTCGATCATTTCCAGCAAAGCCTTGCCGTACAGGTTGGCCGCAAACAGGGACTCCGCCCCCTCCCTCAAGTTAACTGTGTCGTTCCAATCGGCGAAGCCCAGCAGCGGCAGCCCGTGCGCCCCCACGTCGTTGCAGGTAAACTCGATGGCGCGGCCCAGATGGTCAAGCACCGTCCCTGATTCGAGAGGCTGTCCCTCTTTGTCCTTTTCGTAGTAGGGCACTACCTGATTCAGGAAGGCGAAGTCTCCCGTTTCCTTGAGGTAGGCGGTGACGGCCAGCACAATCCACAGGTGGTCGTCGCTGTAATATCCGGGAGCTCCCTCGACTTCCCTGGAATGGCCCTCGTTGGCCACCATGGTCAGGGGGTTGAACTGGTGCATGGCGGAGCCATCTCGCTTTTGCACCTGTAGGAGTTTATGGATCAGCTTCCTGCCCTCTTCGGGTGCGCTGACCAGCACCCCCATCACGTCCTGGGAGCTGTCTCTGAAGCCGATGCCTCTGGCGCCTAAGCCAAGCTGATAGAGCGAGAGGTACCTGGACCAGTTCATGGTGGTGTGGCATTGCCTGGGGTTGTGGATGTTGAGCAGGCTGTTCGTGTTGGCGTCGGGGGTCTCGACTTGCATCTTGGAGAGATAGGAGTCCCAGAAGACGGCCAATTCCTCCAGCGCCCGATCCACTTGCTCCGGGTCCCGATAACGACGGATCGCAGGCAGGGCCTTCTCGACGCTTGCATCCTGTCCCAGTTGAGTGATCAGCCGGGTGATCTGGCCGGGTTGAATGGTCCCCAGGTGGTGAAGCAGGGCGGCGATGTTGTCTCCCCGCTGGGCCTCGTGGTTGCTGAGCTCCTCCTGTTGCAGGCTCAGGGGATTGGCCCAGGTGCCGTATTCGTTGTCGCCCAGAAATCGGCCGCGGTCCGATTCGAACGAGGAAACCGGACGATTCGAGGTGAAGTAATTGATACGGGTGTCCTTGTTCATGAAAGCATATTGGGTCAGGATGAGCAGGCCCTCTTCATCGGGATACGCCTTGCTCTGCACCGTCTGGGGCACCCAGTCGGCGTTGGTGAATTGCTTGAGGGCGTCGAAGTGCGTGTATTCGACCACGGGGATGGCCTCAATCTCCAGAGGCTGGTCGGAGACGTTGGTGATGCGGATGTCCCGGATCTCCCGGCTGTCTCCCAGAGGGACGAAAATCGTCACCTCCGTCCTGATTCCGTAGAACTCAGAGACGATGCGGGTGTAGCCCAGCCCCACGTGGCACTCGTAGAGGTCGTAGGGATCCAACGTGGGGACGAAAAAGGGGGAGAAGACTCTGTACCCATTCTCCTTTTTGAAGCGGAGGTACAGCGTCTCCCCCTTGAATTCCGAACTGGGGAGTTGAGGAATGTATTTGGTGATGCGGTTGAGGGCCGGGTCCTGCCTGCAAATTAGCGCCCCGCCGGTGTGGTCCACAATCCCTCCAAAGGCCAGCGTCCCCACGTAGTTGATCCACTTGACCGGCGTCTTCGGGTTGGTGATGACGTGTTCCCGATGCTCGTCATCGAAGTATCCATACCGCATGGCCAAACCTCCCCAATTATGTGAGGGGTGTGCATAATTCGTTGGGGTGTAGCGGAGCGAGCTGCCAACGGATTTCTGGAGCGGATTGAACAGATGCTAGCCGCCTTCAATCCGTTCAATCCGTTCAATCCGCTCCCTGAATCCGTTGACAGTACCCTCGTCAACCATTTATGCACACCCCTCAATTACGTAGAGGTGCGACGCCCCCCCCGCCCCCCCCCAACGTTGGGGGGGATAGGGGGGGCGTCGCACCTGTCACCTAATCCGCCACACCATTGGCGGCGATGACCCGACGATACCAATGCGCGCTGGTTTTCAACACGCGCCGCTGTGTCTGGTAATCCACGTAGATCAAGCCGAAGCGCTTCGAGTACCCGTGCGCCCACTCGAAGTTGTCCATCAACGACCAGACGAAGTAGCCTCGCAACGGCACCCCTGCGACGATGGCCCCGGCCGCTTCGGTGAAGTGGGTCTTTAGATACGCCACGCGCGACGGATCATCCACCCGCCCGTCGGCACCAATCTGATCCGGGTAGGCGGCGCCGTTCTCGGTGACGTAGAGGGCCGGGAAACGGTAGTCGAAATGCAACCGCCCCAACAGCTCGTAAAGACCCTCCGGGTAGACCTCCCATCCCATCTCGGTTCTCTCCGGGTTGGGGAAAATCGTGCGGGGGGCATTCTCGGCCTCGGGCACCACGCTGCTGCGCACTACGCCGCGCGTATAGTAGTTCACCCCCAGGAAATCGAGGGGAGCAGCTATGGCCTCCAGATCGCCAGCCTGCACGAAGTCCATGGGGCGTCCATAGTGCTGCACGATGTCGGGCGGGTAGCCCCGCGCTGAGAGCGGATCGAGAAACCAGCGGTTGACAACGCCGTCCTGTTGCCAGGCTGCGGCCCGGTCGTCGGCGCTGGGGGAGGCCGGGGAATAGGGGCTCAGGTTAAGCGCGATACCAACCTGTGCCCGCGGACTGTTGCGGCGGATGACGGGAACGGCCCAGCCATGCGCCAACAGCAAGTGATGCGCCGCTGCCAGCGCCTCGTCGAGATCGGAGTGACCAGGAGCGTGCCGTCCCTCCAGATACCCGATAATAGCGCTGACGAAAGGCTCGTTGAGCGTCATCCAGTATGTCACGCGGTCCCCCAGGGTGCGAGAAGCCAGGTCCGCGTACTCCACGAAGGCTTCGGCGGCGGACCGAGCGGGCCAGCCGCCCCGATCTTGCAGGGCCTGCGGCAAGTCCCAGTGGTAGAGGGTGGCGAAAGGCTCGATTCCCGCTTCGAGCAGCCCATCTACCGGCCGGTCGTAGAAATCCAACCCCGGTTGATTGGCGCGCCCTCGTCCTTCTGGCAGCAAGCGAGGCCATGCTATCGAGAAGCGATAGGCCTGCAAACCGACCTCTTTCATCAAGGCCACGTCCTCACGCCAGCGATGGTAGTGATCGGAGGCAACGTCGCCCGTATCGCCATTGGCGATCTTGCCGGGCGTGTGGCTGAAGCGATCCCAGATGCTCTCGCCCGTGCCGTCCTCGTTCCACGCCCCTTCGATCTGGTACGACGCGGTGGCTGCCCCCCAGATGAAGTCAGGTGGAAAAGAAGTGATCGTTGACATTAACAATCCTCCCGTATCAGTAGTCTGTCGTCTATCCCACTTTTGGTTCTGCTAGAGGCAGCTCACTGCTATGTCGTTCTCTTCCAGCCGCTGGTCTGCCTCGTTCCAGACCTCTATGACCCGCTCCTGGCCGGGAAAGAGGTCGAAGTAATTATCGCTGAACTTAGTGCCCTCTATGGGCACCACCAGCTTGAC
>CAZVCJ010000096.1:0-15193 GCA_964625745.1 uncultured Anaerolineae bacterium | reverse complement strand
TGCCTCCAGATTCACTTACGATGTCATTGCGAGCGCTTTTTGCGAAGCAATCCCCGCCTTTGTTCAGCAAGGAGATTGCTTCGTCGCAAAAAAACGCTCCTACTCAGAAACTTCCCCTCACCCCAGCCCTCTCCCCAACGGGGCGAGGGAGCACGTCCCCTCTCCCTTGCAGGGAGAGGGTTAGAGCCTGCCCTGAGTGGAGCGAAGGGGTGAGGGTGGGACGTTTCTGCTCCCTACGGATGGCGCGACGCGCCATGGAAGACTCGCAATGACACCGACGCGGGGTAAGGTTAATGCTGGGGACGCAGCGTTGTGCTGCGTCCCCAGCGGTTGGTCTGAGTTTGCTTACTGTCGTTCAGCCAGCATGGCCTCGACCTGTTCCTGAAGCCACGCGACTGCGGTCTCAGGCGTCATGGTACCTTCCAGGGCGATGTTGCTGATGGCCTGCGGGATCAGCAGCCGGGCCTCGATGTCGCCGACCACGGCCCGCTCTGTAGCGTCGTAGTCCGGGCGGAAGAGCCAGCGCTGCATGGTCTCGTAGCCGTTGGCGATTTGGGCCATCGTCTCATCCGAGTAGTAGGCGAAGAAGGGGCTGAGTTGACTCCAGCCGGCCACCGCGCTCTTCAGCACGGGCACCTTGCCGAAGGGGGCCAGCGCCAGGACGTCCTGGTAATTCTGGCCAGTCAAGAACCACTTGACCACTTCCTGTGCTTCAGGATCAGCGCCCTTCATGATGCCGAAGGTCACCAACTGGCCGTAGGAGGCGGAGCCATTCGGACCGGCCATCTGCGGCGCGAAGCCAGTCTTGAACGGCAGGTCCTCTACGGGGATCGCGACTTTGCCGCCCTCCGCCAGGCCAGAGCCTTCCACCAGGTCGTCCATGATGTAGGTGCTGTAGAACAACATGCCAGCCTGGTCGAGCTCGTAGGCCTCACGCGCCCCTTGCCAGTACTGCGGGCCGGGCAGGGCACAGCACTGCAAGTTGGTGTAGAACCGCAGCGCCTCGGCCATCTCCGGCGTGTCCATGGTGACGTTGCCTGCCTCGTCAAACGGCCAGGCATCGTTCGATATGGCCACTTGCTCAAAGACCTGATGCGGGTAGTTCTGGCCCGGATCCGTGGCCAGGCCGAGGGCGTATATCAGGTTGCCTGTGCCGGGGAGCTTGTCGCAGGCAGCGTTGATGTCGTCCCAGGACACCGGCGGGTTGAGGCCGGCCGCCTCGAACACATCGGCGCGGTACCAGAGGGCCTGGATCCAGCCGTCGAAAGGCACGGCAGCGCGCTTGCCGGTGGCAGGATCGGTGACCATGTCCAGCGGACCAGCACGGAAGTCATTCTCGCCGAGGTCGGCAATCACAGCCTCAGCCGCAGCCTCGTCCAGGATCTCGTCAGCAGCGAAGGCTGCCACGCGCTCGATGCCCATGCGCACGATGTCTGGCAGACGGTTGGCGGCCCGTGCCGTGGCGATGCGTTGCGATATACTCGCTTCATCAATCGGGACGATGCGGACGTCTATGTCAGGGTGTTCGGCCATGAAACGATTTGCGACTGCCTCGTACACTGTCACCCGCTCTTCCTCGTTGTCGGTCGTCCAGAACTCGACGACGGTCTTCTTAACCTCGACCGGCACCTCTTTCTCGACGACCACGGTCTGGACCACCGGTTTCTCGACGATCACCTCTTTCTCTACTTCGACGGTGACCGGAACCTCTTTCTCGACCACCACCTCTTTCTCGACCACCTGAGGGGTGGGCGCGGCGCAGGCCACGAAGCTGGCCAACACGGCTACGACTAACAGTAACGTTACTAACCTTTTCATTTTCGAGCTCCTCCTTAATTGATTTGGGATTTTACTGGCGACGCTCTCAGCGAGCGTCTGGGCGGTTAAAACGACGAGAATGCTCGATCTATCACCCCCTTTCTTAGTTTCAGCTATCCAACTCCGCTGGATTCTCGGACAACTAGCTCTGGCTGCAAGATGATCTGGCGCTGGGCCAGTTCCTCACCTTTGATGATTTTGATTAACGTCTGAGAGAGCATCTTCCCGATGTCGTAGATGGGCTGACGGATGGTGGTCAGGGTGGGATGGAAATGCGCCGCCAGGGGTACGTCGTCGAAGCCGATCACGGCTACGTCACGGCCGACGACCAAACCCCGCTCCTGGGCCGCCTCCATCGCTCCAAAGGCCATCAGATCGTTGCCAGTGACGACGGCCGTAGGGGGCTCTTCCAGGTCGAGAAGCTGCTCCATCCTTTGATAACCCCCGGATTGAGTCAGGTTGCCCTCGATCACCAGGGCGGGGTCGAGCTCCAGGCCATTATCTTGCAGGGCTCGCTTGTAACCGGCTAGGCGATGCTCCGCAAACATCAGGTACATAGAGGGAGAGATAAAACCGATGCGTCGGTGCCCAAGACCAATGAGGTACTTTACCGCTTCGCAGACACCCTCTTCCCCGTCCACATCCAGGTAGGGAAAATCCAGGTCCGAAGCGGTGCGGCCAAAGGCAATCAGGGGGAATCCCTCGCTCACCAGATAGGCGATCCGCTCATCGTTGCAGCGGGTACGGGCTACGACGATGCCATCCACCCTGCGGCCTTTGACCATCCTCTCGTAGACCACGCGCTCTTTGGTATCCATGGGCTTACAGGTGGAGACAAGAAGGTCGAAATCGCAGCTAGCGGCCCCGTCCCCTATGCCAGCCAGAAGTTCAAGAAAGTAGGGGTCTGAGAGGTAACGATCGGTGGCGGGGACGATGAAGCCCACGGTGTTGGTGCGCCTTCTTTGCAGACTTTGGGCAATGACGTGGGGGTGGTAGCCCACCTCCTGGGCTACGCGCTTGATGAGCTGCTTCGTCTCCTGGCTGACGTCGTCGTAGTCATTCAGGGCGCGGGAGACGGTGGTAACCGAGTAACCGACCTTACGAGCGATGTCCTTGAGGGTGACACTCATCGTCTTTTCCTCTCTCGGTACGGGGACAAACAGAAAATCCGAAACGTTTTGGAGATAGTTATATTATACTCCAAAACGTTTCGGATGTCAAGGGGTTGGCGAAGATTTTAAGGAAGAGGTAGGAGATCAATCCTTCAGGCGAGTTTTTGGGTCAGAACCGGCTAAAGCCTCAACTCCAGCGGGCTCGAATAGAGATTTCAAGGGTGCAAAATGTGAGGCTCTCAATAATGCTTCACGATGATCGGCAAGTAGGCTTTATACGTTAGAGACTCGGTCATCTCAAACTGCACAAATGCCCAGAAGCACTCGGTGAAATCAAAAGCCAGGTAGGTGTAAGTGCCCGCAGGCCAGGCCTCCGTCCAGTTATGCTTGCGGACGAACCCACCGGAGGAATCGGCCCAAAACTGCTCAAGCTCGTGCGGGGTCTGGTCTGGACCGGAGAACCAGTCCTCTATTAACCCATTTGGAGTGAAATGAGAGCCAATGAATACGAACCATTCTCCAACTGGTGCTGCACCTGGAGAGACGGTGATCACTGGCGTGCCCGTAGACGTCGGTGTCACCATCGGCGTTGGAGTGGCTGTCACGGTGGGGGTCGCTGTGGGTGTCCTGGTTGGACTCTCCGTCTCCGTAGGGGTAGGCGTCGCTGTTGCGGTCTCTGTAGATGTTGCCGTCGCTATGGGGCTGGGCGTAGGGGTCGGGGTGCTGGTGGCTGTAGGAGTAGACGTTGCCGCTGCGGTCCCAGTTGACGTCGGCGTGGCCGTAGGCGTGGCTGTAGGTGTAGCGGTAGCCGTCGCCGTCGGGGTGCTTGTTGGAGTCTGGGTGGGCGTATCTGTGGAGGTAGCGGTAGCCGTCGCCGTCGGGGTGCTTGTTGGAGTCTGGGTGGGCGTATCTGTGGAGGTAGCGGTCGGCGTGGGGGTTTGGGTGGCAGTGGGGGTCGAAGTCGGCGCGGCCCCTACTACGACCGTACCATCCTCCACGGTGGCCTCCTGAACGCCGCCGTCCGTGTCCGTCACCTGGACATCCTGGAGGTCAAGGTTGCTCTGTCCTTCTCCCTGGGCAGTGAGACTGATGATAGCTAACTCTCCTGTCCCGTCAGGCCCCGGAGGGGAAGGGAACAAGGTGAACCCTCCGAACGAGACCTCCCCTGCCTCATTGTCTATGGTGGGGCCGAGGATGCTTACGCTCCGCCCAGTGCTCCCCAGGAAATCGCCCATCGTCACGTCGTCTACAGTGACGACAGCGGGGGTGTAGAGCAGGTCGAACTGGAAGCTACCCAGATCATCGGCCTCGTCAATCATCACCGAGACAGTGAAACTCTCGTCCACTGTTACCGTTGATTGGACGGGTTCTATGCGCACCGTGGGGCCCTGCACGGACAGGCTTGTATCTCGGGAAAGCGAAGAGGCAGCCCCTACCAGCGTTGGCAGGAGGGAGAAGGTCAGGAAGATGATGAGCCAGGACTTGAGACCCGCCTTTTCCATCCTACTCCGGAGCCCATCAAATCTCGCCGCCCTCATCATTGTTTTTTTACCAGTCTTTCAGGACCAGGGGCAAGTAGATGGCGAATCCCACTCGGACGACCCCGTCCTCGACGGTAGTTGTTTGGCGCTGAGCGTTGGTGTCCAGTACCGTAACGTCCTGCAAATTGAGGAAGCTTTCGCCGGAGCCCTGAGCAGTGAGAGTGACGATGGCCAACACGCCTGTCCCGCTGGCGCCGGGGACGCTGCCGACAGTGACCACTCCCCAACTGACCGTTCCTGCCTGGTTGTCTATGATGTTGACGGCGGGGATGCTCTCCCGTCCCGTGCTGCCGGGGAAATCGCCCACGGTCACACTGTCCACCGTCACCGTCGTGGCGACGAAGAGCAGGGTGAACTCGAAGCCGCCCAAATCGTCGGCCTCGTCAATCATCACCGAGACAGGAAAGGTCTGACCCGCTCCCACAGCCGACTCGGCGGGGTCTATTCGCACCGTGGGATCCTGCCGGGCCAGGTTCACCTCGGCGGGGGAAAGCGGAGGCGCGGCCATCGCCAGCGTGGGCAGGAGGGCAATGACGAGCAAGATGGTGAGCCAGCGCACAAAGCCCACTCTTTCCATCTTGTCCTGAAGCTCATCGAATTTTGTCATCTCCATTATCTACCAGCCTTTCAGTACCAGCGGCAAGTAGATTTCCTGGCCAGGCGTGCCACCTGCCACTACGATGCCATCCTCGACAGTGGGCGTCTGGCGCCGGGCGTTCGTGTCCAGCACCTGGACTTCTTGCAGATCGAGAGTACTGACGCCTACGCCCTGAGTCATGAGGGTGACGATAGCCAATTCGCCTGTACCATCAGGGCCTGGAGCACTGCCGAGGGTCCACGCTCCGAATCTAGCCCTCCCCACCTGGTTGTCTACGATGGGGACGACGGGGATGACTGTCCGCCCCGTGCTGCCTGGGAAATCACCCAAGGCTACGCCGTCCACCGTCACCGTGGTGGTGATATAGAGCAGGTCGAACTGGAAAGCGCCCAGATCGCTGGCCTCGTCTATCATCACTGTGATAGTGAAGGTCTCGCCGACCTCTACAACCGACTCGACGGGGTCTACTCGCATGGTGGGATTCTGCAGGGTGGCGTTTTGCACCTCAACTGGAGCAAGGGGTGTGCTCCCGCCCAAAGGAGCGAACGCTGTCAACATCAGGGAAATGGTGGCAGTGAGAAAGAAGCCAAGATATTTCATCCTTAGTCCCCCAGAGAAATATGTAGCATAAACTCCGTCCTGTCAAGACCCAGTGGCCGCACAGCCACGATTAGGAGTTCGTCGCGGGGGTTTTCTACCTACGGAAGCCCTACCTTCTCCTTCACCTCGGCCAGGGTCTCGGCGGCGATGACGCGAGCACGGGCAGCCCCGTCGGCCAGCACCTCCCAGACGTGGTCGGGATCAGCGGCCATCTCTGCCCGACGGGCCCGGAAGGGAGCGAAGTAATCGGCCAGGTCTCTGGCGAACCACTTCTTGTGCTCCACGCAGCCGATGGTCGCGTTGCGGCAGTCAGCATCAATCTGAACGATGGCCTCAGGATCGGGCAGGAAATGCTCGTGCAAGTGGTAGACGTTGCAGACCTCAGGGTGGCCGGGGTCGGTGCGATATTGGCGGGCGGGGTCGGTGACCATGGTCATCACCCTTTTCCGGATCTCCTCGGGCGAGGCGGCCAGCTCGATGTGATTGTTCAGGGACTTGCTCATCTTGTTGACCCCATCGGTGCCCAGCACGCGGGGGACGTCGGTCAGTTTCATCTCAGGCTCAATCAGGGTCTCCCCGAAGTGGTGGTTGAAGCGGCGCACGATCTCGCGGGTGAATTCCAGATGTGGAGCCTGGTCATCGCCCACGGGCACCGCGTCGGCCTTGTAGAGAGTGATGTCGGCGGCCATCAGCACCGGGTATCCCAGCAGGCCATAGTTCACGTTGTCGGGCTGCTGGCGAACCTTCTCCTTGAAAGTAGGGAGCCTCGACAACCAGCCCATCGGCGTGACCATAGACAGAATGGTGTGCAGCTCCGTCACCTGGGGCACGTGAGACTGGACGAAGATGATGGTGTCCTGCGGATCCATCCCCGCCGCCAGCCAGTCCAGCACCATCTCGTAGGTGTGCTCCTTGAGGTACTCAGTATCTGTCAGGGTGGTCAAGGCGTGCAGATCAACCACGCAGTAGACGCAGTCGTACTCATCCTGCAAGTCCACGTAGTTTCGGACAGCGCCCAGGTAATTGCCCAGATGCTGGCGCCCCGTGGGCCGCGCACCTGAGAAAACTCGTCCTTTCTTTTTCACTTCTTGAATTCCTCCTGTTAATCAGAGTTGGTTGATAGCCACTCAACTGCAATACGCTGATCACGTACAATGAACAGTTGATTGGCTGCTATGCTTCACTATCGTCTTCGTTCATCTCCTCAAGAAGTTGCTCAACTTGCTGCCTCAAGCATGGGAGATCAGACTGAGTGGTATCCCACACGATGAAAAGGTCAACCCGAAAGTAGGCGTGGATCAGTATGTTTCTTATCCCAATCATTTTGCCCCACGAGAGTTCTGGATGAGCGTTCTGCAAGTCTTTGGAAACATTCCTCGCGGCTTCACCGATTATCTCCATCTGTCGAACGATCCCATCCTGCAGAAGAGTGTCTTGCAGAAAGCGATCATAGGAAACACCAGCCAGGTATTGCTCTACGCGGTTTATGGCATCCAAGATGTGGTGCAGGAAAACGGCATCACTCTTCATACAAAATCACCTTCTCCCTGTCCACGTAAGGGCGAATGTAAGGACTGAGGCCATCTTCACTTATCAGATCAACCTTACGACTCAATCTCTCGCCCAGTTCCTCTTCCAACTCTATCCATTTGAAAAGTCCAAGTGGAGGTCTTTCGGGCCGGGGTTTCAGCGTCACCAGAATGTCAATGTCGCTTTCCGGCGTATGCTCCTCTCTGACCACCGATCCAAATAGGGCTATCCGCTTCACGCCGCAGGGTAGCAGCACCGGCAAAATCTTTTCCCGTAGTTCTTCAAACCGTTCCATTCATTCAACCTCCCCTGCCCCAGCCGCCACCACGAAGGCCACAGCGTAATCCCGCGAATGGGAAAGGCTGACGGCGAACTCGGTCAGACCCAGCTCCTCGGCCCGCGCCCTGGCCCGCCCGTGCAAATGAACCAGAGGTTTGCCCCGCTCGTCACCGAGGATCTCCATCTCGCACCAGGCGATACCCCGCAGCCCGGTGCCCAGGGCTTTGGAGATCGCTTCTTTGGCGGCGAAGCGGACCGCCAGCTCTGGCACCCGCCCTCGGCAATAGGCTTGCTCTGCTGGGGTGTACACCCGCCGAAGGAAACGCTCGCCGTGCCGCCGCGAAACGGCTTCGATGCGCTCGATCTCAATGATGTCCACCCCAACGGAGAAAAGACGCAGTTCTGTCATACCGCCTCGTTATAGCCGCGCCCCATGCCACGGTAAGTGAAGCCCATCTCCCTCATCCTCCCAGGCTGGTAGATGTTGCGACCATCCAACAGGATCGGCTGGCGCATCGCCTCCTTGATCCGCATCATGTCCAACTGCTTGAACTCGTTCCACTCGGTCATGAGGATCAGGGCATCCGCATCCTTGGCGACAGCGTAGGGGTTATCACAGTATTCGACGTCGGTCAATAGCCGCCTGGCCGTCTCCACGGCCTGGGGATCGTAAGCCTTGATCTGCGCCCCCTCGTGCTGGAGCATGTGGATGATCTCAATGGAGGGCGCATCTCGCATGTCATCGGTGTTTGGCTTGAAGGCCAGGCCCAGGACGCCGATGGTCTTCCCCCGGAAGCCACCCAAGATGTCTCGTAGTTTCTGTATCACCCTTTTGCGCTGGTCGTAGTTGATCTCCATCACCGCCCGCAACAACTGGGGGTGAGCGCCGTGGGTGGCCGCCATGTGGGCCAGAGCTTTCACGTCCTTGGGAAAACAACTGCCTCCCCAACCTACACCTGCCCCCAGGAACTGCGGTCCGATGCGCTGATCCAGGCCCATGCCGCGGGCCACTTCCGTCACGTCAGCTCCCAGCGCCTCGCAGATGTTGGCTATCTCATTGATGAACGAGATCTTGGTGGCCAGGAAAGCATTGGAGGCGTACTTGATCATCTCCGCCGTGCGCAGGTCAGTGATGATGATCGGAGCCTGCAAGGGGTAGTATAATTCGGCCACCCGGTGCGCCGCTGCCGGATCCAGCGAGCCCAGGACGATACGATCGGGATTCATAAAGTCGTAGACGCCCGATCCCTCTCGCAGGAACTCAGGGTTGGAGACCACCGAAAACTCTACGCCCTGGTCGGGCATGTTCTCCCTGACTATGTCCGCCACCCAGTCGCCGGTGCCGATGGGCACAGTGCTCTTGTTGATGATGATGGTCGGTTGATGCAAGCGTTTGGCTATGCCCTCCGATGCCTGGTTTACGTGGGCTAAATCAGCTTCGCCCCCAGCACCAGAAGGAGTGCCCACCGCGATGAACACGTACTCGACATCCTTCAGAGCCTCGTCATAAGAGGTGGTGAAATCCAGACGCCCGGCCGCATGGTTGCGCCGCACGACCTCCTCCAGCCCAGGCTCATAGATAGGCATGATGTCCTGCTTGAGGTTATCGCACTTCGATTCGTTCCGATTTAGACAGACCACGTGATTGCCCAGATCGGCCAGGCAGGCCCCGGTGACCAATCCAACGTAGCCAACGCCGATGACACAGATGTTCCTCATTCAGGGTAATCCTCCCTTTCCCAGAATCGTGGTAAGCTTATGATACCACAATTTTCATTTTTCCGCTAGCCGGCTTGTCGAGAAAGGATAAAAGTTGTACAATATTGAGGCAACGAGTGCGCGTTGAGGTGCTACTCGTTGACTTGTTGCTCATCTTCGAGAGCATGGTGGGGTGGAAGAGGTGGTTTCGATGGTGGACGAATACAGCTTGGACTTGATCAGCCACAGCGAGGCTCATACGCGGCGATTTGGCGCTAAGCTAGGAGAGCTCTTGCAAGGTGGCGATGTGATCTGTCTGGCGGGCGAATTGGGCGCGGGGAAAACTTGCTTTGCTCAGGGCATCGGGCGGGGCCTGGGAATCGAAGGCCCTGTCACCAGCCCCAGCTTCACCTTGATTAACGAGTACAGGCAAGAGCGAGCCAGGTTGCCATTCTACCACGTAGATTTATACCGCCTAGGGGAGGCCAAAGAGACTCTGACCCTGGGCCTCGAGGAATACTTCTACGGCGAAGGAGTCTGCGTCGTCGAGTGGGCCGACCGCGCACCAGCAGCCTTACCTGCTGAACACCTGTGGATCGAGCTACGCTACATAAACGAGACCAGGCGCGGCCTGCTGATGAATGCGGTGGGGAATCGTTATGAGGAATTGCTGCGGGAATTCAATGAGGTGGCGAGTCAACAGGGCAACGAGGTAACGAGGCAATGAGGCAACGAGGCGAGCGCCGCCTCGTTGCCTCATTGAATAAGGAGAAGTACATTGCTATTAGCTATTGACACCGCGACACGAATGCCTAGCCTGGCGCTGTACGACGGAGAGTGCGTGCTGGCCGAAGAGACGTGGCGCTCGGCAAACGGCCACACGGTGGAACTGGCCCCTGGTCTGGTGCGCATGTTGGAACGACAACGGGTCTCGCCTTCGGAGTTAAGGGGGATAGCCGTAGCGTTGGGACCCGGCTCCTTCACCGGATTGCGCATCGGGCTGGGCATGGCCAAGGGCCTGGCCCTGACGCTGGCCATACCGCTCATGGGGATACCGACGTTGGATGCCCTGGTCTATGCCCAAGGCCGAAAACGAGGCCCCGTATGCGCCGTGCTGCAAGCCGGACGGGAACGGGTTTCCGCCGCTCTCTATCGGCGGAGGGGAGGACAGTGGCGAAGACAGGGCGACTATCGCTTGACGACGGTGGAGGAGTTGTGCGCCGATATCGAGACCCGGACTTTTTTCTGCGGCGAGATAGATGCCCAGGCCGCTGAACTGTTGCGAGGGCGTCTGGGCGCCAAGGCGGTAGTGGCCTCGCCGGCCTCCTCGCTGCGGCGGGCGGGGTATCTGGCAGAGCTGGGCTGGCAACGGCTGGAAAGAGGTGAGGTAGACGATCCCGCCACGTTGGCCCCCATCTATCTTCGCCACCCACCAATAAAGTGAAATGGAGTATGGACTGCACTGATCTCCCTTATGTCGTCCAGCCCATGCGACTGCGAGACATCACAGCGGTGATGGAGATCGAGTACGACTCCTTCCCCTCGCCCTGGTCTGCCCGCGCTTACCGTCACGAGCTCCTGGACAACGACCTCTCCCACTATTTCGTCGTGCGTCAGCGTCGGATGGAGGGATCAGGGTTGAGCTTGCCGGCCAGGGTCCGTCGGTGTCTCGGATTGGGGAAACGACTGCCTATCCTCGGCTACGCCGGCTTCTGGCTGATGGTCGGGGAGGCCCACATCTGCACCATTGCTGTGCAACCCAACTGGCGGCGACTAGGGATCGGCGAGCTGCTACTGGTAGCTATGCTCGATCGGGCTACTGAACTTGA
The DNA here is from genome assembly GCA_964625745.1 of uncultured Anaerolineae bacterium. GTDB lineage: Bacteria > Chloroflexota > Anaerolineae > VGOG01 > VGOG01 > CAZVCJ01. The sequence continues at coordinate 4,188 of CAZVCJ010000096.1, read as the reverse complement.
AGCCGACATGGCTACTCTGGAGGTGCGTGTTTCCAACGTCACCGCCCAGAACCTGTACCGCAAGTACGGCTTCCGACAGGCTGGACTGCGGCGGCGCTACTATCGCGACAGCGACGAGGACGCCCTGATCATGTCTACCGAGCGACTGACCTCAGCCAGCTTTCAAAGCCATTTCCAGCAGCTCAAGCGAGCGCTGCGGGAAAGGCTGACCCGGAGTTTGGACAAAATGCCTTAGATGCGGTATAATGTGAGGTGAGGCTGAAGGCTTTTAGGGAAGGAGGAGCGATGGAAGCAGTTTTGCTTGTCGGAAATGGCAGAGGTGATTTTCACTTTGGTCGAGAGGAGCTAAAACGCATGACCTTACTGACCGAGCTCTACGAAGAGATAGCGGCCTGTCAGCGCTGCGAGCTGGGCAAGGGGCGCACCCAGGCAGTGCCCGGCGAGGGGCCTGAGAATGCAGAGATCATGTTCATCGGCGAGGCTCCTGGCTTCCACGAAGATCGGCAGGGCCGCCCCTTTGTGGGAGCAGCAGGGAAGTTCCTGGAGGAGCTTCTGGCCAACATCGGCCTCACACGAGATGAGGTCTACATCTGCAATGTCATCAAGTGCCGGCCACCAGGCAACCGCGATCCCCTATCTGATGAGATCTCAGCCTGCAGGCCCTTCCTCGACAAGCAAATCGAGTTGGTCCGGCCGAGGTTGATCGTCACCCTGGGACGCTTCTCTATGGCTCGCTACTTTCCCAACACTCAGATCACCCGCGTCCACGGCCAGCCCAAGCGCATCGGCGGGCGCATCTATTATCCCATGTTCCATCCCGCCGCCGCCCTGCACCAGCCCAAGTGGCGGTCGGTCGTTAAGGAGGACATGCTCAAGATCCCTCAAATCCTGAAGGGAGCGGAGCAGTTGGGCGAGGCCGAGCCCCTGGAGCAAGCAGAGCAACTGAGTTTATTCTAACCAACCGACAGAAACCAGGCTTCGTCCTGAGGCTCAGCCCGAAGGGTTTTTGGAACCCTGTGTATCCAAAACGCGCACAATTGCGGACGCTTTCGACACCCCGCAGGGCATTGTGGAGCGAGAAAACCTGGTTTCTCTATCTTTGTCCAAATTCCAAAGAAGGGGAACATGCTAGAGAAGTTAGAGCTTATTGAGGAGCGCTACGAAGAACTGAACGAGCTTATGGCTGATTCTGAGGTGGCCACCGACCATGATCTGGTGAGAGAATACGCTCAGGAACAGGCCGAGATCGCGGGCCTGGTCCAGAAGTATCGCCAGTACAAGGCCAACGCCAGCGAGTTGAGCGAGACCAGAACCTTGCTGGAGGGCGAGGAAAGCGAGGAGATGGTGAACCTGGTGCAGGAGGAGATCGCCAGGCTCGAAGGGCAAAACGAGGTCCTTCTGGATAAGTTGAAGATGATGCTCTTGCCGAAGGATGCCAGGGATGAGCGGAACGTGATCGTGGAGATCAGAGCCGGGGCGGGGGGCGATGAGGCGGGCCTGTTCGCGTCCGATCTCTATCGCATGTACAACAGGTATGCCGAGAGCCACGGTTGGGCTACCGAGCTTCTCAGCCTGAACGAGACCGGCATAGGCGGCTTCAAAGAGGTCGTCTTCGCTGTCAAGGGCAAGAAAGGGGCTGACCCCTCCCCCTACTCCCGGCTGAAATACGAAAGCGGCGTCCATCGGGTGCAGCGGGTGCCCATCACCGAATCCAGCGGTCGCATCCACACCTCCACTGCCACCGTGGCCGTCCTGCACGAGGTAGATGAAGTGGAGGTGGAGATAGATCCTAACGATCTGCGGATAGACGTCTACGGATCCTCCGGGCCGGGGGGGCAGCACATGCAGAAGAACGCTACCGCGGTGCGTATCACCCACCTGCCCACGGGGATGGTCGTTGCCTGCGAGAGCCAGCGCTCCCAGCTCCAGAACCGGACGCGGGCGATGGCCATCCTGCGGGCCAGGCTGTACAAGCAGGAGGAGCAAAAGCAACTGGCGGAGGTGGGCGCGGTGCGGCGCTCCCAGGTGGGCACGGGAGAGCGGGCGGAGAAGATCCGCACCTACAACTTCCCCCAGAACCGGGTGACCGACCACCGCATCGGCCTCACCAGCCATCGCCTGGAGGACGTGCTGGGGGGCGACATAGACCGGTTCATCGAGGAGTTGGCCACCGCTGAGCAATCGGAGAAGCTGAAGGAAGCGGGGCTGAGCTGAAGTGACGGGTGAAGCAACTGTGCGAGAAGCCCTTCGGTGGGGAGAGCAGGCTCTAGCCCAAAGCGCCCTCGATACCCCCCGCCTCGACGCCGAGATTCTGCTGGCCTATGCCCTGGGTATAACCAGAGCTCAACTCCACGTCCATTCCCAAAGCCAGCTAAGTTCTACTGAGTTGGCCCACTACCACCAATTGATCGAGCGACGCGCACGAAGTGAGCCTGTGGCCTACATCGTCGGCCAAAAGGAGTTTTACGGGCTCGATCTGTTTGTTGACAACAGGGTGCTGATCCCCCGTCCGGAGACGGAGCTGCTGGTCGAGAAGGCCATTGAGATCAGCCAGCGGCGGGCAGCGGGCGTGTGTAAATCTTGTGGGAGCGAGCGTCGGTTGAGTAGCGAAGCGTATCGAAACCAAGCGAGCAGCCCTTGGGCGACCCGCTTGGCCTCGATACTTCGCTCCGCTCCTACTCGGCCGGCGCTATATATGCGTCCAGTGGTGGCCGATATTGGCACAGGCAGCGGGGCCATCGCCGTCAGCCTGGCCGTGCACCTGCCTCAAGCCCTGGTCTATGCCACCGACGCCTCCTCCGGAGCCCTGGAGGTGGCAGCCCGCAACTGTCGCCGCCACCGCGTGGAAGATCGCGTCCACTTGCTGCAGGGCCACCTGCTGGAGCCGCTGCCAGAGCCCGTTGATCTCATCGTCGCCAACCTGCCCTACGTCAGCCAGGCCGAGTTGGCCCAACTGCCACCAGAGATCAATTGCTACGAGCCGAGAGAAGCCCTGAACGGCGGCCTCGACGGGCTAGACCACATCCGTCGCCTGCTGGCCCAGGCGGGGGAGCATATCAGACCTGGAGGGGTTGTCCTGTTGGAGATTGGGGCAACGCAGGGTGAGGCAGCAATCGCTCTGGCCCGACGCCACTTCCCAGCGGCGAAAGTCGAAATCGTCAAAGACTACGCTGGGCTGGACAGAGTCGTGATGGTGGATACGCCACCACAGTTGGGCGAAGGTCTCCCGACCGAGCCCCGTCCCGCCTCGGTCAGAGACCCTCGGCGAACAAAGGGGAGCAAGGGAACAGAGGACGACGCTGCCGGGGCCATCGGGAGGTTATAGTTTGACCAAGACGGCAAATTGCGTTATACTACCTCCATAACTATGAGATTCGAGACGAAAGTGCTCCCTGCCAGTGAGGAAGCCATTGCTACAGCCGCCCGGATTCTGGCCGAGGGCGGCCTGGTCGCCTTTCCCACGGACACGGTTTATGGCGTTGGCGCCCATGTCTTCCAACCCGATGCTGTGGAGCGAATCTACGTGGCCAAGATCCGCCCACGGGACAAAGCTATCCCCATCCTCCTGGCCCGGGCTGACGATCTCCCACTCGTAGCTGAGGGAATCACAGAGACCGTCTGGCTCCTGGCCGAGAGGTTTTGGCCCGGTGGTTTGACTTTGGTCTTGCCCAGGAAAGACAACGTCCCCGACATCGTCAGTGCTGGCGGCCCCACTGTGGCTGTTCGGGTGCCCGACCACCCGGTGTTTCTAGCTTTGATCGCCGCTTTGGGCGCGCCCCTGGCCGGCACCAGCGCGAATCTGAGCGGTCGTCCCAGTCCCGTCACTGCTCAGGAGGTGGAGGCAGAGCTGGGGGGGCGCATCGAGCTTATCCTCGACGGGGGGCGGTGTCCTGGTGGCACCCCTTCCACCGTGCTGGATTTGACTGCGGACCCGCCGACTATCCTGCGTGCCGGGGCCATCGGTGTGGAAGAGATCGAAGCTGCGCTATCTAAGAGACTTCCGAAGTCTGTCGCGGTAGGTTGATCAGCGCAAGACAACTGGCTTGATGAGGAAGACAGGCCATCAGGAAGCTGTTCAAAGACTTCGGAAGTCTGGTACGCTTCAAAGTAGTACCAAGCAAAGGATCGAAATATGACTCCACTGAAAAAACTACTGATTGCGAGGTGCCAGCTACGCAACCGCATAGA
>CAZVCJ010000095.1:0-15270 GCA_964625745.1 uncultured Anaerolineae bacterium | reverse complement strand
TGCCTTTTTTGAGTTCATGGGGGACCTCAGCGGGAAGACAGTGCTGAATGAGGGGTGCGGAGAGGGCTACAACACGCGGCTCCTGGCCAGAAGCGGGGCGCGAGTGACCGGGGTGGACATTTCCCAGAGGATGGAGGAGACACCATGAGCAAGACCGACCACCGTTTCATCAAAGAATCCTTCCCCATCAACGAGGGAGAGCGCTTACCGACGGTTCAGGACATTTCACAGCCCCCGACGAGTGCTCTCTTCCCCGACACTCGCCCCGAAGCCGAGGCGGTACTCATCGGACTGCTGCGCCAGGCTCCACCGTGGCGCAAGTTGGCTATGGTAGGCCAACTGAACCAGGCCGTGCACACGCTGGCCCTCAGCGGGCTGCGCACACGCCATCCTGAGGCCACCCCCCAGGAGCTGCGTCGTCGCCTGGCAGACTTGCTGCTCGGCCCCGACCTGGCCGCCCAGGTGTATGGCCCGTTGGGAGGACAGGAGGTCCCCGATGCTCTCTGAGCCTGTAGCCGTAACGTTGTTGGTCATTGAGGCGTTAGAGGAGTTGGGCGCGCCGTACCTGATCGGCGGGTCGCTGGCCAGCGCTGTACACGGCGTGGCCCGGGCAACCGCGGACACCGACCTGGTAGCCGATTTGCGTCTTGAGCACGCAGAGCAACTGGCCCAGGCCCTGAGCGACGCCTTCTACGTGGACGCCGAATCCATCCGGGATGCCATCCGTCACCGCAGCAGCTTCAACGTCATCCATCTGGAGACGATGTTCAAGGTGGATGTTTTCGTCCGCAAGCAGCGCCCCTTTGACCGGGCGCAGTTCGAGCGCCGCGCGGCCCAGGTCGTGGCCACCGATCCAGAACGCACGGCCTACGTGGCCAGCCCCGAAGATACCGTCCTGACCAAGTTGGAATGGTATCGCATGGGCGGCGAGGTCTCAGATCGCCAGTGGCGCGACGTGTTGGGGGTGCTCAAGGTGCAGGGAGAGCTGCTTGACTCGGCGTATCTCCGTCGCTGGGCAATTGCATTGGGAGTGGCCGATTTGTTGGAAAAGGCCCTGACCGCAGCAGAACACCAGGAGACCGAATGACCGGGCGCCCGGTGTGGCAGAACTGTTGGAGCAAGCACTGGCCCATACAGGACAGAGAGGATGGTTTTGGCATGTCTGTCAACGAATCACACAACGAATAAACGAATTCACCTTGGCGCCTGAGGAGAGGGTTGTAACAGATGACGAGAAAAAACGAGTGGGAGGAGTTCTTCGACGGCCACGCTCCGGTTTACATGGACAACTCCTTCACCAAAAACACGGTGGAAGAAGTGGCGTTTGTTCTTGGGGAGCTGGGCCTTCCAGCGGGCAGTCGTATTCTGGACGTGGGCTGTGGAGCCGGTCGCCACGCTGTTGAGCTGGCCAGGCGGGGGTATCGGGTCACGGGTGTGGACATCTCTTCCGGGATGCTGGCTGAAGCGGAGAAGGCGGCCAGGGCAGCTAATGTTGAGGTCGAATTGATTCACGCTGATGCGACGCAGTTCAAGCCAGATAAGCTGTTTGACGCGGCCATCTGTCTGTGCGAGGGAGCTTTCTCGTTGTTGGGCAGCGAGGATGATCCCATCGAACACGATCTGGCCATTCTCCGCAACGTACACGCTGCCCTCAGGCCAGGGGCTCAGTTCATATTGACCGCGCCCAACGCCTGTAGACTGATTCGCCAGGTCACCCAGGAGGATGTGGAAAATGGCGGGTTTGATCCGGTCACGATGGTTGAAGTCTTCACCGTTGAGTGGGATACACCGCAAGGCAAGAAGAGCCTGTTGGTGAGAGATCGCAAGTATGTGCCCACAGAGCTGGTCATGCTCCTTCGCCAGGCAGGGTTAGAAGTGGAACACATCTGGGGTGGCACCGCAGGGAACTGGGGGCGGCGCAAGATTTACCTCGACGAGATGGAGATTATGGTTGTCGCCAGGAGGCCGGCAAATTGAGCTCCCGATCACCTATTCCACCTCCACACCTGGTACCAGGCACAGGTCTTTCACTCTCCTCTCCCGAATCACCTGTCGCGACGAAGAGGGACAACTGCTTGTCCCACACAGAAGAGGAATTGATCAATGCAAAAACAGACGATTTCCATGTACATCAATGGCTCCCCCCATCGAATCGAGATCGGCTCCAAGACCACCCTGCTTGAGGTGCTGCGGGACGAGTTGCATCTCACGGGGACCAAGAATGGCTGCGGCCAGGGCCACTGCGGGAGCTGCACCGTCATCGTGGATGGCAAGGCGGTGCGCTCCTGCATCTTCAAGGCCAGCCGCGCCGATGGAGCGCGGGTGGAGACTATTGAAGGGCTGGCCCCTTCGACAAGACTTCGGCGAGCTCAGTCGAGCCGCTCAGGACAGGCTGCGAGCGGTGAGTTACATCCTTTGCAGAAGGCTTTCATCGAACACGGGGCGGTGCAGTGCGGCTTCTGTACGCCGGGGATGATCATGGCCGCCAAAGCCCTGCTCGACGCCAATCCCCATCCCTCCGACGAGGAGATCAAAGACGCGCTCAAACGCAACCTCTGCCGCTGCACCGGCTACACTCGAATCATCCAGGCGGTTCAGGGAGCGGCAGAGGGCAGGCCGCCGCAGCTCCCGACGGCGGGAACTCCGCTGGCCGCCGTTGGGCGTCCCGTTCCTCGCCCCGACGCCAGGGTTAAGGTCACGGGCCAGGCAACTTATGCCGCCGACCTCTACTTCGAGGGGATGCTCCATGCCAGGGTGCTGCGCAGCAGGTATCCCCACGCCCGCATCTTGAGGGTGGACACCAGCAGGGCCGAAACCCTGCCCGGCGTGGTCGCCGTCCTCACCGCCGACGATGTCCCCGGCGCCAAGAATCACGGCCTCGTCCGCCCCGATTGGCCGGTGCTGGCCTACGACAAGGTGCGCTACGTGGGCGATGCCATCGCCCTGGTCGCTGCCGAGACGGAGGAGATAGCGGAGGAGGCGCTGGGGCTAATCGAGGTGGAATATGAGCCTCTGCCGGTGGTGACTTCTCCTCAGCAGGCTCTGGCCGCCGGCGCCCCCCTGGTCCACGACAGTGGCAACCTCCTCAAGCACATCCAGGTGCGCAGGGGCGACGTGGAGCAGGGCTTTGCTGAGGCGGACGTCGTCGTGGAGAGGGAGTACCGAACGCCCAGGCAGGAGCACGCCTTCATGGAACCCGAAGCGGGGGTGGCTACGATTGACAGGGAGGGCCATGTCCTGAGCGGCTCGACTGAGCTCGCCGAAGTCTTGTCGAAGGGCAAGATCACCGTCCACGTGGGCTCGCAGATCCCCTTCGACGACCGCCGCCAGATCGCGGCCAGCCTGGCCATTCCTGAGCAGAAGGTGCGGGTGAAAGCTACCCAGGTGGGCGGGGCCTTTGGCGGTAAAGAGGACATCTCCGTTCAGATCCATGTGGCGCTCCTGGCTCAGGCCACCGGCCGTCCGGTGAAGCTGGTCTTCACCCGCGAAGAGTCCCTGATCGTCCACCCCAAGCGCCACGCCACCACTATCCGCTTGAAAACAGGAGCGACCAGGGACGGCCAGCTCACCGCGGTTCAGGCCGAGATCTACGGCGATGCCGGGGCCTACGCCAGCTTGAGCGAGCACGTGATGACCCGCACCGCCACTCACGCCACCGGCCCCTACGACGTGCCCAACGTCGAGATTGATTGCTACGCTGCCTACACCAACAACGTGCCCGCCGGCGCCTTCCGTGGCTTCGGCGTGCCCCAGTCGGCTTTCGCGGTGGAGAGCCAGATGGACATCCTGGCAGAGCAGCTCAGTCTCTCGCCCTTCGAGATACGACGCAAAAACGCCTTGCGGGTAGGATCGGTGACGGCTACGGGGCAGGTGCTCAGAGAAAGCGTGGGACTGCTGGAAACCATCAACAGAGTGGAGAAGGAATTAGAAAAACGTGAAACGTCAAACGTCAAACGTCAAGCTGTCAACTCGAAACTCGAAACTCCAAACTCGAAACTCCGAAGGGGTTGGGGCATCGCTTGCGCTTACAAGAACGTGGGTCTGGGCGGCGGGGCGGCGGACTGTGCTGGCGCCGAGGTGGAGCTCACCGATGGTGGGCGGGCCATCGTGCGGGCGGGGGCGGCCGAGGTCGGCCAGGGGTTGGTGGGAGTGCTGGCACTGGTGGCGGCTGAGGAGCTGGGGCTGTCCCACGATTCGGTAGAGGTCATCGTAGCCGACACGGACCAGACCCTCGACGGCGGCCCTACCACCGCCTCCCGCCAGAGCTTCATCACCGGCAACGCGGCCCGTCTGGCGGCCGAGAGAGTGAGGGAGGCTGTGGCCCAGGTCGCCTCCGAGGAATTGTATGCTCCGCCCGACAGCCTGGTTTTCAAGGATGGGCGCATACACGCTGGCGAGAAGTCCATCTCTCTAGCCGAGGCCGTGGCCCTTGCCAAAGGGGAGGGGCGCGAAGTGCGGGCCTCAGTCGTTTACGAGGCCCCTGAGACTGCTCCCTTGGGCGAGGTCGGCGACATGCACTTCGCCTTCGGCTACGCCACCCAGGCCGCCCTGGTGGAGGTGGACACCAACACCGGCCAGGTGAAGGTGCTTAAGGTCATCGCGGCCAACGACGTGGGAAGGGCTCTTAACCCCCTGGCCGTGGCTGGTCAGATCGAGGGTGGGGTAGTGATGGGCTTGGGCTTCGCCTTGCAGGAAGAGTTCGTGATGGAGGAGGGCGTTCCCAGGAGCACCTCCCTGGCCAGGTGCAAAATACCCTCCATTGAGCGTATGCCGGAGATTGTGCCCATCATCGTGGAGGACGAGGCGTCGGCGGGACCCTACGGAGCCAAGGGGATAGGGGAGATCTCTCTCATTCCTACGGCGCCGGCCATCGTCAACGCCATCTACAATGCCACTGGGGTGCGCATTTATAGCCTGCCGGCCACGCCGAAGAAGATTTTGGCTTAGAACACTGATCACACAATCCTCACAAACCTCCGCTTGCCCACCTGCAGGATCGCCTCTCCCTCGGGAATCACCGGTTCCTCGATGCTCTCCACTCTGTTCCCATCCAGGCGCACCCCACCTTGAGCGATGAGGCGGCGGGCCTGGCTCTTGCTCGGCGCCAGACCAACCTCTACCAGCAGGTCCACGATGTTCTGGGGCGCGGCCAGCTTGTGGGTGGGCATATCTTCCGGCAGCTTCCCTTTCTGGAAGACTCTCTTGAAGTGAGCCTCGGCGCGGGCTGCGGCCTCGGCATCGTGGTAGATGGTGACGATGTCTTGGGCCAACATCATTTTAGCCTCCATGGGGTGCAGGCTCTCGTTGGCTATTCTCTTCTCAAGGTCGGCGATTTGGGCCGGCTCGAAGCTGGAGAGGAGGTCGAAGTAGTTGCGCATGGCGTGATCGGGGATGCTCATCACCTTGCCGTACATTTCCTCCGGCGGCTCGTTCACGCCGATGTAGTTGCCTCGGCTCTGGCCCATGCGTTGGTGGCCGTCGGTTCCCACCAGGATCGGCAGCGTCAGGCAGATTTGGGGCCGCTGCCCCAGGGCCTCCTGCAGCTTGCGGCCAGCCATCAGGTTGAAGAGCTGCTCTGTCCCGCCGATCTGCACGTCGGTCTCCAGGGCCACAGCGTCGTAGGCCTGCATCAGCGCGTAGAAGAACTCGTGCAGCCAGATGGGGTCGCCCTTGTCGTGGCGCCTGGCGAAGCTCTCGCGGGCCAGGAATTGCTGCACGGTGAAGTGTGAGGCCAGCCTGATGAGATCGGCGAAGGTCAGCGGTGCCAGCCAGTCGGCGTTGTAGCGCACCTCGGTCTCGTCGGGGTCCAGGATTTTGAAGGCCTGGTTTGCATATCCCTTCGCCTTCTCGGCCACCTGCTCGGGCGTCTGCTGAGGGCGCGCGCTGTTCCTGTCGGTGGGATCGCCGATGAGGGCGGTGAAGCTGCCGATGAGGAAGATGGCTTGGTGGCCCAGCTCCTGGAACTGGCGCAGCTTTCGCATGGGCACCGTGTGGCCCAAAGTCAACTGAGACGTCGTGGGGTCGAAGCCGCAGTAGACGCGCAGCGACCTCCCTTCGTGTTGGGCTTCTTGCAGTCGCTCTAGCAGCTCCTCTTCCATTACCTGCTTGATCTGCTCGTCGCCGAAATCCACCCCACGCATGAGGGTGGCCATTTGTTCGTGTATGGGCTTCATGTTTGCACTCCTTGCTATCTATTCGGAGTCCCGAACTCGTGCGGGTTGCTGGCCTCTCCCTCAGCAAGCTGAGGACCCCAGGCTATTATACCACAAAGCGCCGAAAATGTGTATTTGCCCGCCAGTGGATAACGTGGTATAATGTACACAGTTCACGATGGAGGTAACACAAGTTGCTCACCTACCTATACATTATCCAGATCGTCATATCCACGGCCCTCATTGCGGCTGTTTTGCTGCAAACCAAGGGGTCGGGCCTGGGTGGTATCTTTGGGGGCCAGGGTGCGGTATACACCAGTCGTCGCGGGGTGGAGAAGACCATCTTCAACGTCACTGTCGGCCTGGTGGTCGCTTTCTTTGTCTTCGCTACGATCATTGTCATCGTGGCATGATGAGCAGACGGATGATGTCATTGCGAGTCTTCCATGGCGCATCGCGCCATCCGTAGGGAGCAGAAACGTCCCACCCTCACCCTAACCCTCTCCCTGCAAGGGAGAGGGGACGTGCTCCCTCGCCCCGTTGGGGAGAGGGCTGGGGTGAGAGGAAGTTTCTGAGTAGCGAAGCGAAGCAATCTCCACCCCGCGAATTGGGGATTGCTTCCCTTCGACAAGCTCAGGACAGGCGGCACAAGAAACCGTGCCTCGCAATGACGGTCGAGATAGGGAAGGGGCGTGAGGCTTGAGCAAGCATTTCCGCTGGCAGGTCGTCATCACCCTCCTGGGGATAGTCTTGCTGGGCGCTTTGCTGGCCTATCTGACCTTTACCTTCGCTACGGTCATTGTCCCCGGCGGTGGCGGGACCTACGTGGAGGGACTGGCTGGCAACGCGCAATACATAAATCCCATCCTTTGCCAGTATAACCAGGTGGATCGGGAGCTTTGTTCTCTCATCTTCAATGGCTTGACCAGGTTAAATGAGAGGGGCGAGGCTATTCCCGACCTGGCCGAGAGATGGGAGATCTCCGACGACGGCCTCGTCTACACCTTCTACCTGCGGCGCGATGTGCTTTGGCACGATGAGGTCCCCTTCAGCGCCGACGACGTGGTTTTCACCGTTGAAGCAATGCAGGATCCCGGCTATCGGGGCGCCACCTATCTGGCTGAGCTTTGGCGGAGTGTGGAGATCACCAGGGTCGGTTCCCACACTATCAAGTTCACCCTCAGCGAACCCTGCGCCCCATTCTTAGATTACACCGCCATTGGCATCCTGCCGGCCCACCTCCTGGCCGAGGTTCCCGCCGAGTTGCTGCCCAACGATCCGTTTAATCGTCACCCCACCGGCACGGGCCTCTTCCAGTTGGAGGAAGTCACCGTTGAGCACGCCCTTCTCCAGGCCAACCCTCTCTTCTACGGTCCCCATCCCTATTTGAACAAAATCGAATTTAGATTCTATCCCAATCATGAGAGCGTCCTCGACGCCTATGAGCGAGGCGAAGTTCAGGGCATCAGCCGTGTTCTTCCCCAGGACTTACCCGAGGTGGTTGAAGCCAACTCAGGGTTGCAGTTTTTCTCGGCCCGGTGGCCAGGCTACACCCTCATACTTCTGAATCTGCAAGACCCTGAGCTGCCCTTCTTTCAGGACAAGCTGGTCAGGCAGGCTTTGCTCTACGCTATTGACCGCCAGGAGCTTGTAGATCGGGTGTTGAAGGGCCAGGGATTGGTGGCTCACAGCCCTGTTCTGCCGGAGACCTGGGCCTATGACAATAGCGTCGTTGAGTACGAGTACAACCCTCAGCGGGCCGAGGATTCGCTGAATGAAGCAGGTTGGCGCGTTCCCGATCTCTTGGCCATAGCAGGTGATGCCAATAACAATGATGAGGAAGGCAACGGGAGCGCCAGGGAAAAAGAGGGGGTGAAGTTGGCCTTCACCCTGCTGACCGATGACGATCCTCTGCATGTGGAACTGGCCAGGGAGATCGCCCGCCAGTGGGAGGCAGTTGGGGTGAAAGCCACACTTCGAGCGATAAGTTCAGGACTGGTGCGTGAATACCTCATTCCTCGGGAGTTCGAAGCCCTTTTGATTGACCTGGAGCTGCACGGCGACCCTGACCCTTATCCCCTCTGGCACTCGAGCCAGGCGAACGCTGAGGGGCAGAACTATGCCGGTTTCATAAGCTATGAGGTTGATAGGCTCCTTGAGGAGGCGCGATGTACAACCGACTCAGGGAAGCGGGCCGAGTTGTACTGTCGTTTCCAGGAGATCTTTGTGGATGAAGTGCCGTCGTTGCTTCTCTACTATCCAATCTACACCTATGCCGTGGACGAGAAAGTCCAGGGCGTCCAGTTGGGTCCTATGGGCGATCCCAGTGATCGTTTCCGCAACGTCACTGAATGGTACATTGTGACCAGGCGAGTTGTCAAGCTTGACAAATAGGGCAAATCATGGTAAATTATAGTTAGCTCTGAGGGAGAACGCCGAAGTGGCGGAACAGGCAGACGCGCTGCGTTCAGGGCGCAGTGGGCAATAGCCCATGTGGGTTCAAATCCCACCTTCGGCACTACCGAGATTTGTCCTTCCGGTTGGCCTTTAGTTGATGGGAGAGACAACGATGACTGCTGTGAAGAGGCGCTCTGGCGTATCGCTAACCCAATTTGTGGCTCTCATAGTGGCTACCATCGCGCTATCTTTGGTGGTGGACTTTGGGCGCAAGGTGGCCCTCTACCGCAATTTGCAGCTCGAAGAAGCCCGACTGGATCAGGGGATAGAGTACGAGGAGAACAGGCGGGATTATCTGGAGCGGCTCAAGGGGTACGTCCAGACTGACCAGTTTGTGGATTCCTGGGCTCGGAGAGAGTGGAAGCTGGTGAAGCCCGGGGAGACCAGCGTTGTGCCCAATCTTCCGGAAGCTCCCATTGCTCCTCAAACTCCTCCGCAGGAGGAGAGCCCCCCCAGCGGGGTATCCCGTTGGAGAGAGTGGTGGGGGAGCTTCTTCAATAGATGGCTGAAATAGGCGATCAGCTTGTTTCCCGTTTGACTAAAAGTTGGTCAAGTAGTATAATATGTTTACGATGCGGGGTAGAGCAGTGGTAGCTCGTCGGGCTCATAACCCGGAGGTCGTTGGTTCAAATCCAACCCCCGCTACCTGCTAGCAAATAGCTGAGGCTGGATAGCTTGTGGCGCTTCTTGGAAAAGGCTCAAGCTATCTGCTATCAGCTATTAATTATCAGCCAGATGGCGGCGTAGCTCAGTTGGCAGAGCGGGGGACTCATAAGCCCTAGGTCACTGGTTCAAGTCCAGTCGCCGCCACTCAAGAAGCCCCTCCCATCGGAAGGGGCTTCTTACATTCCTCAATTCCTCGTTGACCTGCTACTCGTCACCTCGCTACTCATTGCCCCATTACTTGCTAATACCAATAGAAACTCCGTGTCGCGCTTACGGGGCTAATGTCAACGTCCTCCGGCGCCCCGCCTGGCCCGGTGAATGTCTGGCATATTATGGTCACCTCCCAGCGGAGGAGGCGAGGTTCAGTGTCAGCCGGGGGGTATAGGTCGGCCGGCACTCGCCAGCTCGTGGTCTTGGTCCAGACGTCGGGTGGCTGGGTGGCTCCTTCGGTCTCATATCGCAGCCTCAGAACGTACCATTCGTCCTCGGCCAGGATGCCTACCGAGATCCAGTTCAGGACGATGACCGCGTCTGCTCCCTGAAAGACCTGGCCGTCGGCGGGGGCGAGCAGAGCCGGGGCCGGGTATGGAAACGCTGGCGTGGGGGTAGGCATGGATTGGGGGGTGGCCGAGGGGGTGGCCGAGGGAGTGGAGGTCGGCGTCATCGTCGGCGTCATCGTTGGCGTGGGTGTAGGTTCCGGCGTAGATGTTGGCTCCGGCGTAAGTGTCGGCTCTGGCGTGGATGTGGTGGTTGGAGTGGGTGTCCCCCAGGATATGATCAGTTCTTGGCCAATCTGGATTAGCTCAGGAGCTTTTATACCGTTGACCATCATGAGAGCCTCGACCGTGGTTCCGTATAGAGCGGCGATGGAGTATAAGCTATCCCCGGCCTGAACCACGTAAGTGATCACTTCGCTCCCCGAGATGGCGGGCATTTCGGGGAACACCCCCCCCGTAGGCCCAGGATAGGGGATGATCAGTTGTTGCCCGATGCGCAGGATCGTTGACGGAGCCAGGCCGTTGGCTTCCAAGATGGCCTCTACGGTGGTGCCATACATGGCCGCTATTGAGGAGAGGTTATCGCCACGTTTCACGGTGTAGATGATGGGGGTTGGCGTGGGGGTTCTGGTAGGGGGCGGGGTAGAGGTAGAAGTGGGCGTAGGGGTGGGCGTAGATGTAGGTGTTGATGTCGATGTGGGGGTAGGGGTGGCTGTTGGTGTGAAGGTAGGTGTAGCAGTGGGAGTGGCTGTGGCTGTGACCGTGGGCGTGGCGGTTGCCGTTGCCGTCGCTGTTGCCGTCGCTGTCGGTGTCGTGGTGGGGGTTGGGGTTAGAACTACGCTCGTCGTCTCCGGCTTCCGCTGGAACCCAAACACCAGCAGGACTACCAGGCTCGTCAAGATAATAGCAGCCAAGAATGCTGCCGAAATGAAGATCGGAATCGAGATCCGTCTTCCAGGCTGGAGCCTTTTAAGAGGGGCTCCGCACATCAGGCACACCCTGGCGCTCTGAGCAACCTGAGCTCCACAGGTCGGGCAGAACCTTTTCTCCTCCGCCATCCTATCTCGCTTTCACCTTAGACTCAGTTCGTCGGCGATGCCCTGCATGGCCGAAAGGACTGTGGCGATGTGCTCGTTCAAATCCACACCCAGGTCCGCAGCCCCTTCCTCAATGTCCTCCCGATGCACTCCTCGGGCGAAAGCCTTGTCTTTCCACTTTTTCTTGATTGACTTGATCTTCACGTCCATGATGCTCCTGGAAGGCCGCACCAGAGCCACGGCCACAATGAGTCCCGTTAGCTCGTCCACGGCATAGAGGGCTTTGTCCATCAGGCTCTTGCGGGGCAGCCCCAGGTGGTCGCCGTGGGCTCGGACAGCGTAGACGACGTCCTCAGGCCAGCCCATCTCCTCCAGGAGTTTCGCTCCCCAGGCCGGGTGTTCCTCAGCGGTGGGGTGCTGCTCGTAGTCGAAGTCGTGGATGAGGCCGGTGATGCCCCACTTCTCCTCGTCCTGGCCGAATTTACGAGCATAGGCCCGCATGGCCGCCTCTACTGCCAGGGCGTGCTTGATCAAGCCCTCGTTTTTGGTGTACTCGGTGAGCAAAGCCCAAGTTTGTTCTCGATCCATGTCTATCGCTGCCTCCTTATCTCCAACTGAGGGAAAGATCTGTTACCTTCGTGTGAATTCGTGGAATTCGTGGCAGAATAAAAAAAGTGTCCGGTAGTGAAGGGAAAGAATCAGGTGATAGTATATTACAAAAAGCCATCTACGTCAAACGCGCTCAGGATGGGCTTCGATACCCGCTCCGCGTTGCTCCGCGCTACTCAGGATGCTCGGAGAGTGCTCCTGAGTAGGACAAGACTTCCGAAGTCTAACCTCCAGTGCTTGACAGTCTGTTGAAAATGTGGTACAATTTAAACGTTTAAGCAACGGGGCAACTGGCCCCGTATTTTTTGGCTGGGTCAGTTAAACGTTTAAGCGAGGTGGGATGCCGACAATTAAGGATGTTGCTAAAGATGCTGGTGTCTCTATCGCCACGGTGTCGTACGTGCTCAACGATAGCGGTGCCGTGGGCGATGAGACGCGCCAGCGCGTATTGCAGGCCGTGCAAAAGCTGGGCTATCGGCCCAGTGTCATTGCCAAAGGTCTGCAAGCCCGCAAAAGCCGCATGATTGGTTACTCCTGGCGTCCGGTGCCGCCCGATCAGTTCAACCCCATCCTGGAGAAGTTCATCCACAGCATGGCCGAGGCCGCCGCCCGGCACGACTACCATGTCCTGACCTTCCCCTGCCCCGAACCCTACGACGAGGTGGACGTCTACCGCGAGATGATCGAGAGTGGCCGGGTTGACGGTTTTATCCTACCCAACACCAACCTCAACGACCGGCGCATTCGCCACCTGCTGGGCGTTGGCTTTCCCTTCGTCGCTTTTGGTCGCTCCAATCCTGAGTGGGATTTCCCCTGGGTGGATGTGGACGGCGCCGATGGCCTGCAACAGGCAGTGAACCACCTGGCGGAACTGGGCCACCGGCGCATCGCTTGTCTGGCCTGGCCAGAGGCTTCGCTCACCGGGCAGTATCGCCTGGACGGCTACCAGGCGGCCATGGCCAGCGCTGCCTTGCCAGTGGATCCAGCCTGGGTCATCCGCATCCAAAACGACTACCACCACGCCTGTCGTGCTACTCAGACCTGGCTGGACCTGCCGGCCGACCGACGGCCCACGGCAGTGGTGGCCCTCACCGACCTGATGGCCATCGGTGTGATCAACGCCGCCACCGATGCCGGCCTGACGGTCGGGAGAGACCTGGCAGTGGCCGGCTTTGACGATGCTCCTATCGCCGGCTATCTGCGCCCCTCCCTCACCAGCCTTCGCCAGCCCATCGCCGAGGTCGGAGAATGGGTGGTGACCATGTTGATAGACCTGGTGCGCGGCGAGACGCCGTCGCCAGCCCAGGTGTTGCTCAAACCCCGACTCATCGTGCGTGATTCAACACGATTGCCGCATGGACACAACTAGCTGGACTATCACCGAAACCAAATTTGACCCGGCCCACCTGCACCACCAGGAAACCGTGTTCACCATCGGCAACGGCTACCTGGGGACACGGGGCGCCTTCGAGGAGGGGTATCCTGGCGCCCGACCGGCCACGCTGATTCACGGCGTCTTCGACGATGCGCCCATCGTGCACACCGAACTGGCCAACGCGCCCGATTGGCTGCCCTTCGAGCTGCTGGTGCGGGGAGAGCGTTTCGGCATGGATCGGGGAGAGCTGCTGGACTACCGGCGAACACTGGATCTGCAGCGGGGGCTGCTGCGCCGTGAGGTCCGCTGGCGCAGCCCAGTCGGGCATACAGTGGACATCTGCATCGAGCGCTTCGCCAGCCTGGCCGACCCGCACCTGCTGGCCATCCGCTACCAGGTGACGCCCCTCGACTTCGACGGTTGGATCGAGCTCCGAGCGGGCATCAACGGCCACGTGGACAACGATGGCCTGGTGCACTGGGATTGGGTGGATCAGGGAAACGAGATAAGTATAGTGTGGTTGCACAGCCGCACCCGCGGCTCTGGCCTGGAGTTGGGCCAGGCAGCAGGGCTGTTGATCCGAGGCAGCCGTGAGGTGCGAAGGCAGGTGATCGATTGTCACAACAACCCCACTGTCGTGGCCAAATGTCGAGTTGAGCAAGATCGCACGGTCATCGCCGAAAAACTGATCACGGTCTTCACCTCGCGCGACTTGTCCCCCCATACCGTCGTTGACGCAGCTTTGAACAAATGGGAGCAACTGTTCGAGACCCGGTCGTATTATGAAAAGCTCCGTGCTGCGCACGAGGCAGCCTGGGCCGAGACGTGGGCCTCTTCGGACGTGATCATTGAGGGGGATGACGAAGCCCAGCGGGCGGTGCGCTACAACCTGTTCCAGTTGCTCATCGCTGCCCCGCGTCACGACGATCAGGTCAGCATCCCTGGCAAGACGTTGAGCGGCTTCGGCTATCGAGGGCACGTCTTCTGGGATACAGATGTTTTCATGCTGCCGTTTTTCACCTTCACCCAGCCCAGGCTGGCCCGCAACCTGCTCATGTATCGCTATCACACGCTGCCAGGGGCGCGACGAAAGGCTCGCAGTAACGGCTACGAAGGCGCACAGTACGCCTGGGAGAGCGCGTCTAGCGGCGACGAGACGACGCCCCGTTGGGTGCCCGTCTCCACGGGGGAATTGATTCGTATCTGGACCGGCGATATCCAGATTCACATCAGCGCTGACATAGCTTACGCTGCCAGGCACTACTGGCAGGTCACGGGCGACGACGAGTTCATGCGCGACTACGGCGCGGAGATCATCCTCGACACCGCTGTCTTCTGGGGCAGTCGCGCAGAATACAACGCCCGGCGGGATCGCTACGAGATCAACGACGTCATCGGCCCCGACGAAAACCACGAGCACGTGAATAACAACGTCTTCACCAACTGTTTGGTGCAGTGGCACCTGGAGACAGCGCTGGAGACGCTGGCTTGGCTGCGGCGCGAACACCCCGATAACGCCGCCGAGCTAGAGGAGCAGTTGGACCTGAGCCCGGAGCGGCTGGCTCATTGGGCCAACATCATCGGTTGCCTGTACATTTTGCACGACCCTGAGACGGGACTGATGGAGCAGTTCGAAGGGTTTTTCGAGCTGGAGGACATTGACTGGCAGGCTTTGGAACCCCGCAGGCGATCTGTCCAGTCACTATTGGGGATCGAACGCGCCAATCAGGTGCAGACGCTCAAGCAGGCGGACGTACTGATGCTCCTGTATCTGCTGGGTGACCGCTACGACCTGGAGACCAAGCAGGTCAACTGGGACTATTACGCCCCCCGTACTGACCACACCTACGGCTCATCGCTCGGCCCGGCGGTACACGCCATCCTGGCCTGTGAGCTGGACATGCCTGAGGTGGCTTACGGACACTTCAGGCGCGCCGCGCTGGTGGACCTGGAGGATGTGCGGGGGAACGCAGCCGAAGGCATCCACGGCGCTTCGGCCGGCGGGGTGTGGCAGGCGCTTGTCTTCGGCTTCGCAGGATTGCGACTGACGGCTGAAGGCTACACCCTCAACCCACGACTGCCGGCCACCTGGCGGCGACTGGCCTTCAGCTTCCGGCACCGCGGTCTGGAAGTACGCGTTGACCTCCCGGACGACATTCTCATTGAGAGGAGGTGATGTAGGGGAAACAAGAATTGGCTTGACCGAAGGCAGCTAGAGCTGCCAAATCCCATTAAATAAAGGAGAAGAGAAATGAAACGGAAAGTGTTTTTGAGCATGCTGGTCTTGGTGACCATGCTATTCGCAGCCTGTGCACCGAAGGCCACTCCTACCGCTGTGCCACCTGCGGCCACTCCTAAGCCGGCCGAACCCACCGCGACGCCTAAGCCGGTCGAGAAGCCCCCAGAGACCAAGTGTCCTCTGGCTGTCGAGGATGGTGCGACCATCGTCTTCTCTGGCTGGGGTGACGAGACGGAGC
>CAZVCJ010000094.1:13780-15357 GCA_964625745.1 uncultured Anaerolineae bacterium | reverse complement strand
ATCGAAACCAAGCGAGCGGGCTTGCTCAGAGGACCCGCTTGGCTTCGATACGGCTCTCCGCTGCGCTGCGAGCCTACTCAGCCGGCGCTTCCCCCACCTCCTCCACAGCGGGGGAAAGATCGCGTATACCCCCAGAGCAAACAGCGTGATGTACGACGACTGAGTGTGGCCAGCTGCAAACTGTAGTCCCACCACCAATCCGGCCAGCAAGACATACAGCCACCCCGATTGTTTGCTCCCTCCCCCTTGCAGGAGGGTCGGAGTGGGGGTGGAGGTTTGCAGACCGGAACGTGTCGAATTCACAGAGAACCTTGTTGGCTTGTGGGGATCCACCCTCCCCCTGCCCCTCCCTGGGAGGGAGGGGGGATTGCTCGCCAGCCACCCCAAGGGGTTTCCCCGCGCCAGGTCGAACAGCAAAAAGAGCAGCGGCAGCCAGATGGAGCAATTCAACTGGTTGACGTGTTCCACCTGGGCGCCAACGAAACCGCTGAGGGCGAAAACCGAAGCCGCCAGCCAGGCTCCCCATCGTCCCAGGCCCAGCGAGCGGCGAGCATAGAAGTAGGCAAACAGACCCGCCAGGAAGACATGCAGCACAATGGAGTAGCTGACCATCCTGGGCACGGACAGCCAGTATAGGGGTAAGTTCAGGGGATAGAAAAGCGCGGTTTGGGCGTTAGCCAGAAACGGCACGCCCATGAAGAGGTACGGATTCCACAAGGGCAGGCGACCCTGACGCACGATTTCAGCGGCGTAGGCCTTGTAGGGATAGAAATAGGTGAAGACGTCCAACCCCACCAGAATGAGGTTGGTGAAGGCGATCTTCCAGAAGAAAGCTAGCGTTAGGGCCAGCAAGGAGACCACGGCAAGAAGGTCTCTATAAAAGTGAAAAGTGAAACGTGAAACGTGAAACGTGAAATGTCTCACTTCTGATCCTCAATACGATAAACGGTGAAGGAAGTACTACCGTCACGTCGGTAGGTCCAATGGACACGGCGGAGCATCAACCCCGAGTCGGCCAAAGCATCCTTCACCCCTGCGGTTGACTTCTCACTGGGGAAAACGATGTAGCGCTGAGCATCATCTACCTGGCGGGCATCCTGTGCCAGTTCCTCAGGCGAAGGGTACCAGCGGAAAACCAGGGGGAAGTCGAACATGTAAAAAGAGTAATGCCAGCCCAGCCAGTGGTGATAAAGAATGGAGCCAGCGGGAACACGATCACGGAAATAGTCGGCTACGGCCTCGATGCCATCATAGGCTCCATGGTCTCCGCCGATGGGGTATCCGCTCTGCGCTGCAACCAATGCTGGCCCGGCTAATGTGGCCACCAATACGCCGACGGCCAAAAACCCTCGTAGTTCAGACTTCGGGAGTCTCCAGGAAAGACTTCCGAAGTCTATTCTCAGACACCCTCTGGGAAAAGGTAGGAGGTGAGCCAGTGCCCCGCTCACCAGCCACAAGATCCGCGCCAGCAGGATCAGCAAAAGGGGAACCAGGCCCAGGAGGTAGCGATCCCAGACGTTGAAGCTCAGCAGCCAGTGGCCCAGCAGGAAAAGAATGACGAAAGCCGAGAAGCCGAC
>CAZVCJ010000094.1:0-13680 GCA_964625745.1 uncultured Anaerolineae bacterium | reverse complement strand
GGGGGGAAAGAGGGGGGGCGAGATCGTAGAGCAGGAGGCAAGGCAGGCCGACCATCAATAGGACGTTGAGAAAGGATGAAGCGGTTATGTAATTCAGGATTTCAGCCCAATCTCCAAGCCGTTCGACCAACTGAGAGGGGTCTACTAGCGTCAGGCCGCCGTAGCTGATGAGGCTCTGCTCAAAGTAGCTGGGCTGCAACCGCCAGCGCAAGGAATCCCACCAGGCGACGGGGGCCATGATTGCCAGGAAGCCCAGGGCGAGAAGTAGCCCTCTCCCCCCTAACCCTCCTCTCCCAATCCTGGGCGAGGGGGGAAGCGGACTCCCCTCCCTCATTTCCCCCCCAGAGTTGGGGGGGACGGAGGGGGGACGGGGAGGGGGTGGGGGCCCGTGGCGACGGGCGCCGATAACTACAGCCAGAGGCACAAAGAGAAGGCCCTGCTGCTTGGTGGCCGAAGCTAATCCCAAGGCGAGCCCAGCCCACCCCAAACTCCCTTGCACTGCCAGGCAGAGGGCAGCCAAAACCCAGGCCACCATCAGAGGATCGGTGAAGGCCGTAGGAGCGAAGAGGATGTTGAAGGGAGAGAGCGCCATCAGGATTGCCGCCAGGGTGGCCACAGCTCGTCCGTAGAGTCGCCAGGCCAGATAGTAGAGGAGAGCAACGCTAACTACGCTGGCCAGCACGCTGGGCAGACGCGCAACCACCTCAGAGCGACCGAAGAGTCTGAAGCAGAGGGCCAGGACGTAGATGAAGAGAGGAGGTTTATCAACGCGGGAGTGATTCAAGATCGGGTCGCGCCCGGTAGCGATTTGGAGGGCCCAGAAGCTGTAGAGGGCCTCGTCCTGATGGAAGCGGTTCGCGCCGATGGGGGCGAGCCGAAGGGCTGCTCCTGCGACCATCAGCAACGCCAGCCCCAACGCCGCCCAACGGCCACCAATCCAACCTTTCCCTTTCATCAAACGATCAATCAACAAAGCGATATTTTATCAGGGTCCACAGAGCTGTGATGCCATCCCGCCAGGTCAGCTTCTTGCCCTCGTGATACTCCCGTCCCTGGTAAGAGATGGGCACTTCGTGGATGCGATAGCCTCTTTTCAGCAGCTTGGCCGTGATCTCAGGCTCAAGCTCAAAGCGCCGCGAACGCAACGGGATGGACTTGATGACCTCGGTCCTGAAAGCTTTGTAGCAGGTTTCCATGTCGCTCAAGGCGGTGCCGTAAAGGACGTTGGTGACCAGGGTGACGATCCTGTTACCCAGGGCTTGTAGAAAGAACATGGTCTCTTCGGACGCCATGAAGCGCGAACCGTAGACCACCTCGGCCTGACTTGCGAGAATGGGCTTGAGCAGCTTGTGGTAGTCACGGGGGTCGTACTCCAGATCGGCATCCTGGATGATGATGAAATCGCCGCAGGCGTGTTCGAGGCCGGTGCGCACTGCGGCCCCCTTGCCCTTGTTGGCCTCGTGATACAGGATCTTGAGATCGCCCTTTTTCTCCTCTTCCCTCAACACATCTCGCGTGCCATCAGTGGAGCCGTCGTCAACGACCACGACCTCCTTCCTCAGGTCAACAGCCCTGACCTGAGCCAGGATTTCCGGCAAGGTTTCCCGCTCGTTGTAAACGGGCATGATTACGGACAGCAAGGGCTGATTCATTGGCACGGGTGCTCCAATCGTTGAGATAACATCAGGCGACGAACTGAATTATAGCTTGTTTTGGAGTAGCTGTCAAAGCACCTACCTTCGATAAGAAATCGCCCTCGCTATGGATAGAGGGCGATTTGGTGAAGATTTTCCGCGCCTTTCGCATCTTGACATTGTTACATTGACCCCAACCTTACAACACTCATTGCCCCATTGCCTTGTTACTCGTTGCCTCATTCACAGTGTCTCTAGATAGCGATCGAGTTCCCAATCGGTTACCTGGATGCGGTACTCGTCCCACTCCGCCTTTTTGGCCCGCACGAAAGCCTGATAGGCGTGCTCCCCTAGCGCCTGCTGCAAGACCTCGTCCTTCTCCAACTCGTCAATGGCCTCCCTCAAAGTGCCCGGCAAAGTGACGATGTTAAGCTCCCGCAGTCTGGCATCGTCAAAACGATATACGTTCTCCTCGACTGGGGGAGGTGGCTCCAGCTCTCGCTCGATGCCATCCAGCCCCGCCCAGAGCATGGCGGCGAAGGCCAGATAAGGGTTGCAGCTTGGGTCAGGGCAGCGCAGCTCAAGGCGAGTGGACTGCTCCCTGCCAGGTGAGTATCTGGGAATGCGGATCAGCGCCGAGCGGTTGATCTGCCCCCAGCAGACGTAGACCGGGGCCTCATAGCCGGGCGTCAGGCGTTTGTAGGAGTTGACGGTCGGCGCTGCGACGGCAGCCAGAGCTCTGGCATGCTCTATCTGGCCAGCCAAGAAAGCATAGGCCGTCCTGGAGAGCTTGTACTTATCGTTCGGGTCAAAGAAGGCGTTTTCCCCATCGGACGTATTGTAGATGCTCTGATGGGTGTGCATGCCCGAACCGTTGACGCCGAAGATGGGCTTGGGCATGAAAGTGGCATAGAGGCCGAAGGTCTGCGAGACCGCCTTGACCGTGTAGCGCAGGGTCATGACGTTGTCAGCACTGGTCAAGGCATCGGCGTAGCGGATGTCAATCTCGTGCTGGCCCGTCGCCACCTCGTGATGCTCCATCTCCACTTCCATCCCCATGCTTTCTAAGGTCACGGCAATATCCCCCCGCACCTGAGAAGCCAGGTCCCGAGGCGAGAAATCGAAATAACCGCCCACATCGTGGGGAACGGGCCTCATCTTGGGTTCGGCGTCCATCTTGAACAAGAAGAACTCCAGCTCGGGTCCCACGTTATAAAGATAACCCTTCTCCTCCGCGGCCCCGATGGCCCGTTTGAGGATGTAGCGCGGGTCGCCTTCAAAAGGCTCCCCATCGGGCCGATGCACATCGCAGATGATGCGAGCCACCTTCCTGGCCTGGGGTTCCCAGGGAAGAAGACGATAGGTGTTGACATCGGGCCTCAAAACCATATCGCTCTCGTAGATGCGAGCAAAACCCTCGACGGAGGAGCCGTCAAACCAGACCCCCTTCTCAATGACTTCTCCCAATCGGCCCACGGGGATAGCGACATTCTTGATGGTGCCCACAATGTCGGTGAACTGCAAACTGACGAACCTCACGTTATCGGCCTTGACCCTCTCCAGAATCTCCCGCTTATCTGAGAACATTTTGTCCCCCTTTCAAACAACAGACTACAGAATTAAACGGACTCGTCTTAACCGAAAGAGGCCCCCTCAACGAAATGAGGCGGCCTCGGCTCATTGCTCCATCCCTAAAATTTCACGAATTGACACGAAGAAAAGGAAAATTAGTGAAAATTCGTGTAATTCGTGGCAAACAGATTTCAAAGCTCACAAATCGGTATCGGGTCCCTCTTGTGCTGGGACGCAGCCATCATGGCCCTCACGCGGGCCAATGCCTCCTGGTCGCACTCGCCGGTATCACCGGACTCAATGGCCACCAGAATACTGCCCAGCTCATCATAGCCGATACCCATCTCTCCCTCGTCCGTCTGCCCCTCCCACAGGCCCGCGCTGGGGGGCTTGACGATGATCTCCTCCGGGATGCCCAGCTCGCGAGCTAACTCCCGCACCTGTGTTTTGAGCAGCTCCCCCAGGGGCAGGATGTCGGCGCCGCCATCGCCGTACTTCGTAAAATAACCAATAGCCAATTCACTCTTGTTTCCCGTGCCAGCGACCAGGTAATTGCGGCTGTTGGCGAAGTAATACAACACGGCCATGCGCAGCCGGGGCTTCAGATTGGCCACGGCCACCCGGTCCCCAGACGGCAGAGCCTCCAAGAGACGGTCGAAGACAGGGGACAGGTCCACGTATTCGATCTCGATGCCGAACTTGGCGGTCACCAGTTGAGCGTGCTCCACGTCAGTCGGGTCGCTATGGCAAGGCATGATCAAGCCTAATACCCCATCGCCCAGCCCCCTTTTGGCCAGGACTGCCGCCACGGACGAATCAATCCCCCCACTTATCCCCAACACGACGCCCTCGGCTCCTGCTTCCTCGACCCTTTCCTCGATCCAGGCACTGATGCGTTCGGAAACTCTCATCTTCTCACCACTGGATGCTGATTACTGGATATTGGGCTATTGGCTAATCATTAGCTATTGGCCATTGATGCCTGTTGGGCCAGGATGATGGCCTCTGCCACCTCTTTCATGGGCTTGCGAATGTTCATGCTCATTTTCTGGATCTTGCGGAAGGCTTCGGCCTCGGTCATGCCCTGGCTGTCCATCAGGATACCTTTAGCCCGGTCAACCAGCTTCCTGGTCTCCAGAGCCAACTTCAGGTCGCCAACCTCTTCCTCCAGGGCCCGGAACTCGGCAAAGCGGGCCACAGCCACCTCGATAGCCGGCGCCAAATCGAACTCCCGGAAGGGCTTAACTATGTAGCCTACTACGCCCGCATCCTTGGCCCGCTCGATCAGCTCCTGCTGACTATAGGCAGTGAGCAGCAAGACGGGGGAGATCCTCTCCTCGGTCAGAACCCTGGCTGCATCAATGCCATCCATATCTGGCATCTTGATGTCCATGATCACCACATCGGGTTTCAGCTCGCGAGCCAAATTCACCGCGCTGCGTCCATCGCCCACCTCGCCGATGACGAGATAACCCAGGTTGGTCAACATCTCCCTGAGATCCATGCGGATAACAGATTCATCGTCGGCGATGATCACTCTCGTTCGCTCCACGCTTCCTCACCTCCCAATGTTTGTTTGGGGAAGGTCACAATGGCTGACACCCCACCCCCCTCCCTCAGCTCGAATTGTCCTTTGAGGTCGTCCTGGACCAGGGTTTGGACTATCTGCAAGCCCAGACTGTCGGCCTGCTCCAGGCTGAAATCCTCCGGCAACCCCTGCCCGTCGTCCACCACGGCGATGGCCACCCTGTCGCCATCGTCCTGGAGGTTGACGGAGATGGTGCCGCCGGGCTTGCGCTCGTATCCATGCTCCACCGCGTTCTGCAGCAACTCGTTGATGATCAGGGCACAGGTCGTCGCTTGTTGGGCAGGCAGATAAATGTTAGGCCCACTTAAGGTCAAGCGAATCCGCTTATCTGGCTGCAGAATCCCCTGCCGGGTGTGGTTCACAACGCGCTGGCTCACATCCTTAATGTTAATAATCCTCGCTTCCTGCTGTGCAAAAAACTCATGCACGACGGCCACGCTGAGGATACGCGCCACGCTATCGCTCAGGGCGCGCCTGACTTCCTCCGACTCGCTACGTCTGGCCTGCATCCGTAACAAGGCAGCGATGACTTGCAGATTGTTCTTCACCCGGTGATGGATCTCCTGGATCATGGCCGACTTGACCTTGAGCTCCAGCTCCCGGCGGCGCACCTCGGTCTCATCGTGGATCGTGAACAGCGCTCCCACCGGATGGGACTCGAGGGGAAGCGCGCCCAAAAAGCGGCGTAGATCTATCAACCCCTCCTCATGAGAGGTCAGAGGAATGGCCTTCTTGATCCAGACGCGATGCCTCTCCAGAGTCTCCTCTTCGAGGCAATGCTTTTCCTGCCGAGCCCTTACCACCAGAGCCGCATCATCTGTCTTCAGATCGGAGGTGTGTGTCCCCAGCAGGCTATCCAGATAACCCAGCTTGCGATAGAGGCCGGTGGCGATGCCGCTGGCATATCGTATCCATCCCTCGCCATCCACGACCATGATGCCGTCGTGCTCCCCAAAAGGAGAAAGATTTTGCACGCCCTCAAGTTCGCCGCGCAGCAGCATCTCCTGTAATTGCCTCAAGGCCCGCTGGAAGACCTTACTGCGCCGGCGATGCCGCTCGTGCTCGATGA
Organism: uncultured Anaerolineae bacterium; assembly: GCA_964625745.1. Lineage (GTDB taxonomy): Bacteria > Chloroflexota > Anaerolineae > VGOG01 > VGOG01 > CAZVCJ01. Next base: position 7,817 of record CAZVCJ010000094.1, on the reverse strand, counting down.
GGTTGGTCTCGATGCTTAGCACCCCAAGCACCTTCCCGTCATCCTTGCGGATGGGGCGAACCTCCTGCAGCACCGGAGCACCATCGGGGATCAGCGTCCTGTTGCCGCGCAGTGAGCGCCCCCCACCCAGGGCCCGTCCTGAGCGTAGTCGAAGGGCCTGGCAAACGAGAGGCTCCTCAGCCGCCGTTATCGTCCGCCCGACGACGGCCTCTGGATGAATCGGGGCAATGGAGTGAGGCCGAGCCTGAGCCACCACCGCCGCGCGATCGGGGGAGACCGGGCAATAGACTAACAGGTCGGCGCGGCTGATGTCGGCCACGATGGACATATCGTTTTCCATTTTCTGTAGAAATGCGATGTCCTCCTCGGTCAGATCACCGCATCTGTAGACTACATCATCCATGATAGCTCGACTTTGAAGCCAGAAGGAGCCAATCTTCACGAAGGCTAATTGGGTTCAACCCCGACAATAACCAGTGGAATGGGAGGATTGCTTCTCCCGTGCCTGAGTATGTTGTGGAGTTCACCCTCGTAATAACCGACGCCGCTTGACATCTCTCTTTGCATCGCCTTTGTCGGCAAAACCTCAATGCCGACGTCAATGACACGGCCTTGGTAAAACGCCAGGTGCTTGACAAAGAGGTCGTAGGCCACGAAAGCATACTTGCCAAACTGCACCTCAATGGCAATCCCGTGTTTGACGTGATCGGTTTGGTTGTAAGAAAGAAGTGGCTCCGCTCCTTGATCCAAGAGATACTGTTTCTGCTGTTCGAGGGGCAGGTTCATCAAGGCTGCCATCTGCTCGTGGTTATGAGCTATGTAGTAGGTATAACGCACAGACTCCCACCCAAGAGCAGAAAAGCGTTTGTCAAATTCAGCATTGAGGGCCTTCGGGCTTAAAAGGGATTTTCCCTTCATCCGAATCTCCTTGCTGATTTTTGTGCGGCATTCCTCCGCGTCAATGGCTTGGATGACGTCTATGATCTCCTGGTAGGTATCCTTCTCGTGAACGAGGAGCCACTCCTCACCATTCAGATGCGAATACTTCTTGGAGATTCTCATCCCTCTTGCTCCTGAACGGTGTATTGTTGATGCTGTTCAAGCAATGCGAGTTGATGCGAGGCAGTTCCCAGTTGCACAACCTGTGGCGGGACACTTGCTTCAGGCACACCAGGGTCATAAACCGGCCTGGTCATTGGCCGGATGCGCAGTTGTCCTTTCTCTGCTAAGCGAATGCGCTCTCTCGCAACTTCCACATACTCAGGAATAATCTCAGCACCGATGGCTTTTCGGTTGTGCATTAAAGCCGCAATAGCTGTTGTCCCCACACCAATGAATGGGTCCAACACCCAATCCCCCTCGTCGGTCATCGAAAGCACCACCCGCTCAATCAGCTCGACCGGAAACTGGCAGGGGTGGATGGTCTTTTCCACGTGGTTCGCTTTCACATTAGGAATCTCCCAAATGTCGTTAGGATTCTTGCCCAAAGGATTGCCCGAAAGCTGCCCCTTCTTTGGCCCCTTGAAATACTTCTTCTTCGGATACTTCTGGGGCACACGAACGGCATCCAGGTTGAAAGTATACTCGTCGCCTTTCGTAAACCATAAAACAATTTCGTATCGGCCAGAAAATCGCTTCGAGGCGTGCAAGCCATGTCCAAAGTGCCAGACAATACGGTTGCGCAGATGTAATCCTAACGAGGCGAAGATTGGATATAAAACAATGTCCAGAGGGACAATCTCGCCGTTATCCACGTAGTTGCCGACCTGCCAGCAGATACTTCCCCGATCATCCAGCACTCGCACACACTCCTCAATGGCCATGCGCTGTTGATCCAGGTATTCATCGAGCTCAAGGCGGGTTTCGTACGGTTTGCCCAGGTTATACGGCGGTGACGTGACGACCAACTGGACAAACCTGTCAGGAACCCGAGGAAGCAGATCAAGACAGTCACCCTCATAGAGGATAAAGTCAGCCGTCAGGTCGAATTCCGAAGTGATTCTCACCTTGTCCATTGGGATACTCCACTCAGAGGTGCTCTACCGCTGAAGACTGACTCACTCGCAAGTTCTTCCTCAGCCGCTAACTCACCTCAGTTCCTCATTAGCCTCGTTGCCTTGTTACTCGTTACCTCGTCACTCATCCCTCAATATGAACAATGGCCGACAGCGTAGAGACAATCGGCCATTCAACTGCCTATGGCTAGTAGCCTATGGCTTATGGTCGGGGCGGCCGGATTTGAACCGGCGACCACTTGAACCCCATTCAAGTGCGCTACCTGGCTGCGCTACGCCCCGCCAACCTAATTATAGCAAATACCTATGAATTTGGCAAATCAACCAACGAGTTCATGACCTTCTGAGCGTAGCTCCGGATCTGGTCCGCAGTGGACATCCTGAGCGCCTCGGCAGCCACTTCTCGCGCCTTATCGAGAGTGATCGCCGCGATCAGCGCCTTGGCCCTGGGGATGGCGGCAGCACTCATGCTGAACTCGTCCAGCCCCAGGCCCAACAGGATGGGGATGGCTTCAGGCTGGCCCGCCATCTCCCCGCACATGCCCACCCACTTGCCAGCCGCGTGAGCGGCCTCGATCACCTGCTTGACCAACCGCAGGATGGCCGGGTGCAACGGCTGGTAGAGATAAGCGACCTTCTCGTTGGTACGGTCGCAAGCCATGGTGTACTGAATCAAATCGTTGGTGCCGATGCTGAAGAAGTCCACCTCTTCAGCCAGCACATCGGCCGCCAGAGCCGCGGCTGGGATCTCCACCATGATCCCCACCTCAACCCCAGAGGCGGCAGGAACGCCCTCGGCCTCCAGTTCGGCCCTCACCCCGGCCAGGACGTCCTTGGCCCGACGCACCTCCCCCACGTCGGCGATCATGGGGAACATGATCTTGACGTTGCGCTCGTGGCCCGCCCGAAGGATGGCCCTGAGCTGCGTTCGGAAGAGATCAACCTGATCCAGGGAAAGCCGGATAGCCCGCCATCCCAGGAAAGGGTTGAGCTCATGGCTTATGTCGAGATAAGGCAACTGCTTGTCGCCCCCGATGTCAAAGGTGCGGACGATGAGGGGGCGGTCGCCCATCAGGTCAGCGATGGCGCGATAGGCGGCGTACTGCTCCTCCTCGCCGGGCATGGTGGCGCGATCCAGATAGAGGAACTCGGTGCGCAGCAGCCCCACCCCTTCGGCGCCGTGCTCCAGGGCCACCCGAGCCGAGGCCACATCGCCCACGTTGGCTACCACCTCTACCCGCTGCCCATCGAGGGTTTGAGCGGGGCGTTGAGCAGCGCGTTTGGCCGCCAGTTGTTGGGTCAGCAACGCCTCCTGGCGGGCGCGGTAATCAGCCAGGGTGCTTTCATCCGGGTTGACGATCACCAGGCCCTTGCCCCCATCAATGATCAAGGGTGTCCTGTCGGGAATGTTCAGCGCCCCCTCTCCCAGGCCAACCACTGCCGGCAGGCCCAGGCTGCGGGCCAGGATGGCGGTGTGGGAGGTCGTGCCGCCGATGGCGGTGCAAAAGCCCAAGGCGCGCTCTTTGTCCATTTGGGCGGTGTCGGAGGGGGTGAGGTCGTGGGCCACCACGACCACCGGCTTCGGCAGCTCAGCCAGGGAGGTCTCTCTCACGCCCAGCAGGATGCGCAGCACCCGCCGTCCCACGTCCTCCACGTCGGCCGCTCGCTGGCGGAAGACCTCGCCCTCCATACCCCGCAAGAGCTCGGCGTAGCCCGCCACCGCCTCGGCCAGAGCTGCCTCGGCGTTAGAACCCTCGCCCTCGATCTGCCCTCGCACCCGGTCCAGCAGGGCAGGGTCCTCCAGGAACAACCGGTGGGCGGTGAAGATTTCCGCCTCGGCCTTCCCCACCTCGGCAGCAGCCTGGGAGCGGATGGCGCCGATCTCGGCCTTGGCCTGCTCGACTGCCTGGGTGAAGCGGGCCCACTCGGCCGCCGGGTCATCCACCTTCCAGCGCTCGACGGTCAACGTCTCCGGGCGGTAGATGTACGCCGGGCCGATGGCGATGCCGGTCGAAGCGGTGATTCCCTGAAGCTGCCGCATCTCTCCTACGTCAGGAGGCAGGATGATGGGCTGGAGCTCTGCTTTCTCCAGGCGGGGCGGTGGCGCAATCACCTCCCTGGTGGGAACCACTGCGGGAACCGGAGCTCCCTCCATCTCCCCGAATCCGCTCTTCACCAATTGGCCGATAGTCGCCAGGGCCTCGTCTGCATCGGATCCCTCGGCGGCGACGGCGATCTGGTGGTTCAGTTGGGCGCCGATGCTCAGCACGCCGAACATGCTCTTGGCGTCCACTGCCGGCGTGTCTCGGGTCAGATTGCGCACCGTGATGGCCGACTGGAAGCTGGCAGCGGTCTGAACGAACAGAGCCGCTGGCCGGGCGTGCAGCCCGACCTCGTTGACGATAGTGAGGATGATCTCATTGGATGGAGGCCCTTCGACAAGCTCAGGACATGGCACCGGCTCCGTAAGGGGCGTGGCTCCGGCGACCTTCGGTGTGCGCACCACGGCGCGGGCTGCGGCGTCAACCTCGGCCAGGGATTTGCCGATGGAGGCCTCTACTATGGCCGCGATAGCGCCCTCCACCAGCGGCGCTTCGCTCAGCAGCACCCTGGACTGCCGGTCGGGCGGCAACATCCCCACGGCAAGCTCGGTGCTCATCACCGCGCTTCCCAGGTCCATCAGTACCAGCACCCCGCCCGGCTGGTAGACGGCTTCGATAGCCTCCAGGATGCGCTCCATGTTGGTGCCAATGGTCGTGTCGTCCAGCCCGCCGGCGGCGGCGATGGGCACTCGCCCCTGCCCCATCTGCTCGGCCAGGTCTTTCACGCCTTCGGCCAGTTTCGCGCTATGAGCGACGATGACGATTCCTACCACAGCCCCCTCCTAGCCCGTTTCGATGGCCGCTACCAGCTCGCGGCAGAAGGCGGGGATGTCCGCCACCACCCGTCCCCAAACCAGATTGCCCTCCCTGAAGGCCGCCTCATCGCCCACCCACTCCGCCCCGGCGTTGATCAGGTCATCCTTGATGCCAGTGGAGCCCGTCGCCCTGCGCCCCCGGACGATGCCCGCCGAGATGGGCACCAGGCCGCCGTGACAGATGATGCCGATGATCTTGCCTCGCTCGTGCATCCCCCGCACCAGCTCGAGCACCGAGTCGTAGCGACGCAGCTTGTCGGGCGCCCACCCGCCGGGAACGACCAGGGCGTCGAAGTCCTGCGCGCTGGCCTCGTCGGCGGTGACGTCGGGAGTAGCCTCCAGGCAATGCTTGCCAGTGAACCCGGGCTGGCTGCCTGTGCCCACCACCGTCACCTCGGCCCCCTCCTCCTGCAGGCGCATCACAGGCACCCAGAACTCCAGGTCCTCGAAGCCATCTTCCACTAGAATAGCCACCTTCTTGTCTTTCAGTTTCATTTCTGCTAACTCCTTTCATTCATCATACGTGAAACGTCAAACGTGAAACGTGATCGGCAGGCGGGACAGTCAATCACCTCCACGGGTAAGGCATCCGACTGCTCTCCCTGGCCCACATAGCCCACCGCCCCACAGCGGCAGGCGTACCAGCCCTCGCTTACCTCCCCGAAGGGGATGCCAGGATGGGTAAGGTCAATGCTCTCCACTCCACTCTTCCAGCGGGCGTTGGTCAGCAACCGCTGGCAGCCAGCGGCCCGCAGTTTGTCCCCGTATCGCCCAAAGTGCTGGCAATGGCGCATGAGAAGCACGGCTACGGTGATGTCGTCGGGGAAGGGGATGTCCAAAGCGTTGGCGCAGACGACCAGCAAGTTGCGTGGCAGGTCAAAGCCGACGGCCTGCAGGGCCGTGCCGACCAGGAGAGGATTGACCTCCACAGCGTAAACCCTTTGGGCCCGCTCCGCCAGTCGCAGGGCCAGACGCAGGTCGCCAGCGCCGACCTCGATCACTACGTCGTCTGGGCCGATATTCTGCAAAACGAAGTCGTACGTCTCCTCGTCGTAGGGACTGAACCAGCCCTCCCAGCCCGTCAGCTCGTGACGGGCGGCGAAGGCATCGAACCCCTCTTGGAACTGCGTCCGCTTCCCCTCCATGCCAGCTTCCAAACGACTGATGACCGAATCCATACCTCAAACTCCAGGTTTCGCGTTTCGGGTTCCAGGTTTCGGGTCTCAGATTCGTACAACCTGAAACCTTGAAACCTGAAACTACTCCAAGCCTTTCGCAGGTTGCCTCAGCGTCGGGTGCCGCTCTCTTTCAGGTTGGCGGCAATCACCTCGGCCTCTAGCAAAAGAGCTTCCCAACGGGATCTCTCCCGCTTCGCAGCCTCGGCCTGAAGCGTCTCTTCCTCTGCTTGAGGCTGCCCCCCCTCTTCGGTCTCGGTCTGGAGGACCTCTTCCACTTGAGGGCGCTTCTCAGTAGACTCTCCCTCCATCCGCCACCCCTTTCTGCTCCAGCGCAAGCTTCCTCTCACCCCCACTCCGGCCTGACTTTCAATTGCTCGCCTTCCAGAGTGACGAGAACTCGGGCCTGTTCGATGTTCTCTTCCGTCAGGGTTCCTTCGATGTAGGCCTTGTAGACCACGGGATCAATGTGATGTTGCAACTTCCGGCGCAGGACGTGGATGCCGTATACGTCCAACAGGGCCAGGGCCTCGGAAAAGGCTCGCTCCTTGGCCTCAGGCTCGAAGGCAACACTGATTCTCCGACCTGGAAAGATCCCCTGCTCATAGTATTCGATCTCCAGATCAAACACCTCCCGCAGATCATCCTCGTTCAGGGGTCTGAAGATGACCGTCTCATCCACCTCTCGTAAGATCTCCTGGGGCAAATCCCGCAATGCCTGGTGGCAAATCGTCTGCACTTGCCGGTAGGCATCCTCTGCCGACAGGTCACGGCGTTTCAAGAAGCCGGACTTGCCGTCCGGGTACAGGGTTCGCCTGATCTCCTCCTCCCCCACGCCGGTGGTGAAGATGAACGTGGCTAGCCCCAGAGGGATTGGCCTCACCATCCCGTGTATCTCGTCAAGCAAGGGAACGAGCCCCGCGTTGATCACATACGCCAGATTGCCCACAAAGCGGGCGTTCATGGCATAAGCGGCCTCGATGTGTTCGACCAGCACCACGGCGAAAGGCACGGCCACGATCCGAGGATCGAGGTAGATACTGCCCTCTGAGTCCTGAGGAAGAGCGGTCAGAGTGGTGAGGGAGCTCAGTCCGTACCGACTCAGAGCCATGGGAATGAGCCGGGCGGCCAGGCTCTTGCCCCAGGAGCCACCAACGAACAGCAGCACCGTGGGGTCCGCCGGGATGCCTGCCTTTTCCTCGCGGTGCTCCAGGCCATACCTCAAAAGAGCGTTCTGCCGCGTCAAGACATTGGACAGGACTTCGACGACCTCGGGTTGTCCCACCAGGCGAGTTCGAAAGAAGTCAACCGTCTCCTCCAATTGCGCTGCTGTCAGCGCTTTGCCTGCGAATCCTGATTGTGTTTTCATGTCAGTTCCTCTCTATCTATTATCTTCCCCCTCCCCGGCTTGATGCGCATTTTGGTCCAGCGAAACGACGACGGCCTCGCGGCGAGGAAAAACAAGCACGGCATCTACCTGTGCAGCCAGCGCTTGTAGATGTGAAAGCATGGCATCCCAATCAGTGCATTGTGGGGCAATGGGACCACTGAAATCCACTGGGTCCTCTGCTCGATTCCTGGCCCAATACACTCCCGACATGTCCGAAACCTCGTAGAAAAGCATCTTGCACGATCCGTTACGATCAGGGGAGTGAATACGATAGTAGTCTAGGTTTTCGAACCGCATCCAATCTTGCAATAATGCACTAG
>CAZVCJ010000093.1:0-15530 GCA_964625745.1 uncultured Anaerolineae bacterium | reverse complement strand
AAAGACCGCAAGAGTCAGTAAACAAAGAGCGACTCAGTGTAAACGCCTCACGTTTGATTTCTCCCCAAACTCGACTACAATTATGCCGCAAACTGTCATAAACCTATTGTATAATGTTGTCGCAATCTGTCCATTGGACGGTCGGGGGAGAATGTCATGTCGAACACCACTACGCGACTCATCTCGTTGATCATGCTGCTGCAACGACGGCCCAATCAGAAAGCGACGGAACTGGCGGAGGAACTGGGCATCTCAGTGCGCACCGTCCACCGCTACATCGCCATGCTGGACGAGATGGGCATCCCCGTCTACTCCGAGCGCGGCCCCTACGGCGGCTTCTCCCTGGTGCGCGGCTATAAGATGCCTCCATTGGTCTTCACCCCCGACGAGGCGGTGGCCGTCTACCTGGGCACCAGCTTGGTGGAAGAGACTGGGGGCAGATGTACCGCAACGCCGCGCAAGGCGCGCTGGCCAAGCTGGTCAACGTGCTTCCTGACGAACAGCGACACGAGATCTCCTGGGCCCGCCGCACACTGCTGGCCACCGGTATGCACCGCGCCGACTTCACGCCACTGGTACCGCTGCTGGAGAAACTGCGGCGCGCAGCTCGCGAGCGGCGACGAGTCACCATGACTTACCGAAGCCGCGGCCAATCAGAAACCTTGCAGCGAGACTTCGATCCCTACGCGCTGATCCACCGCTGGGGCTGGTGGTACGTCATCGGATACTGTCACCTGCGCCAGGCGGTGCGTACCTTCCGCGTGGATCGCATCGTCGAACTGATGCTGCTCGGCCAGACCTTTGAAATGCTACCTGATTTCGACATCCAGGAGTACCTGGCTGCGGAGCCAGAGGCACAGCCACAAGTGCAGGTCCGCCTGCGGTTCGTGCCGGAGGCAGCGCCCTTAGCGCTGGACAACCCTGCCTTCTGGGAGACCGTAGAGGAACAGCCAGATGGCTCGGTGCTCGTTACTTTCTCCGCAGCAGACCTGGAGTGGCCGACCCGCGTGGCACTGGGTTACGGCCCCCACGCCGTGGTGCTGGAGCCAGAGGAACTGCGCCGTCTGGTGGGCGAACGGGCCCGTGCCACCGCAGCGCAGTACGCATCCGATGGATGACAGATTCAAAATATCTGGCGCAGAGGAGAAAAGTGTTCATGGGCAGACCACGAGTAGTAGTCCATGCAGGTGCTTCAGTAGATGGGAGGCTGACGCTTGCCCCGGACGTCCTTCTGTTATACGGGGACGAGAGATGGCAGGCTGTCGCAGGATCAAGCGACGAGGTATACGAACGCCTCAAGCTGACCTACAAGCCACAAGTCTTCCTAGAAGGCAGCGGCTCTTTTGTTTTGAATGACGCGGTGCCCGAGCCTCTCCCGCCTGTTGACGGCGATCCTCAGTCACTGTATCAGGACTTCTTGCCACACGACGTCGTCCATCGTCCGGGCCATCAGGGGTGGTTCACGGCGGTGGATAGCCGAGGACGCGTCCGATGGTTTTACAAGGAATTTGAGGGATGGGAGGGGTGGCATCTGCTGGTCTTGGTAGCCCACCAGACTCCAGCCGAGTATCTGGCCTACCTCCAGCGCGAGAACATCCCCTACCTGGTGGCAGGGCAAGAGCGAGTTGACTTTCACGCTGCCCTGGATAAACTGGAGTCCCAGCTAGGTGTTACGTGTGTCGTGTCAACGGCTGGGGGCAAGTTGAACGGTGCACTCTTGCGTGCCGGGCTGGTGGACGAAATCAGCATCGAGTTCTTTCCCGCCGTCATCGGTGGCTTCGAGACGCCAGCCCTGTTTGACTCGCCAGCGTTGAAGCCCGACGAGTGGCCAACGCGGCTGAAATTGATTTCCGCCCAGGTTCAGGCTGAGGGAAACATAGGGCTGCGGTACGAGGTGGTGAAGTAAGAGCACAATGCAGTAACCAATCGAAGCTGCCAAATAGGAGTTAGCCAATCTTCACTCGAAAGGCACCAGGAATGCGGAAATTTGAAGTAACTGTAGACAACGAGCTCGCTCAGGCGCTTGAATTTGAAGCAAAGAGGCGAGAGGTCGAGTTGGGAAACCTTCTGCTCCAGATTGTGCAGCAGAGGCTTTCTGATTTTCTACCAGTCCCTCCTAGAAAGTGGATAGCGCGAGAGCAATGGGAAGCGTTGGTGCGTGGCGAGGAATGCCCTATATGTGCTGGCCTAGCATTGAATGAGTACGAGAATGCCCACGGCTACACTATCGCTGATCTGAGCATTAGCCGCTTGCGCCTTTCAACGAACCAATCTGTTCCTGGCTATTGCTTTTTGATCTGTAAGAAGCACGTTCGAGAAGCTTATGACCTCAATCAGGAAGAACGCCAGCTTTTCTTCAATGATCTAATGCGTGCCGCTCAGGCTATTGAGACTGTGTTCAATCCAATCAAGATGAATCTTGAGATGCAAGGCAACATCGTGCCACATCTGCATTGTCACATCAAGCCTCGTTTCTATGGTGACCCGGCCCCTGGTGCTCCTATCCATCCAGATAAAATGCCTCTGTTACTCAACCCAGGGGAATACGATGAACGAGTCAAACTAATACGAGAAGCACTCAAACTGGAGTAAGAGCTAACAGAGTAGAAGCAGGGAAGACATTGTATCTCTGCCCATTGCTTATGGGTTCGGACGTCTGCTTGAGGAGTTCTTTAGCAAATAGATGCAGGTGAAACCTGAACTATGTACCCTGACGAAATTCTCATCCGAGGGGCCAAGGAACACAACCTGAAGAGCATTGACGTGAGGCTGCCGCGCTTCAAGCTGGTGGTGATCACCGGCGTCTCTGGCAGCGGCAAGTCCTCGCTGGCCTTCGATACCCTCTACGCCGAGGGCCAGCGCCGCTACGTCGAGTCGCTCTCCGCCTACGCCCGCCAGTTCATCGGCCAGATGGAGAAGCCAAAGGTGGACTTCATCGGCGGCCTCAGCCCCGCCATCGCCATCGAGCAGAAGGCGGTGAGTAAGAACCCCCGCTCGACGGTGGGCACGGTGACGGAGATCTACGACTACCTGCGAGTGCTCTTCGCCCGCGTGGGCACACCCCACTGCCCGCAGTGTGGTCGCGAGGTGCACGCCCAGTCGGCCCAGGAGATTGTGGAGCAGGTAGCCAATCTGTCGGCGGGCACGCGCTTCCAGGTGTTGGCTCCACTGGCCCGCAACCGCAAGGGCGCGTTTCAGGACGTGTTTGCCCAGGCCCGGGCCGATGGCTTCTCCCGCGTGCGGGTAAACGGCGAGGTGCGAGAACTGGACGAGAAGATCAAGCTGGACAAGAAAAAGAAGCACAATATTGAGTTGGTGGTGGATAGGCTGATTGTTCCAGGGAGGAACGAGTTAACGAGTAACGAGGTAACGAGTGATGAGGAAACCTCGTTACTCGTTGACTCGTTACCCGTTAACTCACTCCCCGTTGACTTCCGCTCTCGCCTCACCGACTCTGTCGAGACCGCCTTGCGCGCAGGCGATGGCCTGGTCATCATTGACCGGGGCAACGGCGCCGAGTGGCTCCTTTCCGAGCAGAACGCCTGCCCGGTGTGCGGGCTGAGCTTCCCTGAGCTGACACCCGCCATGTTCAGCTTCAACTCGCCGATGGGCATGTGCCCTGAGTGCAACGGTCTGGGCACCAAGGTCGAGTTTGACCCGGACCGTTTTGTAGACCCTGACAGGAGCCTGCACGACGGCGGCGTTCGCACCTGGGGCGAGCTGCGCAAGAAGAAGTCCAGCGGCACGTACAGGGCCGTGAAGCACATGGTCGAACAGCTTGGCCATGACCTGGATACACCCTGGCGCGAGTTGTCGGAGGAGTGCCAACAAGCCATCCTGTACGGCGGTGCCAAGATGACCTGGCAATCGGAAAGCGCCCGCGGCAAGTGGCAAGGTGAATGGGACTATGAGGGAACCGTCAACGCCACCCGCCGCCGCTATCATCAGACTAAGTCAGAGTACACGCGCCGCTGGTACGCCAGCTTTATGAGCCAGCAACTTTGCCCCACCTGCCATGGGCAGCGGCTGCGCCCAGAGAGCGCGGCGGTGACCGTCGGCGGCAAGACCATCAATCAGGTGACGGCGTTGAGCATCGGCGAGACGCTGGAGTGGATCGAGGGCCTGTGGCCGGACGAGTCAGCGAATCAGCGAACCAGCGAATCGGCGAATTTGCCACTTGCAGACTCGACTTACAAACCTGCAAACTTGCAAACTTGCCCGCTTTCCCTGGAGCAGATGGAGATCGGCGAGGAAGTGCTGAAGGAGATTCGCGAGCGTCTCCAGTTCCTGTTGAACGTCGGACTGCACTACCTGACGCTCGACCGCCCTGCGCCGACGCTCTCCGGCGGCGAGGGGCAGCGCATCCGGCTGGCCAGCCAGATTGGCTGCGGGCTGGTGGGCGTGCTCTACGTGTTGGACGAGCCCAGCATCGGCCTGCACTCGCGCGACAACCGCCGCCTGCTGGATACCCTGGAGCGGCTGCGCGACATGGGCAATACCGTGGTCGTCGTCGAGCACGACGAGCAGACCATGCGCACCGCCGATTGGATTGTGGACCTGGGGCCGGGCGCGGGCATCAACGGCGGCTGGGTGGTGGCCGCTGGCCCACCACAGGCCATCATTGACAGCCTCGACTCGTTGACCGGACGCTACCTGCGAGGCGAGTTGCACGTGGAGTCGCCCAACGGCCAGCGACGTCCGACCAACAGCCAATGGCTCACGGTCGTCGGCGCGCGGCAGAACAACCTCAAGGATCTGGAGGTGCGCCTCCCGCTGGGGCTATTCACCTGCGTCACGGGGGTATCCGGCAGTGGCAAGTCGTCGCTGGTGGCACAGACGCTCCACCCCGCGCTGGCTGCCGCGCTGCACAACGCCACCCAGAAAGCGGGTGAGCACGACGGCATTGAGGGGCTGGGACACGTGGACAAGGTGATCAACATCACCCAGGACCCCATCGGGCGCACGCCCCGCTCCAACCCGGCTACCTACGTTCAGGTGATGAACCACATCCGCGACCTGTTCGCTCTGACGCCGGAGGCTAAGGCGCGCGGCTACCAGGCCGGGCGGTTCAGCTTCAACGTCAAAGGTGGGCGTTGCGAGGCCTGCCAGGGCCACGGCCAGAAAAAGGTGGAGATGCACTTTCTGCCCGACGTGTGGGTGACGTGCAACGTGTGCAAGGGTACGCGCTTCAACCGGGAGACGCTGCAGATCCGCTACAAGGGCAAGAACATCGCCGAGGTGCTGGACATGGACGTGGAGGAGGCGCTGGAGTTCTTCGCCAACGTACCCAAAGTCAAGCGCATCCTCCAGACACTGGTGGACGTGGGGCTGGGCTACGTCAAGCTGGGCCAGAGCGCCACCACGCTTTCGGGCGGGGAGGCGCAGCGGATCAAGTTAGCCAAGGAGCTGGCCCGCGTGTCCACCGGCGACACGGTGTACATCCTCGACGAGCCCACCACCGGCCTGCACTTCGCCGACATCCAGAAGCTGCTGGACGTGCTCCACCGCCTGACTGACGCCGGCAACACCGTCATCGTCATCGAGCACAACCTGGACGTGATCAAGACGGCGGACTGGATCGTTGACCTGGGACCAGAGGGCGGCGACGCCGGCGGCCACATCGTCGCCCAGGGCACGCCGGAGGAGGTGGTGCGGGTGGAGGGGAGTTACACGGGGCAGTTTTTGAAACGGGTGTTGTAAGGACTGGAGAACATGTGATGGAGATCGAATACGATGCATTGAGAGAAGAAGTGCTGCGGTTTCTGGATCAGCACAAGGTTCTTTTCCTGGCGACCTGCGCGAACGGCCGGGTGACGGCCCGGGCGATGAGTTGCGTCCACGTGGGGCTGGAGATCTATTTCCAGACCAGCAGAGACTCGGTCAAGTTCGCCCAGATCTCCAAGAATCCGAACGTCGCGCTATGTGCCGCCAATATTGCCATTGAGGGCGTGGCGACAATCAGCGAGCATCCATTGGATCCGGCGAGCGAGCAGTTCATCATGTTGTACCAAGAGCACCATTACGACTCTTTCAATGCCTATTCCCGCCTGGAGAGCAACGTGGTCATTCGCGTTGACCCGACGCTGGTCGCGTTCTGGAAGTACGACGACGAAGGCAAGCCTTATCGAGAGTTTCTGTATGTTGGTGAGGGCAGGGCGGTGCGAGAACCCGTCGAATCGTGTCTTTGATTCCGGTGAAGTGGAACTACTGGAGGACAAAATGCGCGAAAGATTCGGAAACCTCTCTCTATACTTTGACCAGGTAGGCTCAGGCAAGCCTATCATTATGTTGCATGGTTGGCCTCTCGATCATGTTTCTATGAAAGGGGCAATGGAGCCCATATTCGTGAATCGGGAGGGATGGAAGAGAATTTACGTGGACCTGCCCGGAATGGGACAGTCGGACGCTCCCGATTGGCTAAAGACACAGGACCAGGTTTTGGACGTTGTCGTGGAGTTTATCAACCAGGTGATTTCCAACCAGAGGTTTTGCGTGGCCGGATTATCGTACGGCGGTCTACTGGCCCAGGGCCTGGTCCACCGTCTGGCTCATCAAATAGACGGGGTGATGTTCCTTGTCCCCAGTATGGCAACCAAAAAGGAATTACCGTCCCACATCGTCATGTACGAGGAATCGCTCAACCTTGATGGGCTTGAAGAGGATCAGATTAATGCGTTCAAGGGGATGGCAGTGGTACAGACTCAGGCCCATCTGGACGCCTGGAAGGAGCACATCTTTCCAGGTACAGCGAGGGCCAATTACGCTTTTCTGGATGGATTGCAGAGAGCCTATTCATTTGACATAGAGCGACTGCCCCAACCATTTCCTGCGCCGACATTGTTCCTATTAGGTCGTCAGGATTCTGCCGTTGGGTATCGGGATGCCTGGCGCATCATCGAGAACTATCCCCATGCATCGTTTGTCGTTCTTGACCGCGCCGGTCATTGCCTGCAGATGGAGCAGCCCAGACTCTACGAAGCCCTGGTACACGAGTGGCTAGATCGAGTGGAAGAATACGCGGCCAAGAGCGCTGATGGGAAGATGAGGGAGACAGGCTGAGAACATGCAAAGGGAAGCTCGAATGAATAGAGTGCACGTCGTCACGCTTGGCGTGAGAGATATGAATCGCTCGTTGAGGTTTTACCGGGATGGCTTGGGGTTCAAGACCTCGGTCGAAGAGGAGAACCCGCCTATCGTCTTCTTCCAGAGCGATGGCGCCACCCTGGCGCTGTGCCCCCGAGACGGCATGGCCCAGGACATCAGCCAGGAGAATCCGCCGCAAGGGGAGGGCTTTGGTGGCATCACGCTGGCCTATGTGGCCAGGGAATAAGACGAAGTGGACAGGATCATGGAACTGGCCGAAAGAGCCGGGGGAGAGATCGCCAAGAAACCTCAACGGGTGTTTTGGGGAGGCTACAGCGGGTACTTTCGTGACCCAGATGGTTACTATTGGGAAGTGATGTACTGGGAGGATTGGAAGTTCAAAGACGATGGGAGTCTGCTGATTGAATGACGCTTTTCTCGCAGAAGGGTTAAATGCAAATGGATGTGGAACTCACCAAGCAACAAGCACGACGCTTCATCCTGGCCCATCAGGGCTTGTGGCCGCCTTATGAGCTGGAGGGCAAATCCGGCGTGCTCGATTACGTCCGTCGCGTGGGCTGTATCCAGTTCGATCCCCTGAACATCGTGGGTCGCAACCCGGAGCTGGCGCTCCAGGCCCGCGTTTCGGGCTTTCGACCGGCGATGCTGGAGGAACTGCTTTACGAGGACCGGAAGCTCCTGGACGGCTGGGACAAAAACATGTCCATCTACTGTGTGGAGGATTGGCCGTATTTCCGCCGTCGCAGGGAGTATGCCAGGCAGCGTCCCGGCAGGAGTCCCGAGGCTGTCAAGTCGATCGTGCCGCGAGTTCGGCAGGAGATCGAGGAGCGTGGGCCGCTGTCCTCGATCGAGCTGGACTTTGACCAGACCGTGGACTGGTCGTGGGCCCCCACGCGGCTAGCCCGGGCGGCGCTGGAGAGTATGTACTGGTGGGGGGAGTTGGTCATTCACCACAAGGTGAACACACGCAAGGTGTACGATTTTGCCAGGCGTCACATTCCCGCACAGATACTCTCGGCCTCTGACCCAAATGAGACGGAGGAGCAGTTTCACGATTGGCACGTTCTCAGACGTATTGGGAGTGTAGGTTTGCTGTGGAACAAGGCCGGCGGCGCATGGCTTGGTGCTCGCGGAATCAAGAGCAAGGAGCGAACGGCTGCTCTGGCGCGACTGCTCAGACAGGGTAAAGTCATGGAAGTGCGCGTGGAAGGTATAGAACCATCGCTCTATATGAGAAGCGAGGACAGGACGATCCTCGACAACATGCTAGACTCCGACACCCTGTCGCCACGCGCTGCTATACTGGCCCCCTTGGACAACCTGCTTTGGGACCGACGCTTCGCAGAGGAGCTTTTTGACTTTTACTACGTGTGGGAGGTCTACAAGCCAGTGGCCGAGCGACGCTACGGCTACTACGTGCTTCCCATCCTGTACGGCGACCGCTTCGTCGCCCGGTTTGAACCAGGACGAGATAAGAAGAGCGGCGCCTTGCTGATCAAGAATTGGTGGTGGGAGGATGGGGTCAACCCATCGGAGAAGATGCAGTCCGAACTGCGCCGTTGCTTCGAGCGGTTCCTCGGTATCCTCGGCGCTGATGATCTCAGAGTGAGTAACAAGACCGTGAAACGAGCCGGTTTGGACTGGTTGGCTCCCATCGTTGCGCGATAGCCTGGCTCTGCCTACAATGGGCAACTGATGGAACCCGCGACATCAGAGAGGCGATGTTGTGCTGCGCGGGTTTGACACCTGGGAGGAATGATATGCCAATCGAAAGAATCAATCTCTATCCAGATTATGATCCCACTTTCTCTACCTGCGTGGTCGCTGGCGACTTTGTCTTCACGTCTCACGTGGCCGGGCTGGACGAGGAGGGCAAGTGGCCGGGGAGCGTCGAGGAGCAAACGGCCCACTGCTTCAGGAATCTGGAGAAGACCCTCAATGCCGCCGGCGCCACGCTGAGCGACGTGGTGAAGATGACGGTCTACCTGAAGAATATCGAGGATTTCGCCAGGATGAGAGAGGTCTACAGGGAGAAATTCACGGACGGATACCCGGCGCGGATGACGGCTACGAGCGTGTTTATTGACTCGGAGATTCTGGTTATTATTGATGGAGGCCGTGGCCTACAAGCCCAGGTAGCAAAGGCAGGTTCAAGTCCCGCTTGGTAGCGGAAGGAGTATCACAAGTTAGGTGGCAGCTCATCACACTTGAACTCGAGGAGGTATCAATCGGTGATAGCGATGAAACTAGACAAGGGTGACAGGATCGGTGTGGTCTCGTCCTCAACTCCTGTACCACCCGGAGACTTGCAATTCAATAAGGGCGTTAGATTTCTAGAAGATATGGGGTTTCGGATCACTCTTGGGAAGCACGTTTTCTCCAATACGTTAGGTTACGCTGCATCTCCACAGGAAAAGGCCGAAGACATAAACAACATGTTTGCGGACAAATCTATCAAGGCCATCGTCTGTTCTCAGGGCGGAAGCACAGCGAATGCTTGCCTGCCTTACCTCGATTGGGATGTCATCAAGGAAAATCCCAAGGTTTTTCTAGGCATCAGCGATATCACCGTCTTGTTGAATGCCATTTACGCGAAAACCGGTTTGGTCACTTTTCACGGCAACGATGTCATGTGGGGATTTGGTCGGGATCCCACGCCTTACGATGTGCAAGAATTCGTCAGTCGACTGATGGAAGCCGAAATTGGAAAGGTCAATGCCAATGGAAAACGAGAAACCATACGCAGTGGAGTTGTGGAGGGAAGATTGTTGGGCGGCAACCTGAAATGCTTGCTGAAACTGGCAGGGACGCCCTATTTCCCTGACTTCACAGCGTCCGTCCTGTTTGTGGAAAGCATTGAGATTACACCAGAAGAATGTGACTATCAGTTCCATCAGCTTAAACAAATCGGCGTATTTGACCAGGTGCAAGGCGTGATCGTTGGTTATATTGATGGATTGGACAACAAAGCGGATGAGCCCTTAAAGATGCAAGACGTTTTGTTGACGGTCACCTCGGAATACAGGTTCCCCATTCTGAAGGCCAACGACTTTGGTCATAATTGCCCTAACACTACCTTGCCGGTGGGTGCCAAAGTGAGAGTCGAAGCAGATAAGCAGGAAATAGAAATCCTGGAGGAGTGCGTCGGGACGATTCTCTAGTTTCGGGAGGTAGATTCCATGAACATGCAAGACAAGGTTGCCCTGATCACCGGGGCAGCCCTGGGTTACAAGGCCGGTGGTCCCTCTATCGGCAGCGCCATCGCTTTCAAGCTGGCGTCCGAGGGGGCGAAGGTGGTAGTCGTTGATATCGAGGAGAAAATGGGCCAGAGAACGGCCGACCGGATCCGGGAGAACAGCGGCACAGCGCTGTTTGTGCGGACCGATGTATCGAAAACGGGCGAGGTCGTGCGGGCCATTGAGATCACCCGGCGCGAATTTGGCGCATTGCATTACCTGGTCAACTGTGCCGCCGCCTACGAGGGCGACATCGCCAGGAACGTGGTAGAGATCTCGGAAGAAGACTGGAGCCACACCATCGAGGTGAACCTGAACGGCTACTTCCGGTTTGCGAAGTATGCTATCCCGCTGATGCTACAGAGCGGCGGAGGAGCCATCGTCAACATCTCGTCCGGGGCAGCCTTCCGGGTGCTCAAGAACTTCAGTGTCTACCCGGTGACGAAGGCGGCCATCAACGCTCTGACGCGGACCCTGGCCATTGACTTCGCCCCGCACATCCGGGCCAACGCCATCTGTCCCGGTTTTGTGCGGATCGCGAACTCCGAAGGCGAGCGCACCCCGGAGGAAGTCGAGGCCTGGATCGGGCGCATCGCCAAAACCTACCCGCTGCAACGGGTCTGTACGGTCGAGGAGATCGCCAACGTGGCCCTGTTCTTGCTCAGCGACGACTCCTCGTACATCAACGGCCAGTGCATCGTCGTGGATGGTGGGAGATCCGTAGCCGATACCCACGAGTTCTGACAGAACGGGTAGCCGTGTTATGATTCGATTCGAAAAGGCCAGACCGAAGGATGCCGCCGTGTTGGCTCGTATCTCCGAGCGGGCGTTCCACAGCGACATACATTGTGGCGCTCCAGGGTTGGGTGGCCCTCCCGGCTACAGTTCTGAGCAGTGGCAGAGAAAAATGATGCGCGTCGGCGACTATTACAAGATCTTGGTCGGCGATCAGATGGCCGGCGGGCTCATTGTACTTCGCAAGGGACCTCGAGAGTACGAGCTGGGGCGCATCTTCGTTGATCCCGATTATCAGAATCAAGGGGTCGGCACCCAGGCCGTGGAGTTCCTGTGGGAAGAGTACCCGCTGGCCAAGAGATGGACTTTGGGTACGCCAGCCTGGAACCGTCGTACGCGCCATTTCTACAACAAGGTGGGGTTCGTCGAGGTGGGGTCAGACCTCCGTGGTGGAATCCTCTTGGAGAAGAGGCTGCCTGCCAGGGGAGTGGCACGGCCATAGAAAAACAGAAATGAGCTTTGACAAAGGAGGCTTATCCAATGCATCAGATTGAACTTCGTGGCAGCTATGAAGAGATGGGACGACAGCAAGGTCATCCCCTGAAGGGCATGACCCTGCCCCCGCCAGATCCCAAAATGCTCCATTTTGCCAGGCAGTGTGAGGAGATTGTGGGGCAGTATGCACCAGAGTTGTTGGACGAGATGCGGGGATTGGCAGAGGTAGCCGAGTTGGACTACAATGCGTTGATGACCCTGACTCTGACTGCCCCCTTTGATCCGGCAGAGGTGCCTGGTTGCAGCGTGCTGGCGGTAACGCCGGAGCGGTCGGCCGATGGTCGCCCCATCGTTGGGCGGAACTACGACTATTTCCACGACGTGTCGGAGGAGCCGGCAACAACCTATCGCACCTATCCCGAGGGACGCTACGCCAGCCTGGGCGATTGCGACATCTGGGTGGGGCGCGACGATGGCCTCAACGAAGCCGGCCTCTTCGTGGGGATTGCCGCTTTTTTCCTGCCGGGCTTGCAGCCAGGTCTAACCTTCTGGCTCATCGCCCGCCTGGTCCTCGATCGCTGTGCGACGGTGGACGAAGGGCTAGAGCTGATCCAGCGCGTGCCCCACGCTTCGAGTTACACCTACCTCCTGGCCGACCGCGCCGGCAAGGCCGCCGTCGTGGAACCAACCGTGGAGGGGGTCGAGGTGCGCTATCCCGAAGATGGACTGCTGGTGATGACCAACCACGCCGTCTGCCCGGCCTGGGCTGGTAAAGAAACCTTCGTGCCGCCTGATTCCCATCCCCGCTACAACCGCCTCCGCCAGTTGCTGGGGGGCGATAAGCTGATAGATACCGATGACGTGAAGCAGGCCCTGCGTGACCACGAGGGTTTGGTCTGCTCTCACGGGGTGTACTCTCCCGAGCGCAAGCTCGGAACGTTGTGGTCGGTCGTAGGGCATCCGGGCGAACGGCAACTGGACATCGCGGCAGGTTATCCCTGTCAGGCAGAGTATCGAACGGTGAGTTTCTGATGCTGAAAAGACCCATTCGCTTCTGTGGGGCCGACTGTAGCAAGTGTGATGCATACCAGCGTTTTCTGGCGGGGGATGAGGGCGGATTGGTGAACCCTGAGAACAACTATCGCTGTTGTTGGCTGCCCAAGGATTACCCGAAAGGCAGGGATTGTCCGATCAGAACGTGTTGTGAGGAGAAAGAGATATTGTTCTGTGGGGAATGTGGTCAGTTTGAAGAGTGTGTCAGGATGCAAGAGTTCTACTCACAGCCTGGCTATGACGAACTGAGAAGAAGAATGTTTGAACAGATTATGGCCGGGAAGGAGAGGACATAGTGCACAACGTAGAGACAGCAGCTATGAAGCATCTTGAGCACCTCTGTATAGAGATCGGTCCTCGGCCGGTCGGTTCTGTAGAAAACCAGGCAGCCGCTGACTATATCTGGAACGTCTTCGCGGCCAGCGGTCTGGAAGTGGAGGCCCAGGCGTTCCCTTGTCCCGCCTGGGAAGAAGAGGAAACGTGCCTGGAGTTGGACGGCCGCAGGCTGGACGCGGCAGCCAATGCCTTCTCACCCCCATGTGACGTGACCGCCCCGGCCGTGGTTGTCGGGACTGAGGCCGAACTGGAAGCAGCCCAATTAGCGGGACGTATCGGGATTCTGTATGGCGATCTGACAAAAGGGAACGGTTTCTCAGCCAGACGCGCCGTCTACTTCCCTGAGCGTGATCAAAAGGTTATGCGAATGTTGGACGAAAAGAAGCCTGCCGCGCTCATCACCATCCACTCCAAGACGGGTTGTTTTGAGAGATTGATCCGCGACTGGGAATTCCCGATTCCGTCGGCGACCGTCCCCGCCGAAGTTGGTCTGGCCCTGCTGCGACATCTCGACCAGACCCTGCATCTAAAGATTGACAGTCACCAGTCTGCGGGGCACTTTTGCAACGTCGTGGCCACCAGAGCAGGCATCAGGCCGGAGCGGATCATGTTGCTCGCCCACTTCGACACCATGCATGATACTCCCGGCGCTATTGATAATGGCTCTGGGATAGCTGTCCTGCTGGCTTTGGCCGAGTCGTTAACCAAAAGAGGCTTCACGGTCGGCATCGAATGGTTAGCCGTGAACGGTGAGGAAAACGGCGGTCTGGGCGACGCGGAGTATCTGCGTCGGCGGGAAGGTGAGTTGGAACACCTCCTCACTGTGATCAATGTGGACGGCGTCGGGCAGCAGTTGGGTGCAAACAACATCACCATGCTCGGAGCTTCTCAACCATTTGAGGACCAGGTCCGTAAGGTGCACCAACGGTATCCCGGCATGGTGCGGGTTGACCCCTGGTATGAAAGCGATCACAGCGCCTTCTTCTGGCGAGGCGTGCCCTGCATCGCGCTTAGCTCGGTGGGCGTGGCGAACGTCAGTCATCTTCCGGCTGATACCACCGCATGGATCAGCCCCGCCAAGCTGGGCGAGGTTGTGTCATTCATCACCGACGTGGTGGAGAGCTTGCAAGACAAATCGCCGGACTGGTGCCGGGAATCCCAGAGCTGACAAAGCTCAAATCACCAAAAATTAAGGAGGACAGCAATGGAACCCAAGATCGTTAGCAGAGCAGCATTCACTATCGTGGGCATGAAGTATCACGGCAAGAACGAGAACAACGAGATCCCCCAGATGTGGGGCGAATTCGGACCGAGGATGGGCGAAATCAAGCAGGTGGTAAAACCACACGTCGCCTACGGTGTCTGCGACAACTTCGATGAGAGCAGCGGCGAGTTTGACTACATTGCCGGGTTCGAGGTGGGCAGCACCGTTGAGACTCCCGAGGGTATGGTAAGTTGGGACATACCGGAAGGGCAGTACGCTGTCTTTACCTGCACCTTGCCGACCCTGGGCGAGACGTACCAGCATGCCTACCACACCTGGCTGCCACAGTCCGGCCACCAACGCGCTCCTGGCCCGGAATTCGAGCTGTACGACGAGAGCTTTGATCCCAGGGATCCTGGCTCAGAGATGGATGTCTACATCCCCATCAAGTAAATACGCCCTCGTCATCGCCATCGGAAAACTGAAGAGGAAGCTGGGAGTGAAATGAGGAAAACTGATCTGATCCAATGGCTGCTGGAATCGGACGAGCCCTGGACTCGCTACCGCACGCTGGTGGGCCTGCTCGACCGGCCTGAGGACGACCCCGATGTGCAGGCGGCCCGTGCAAAGATGCTGGCCCACCCCCAGGTGCAAGCGCTCATCGCCGAGGCCACCGCCTGGCCCGGCTACCCCCTCAAGCGCCACAACGACGCCAGCCACCCCATCCACAAGTTCAGCACCCTGGCCGACTTCGGCGTGCGAGCCGACGATGCCCCACCTGGCGGTGGGGTCGGCATGGCTGACGGTATCGAGGCCGTGATGTCGCACCAGTCGCCGGAAGGGGCTTTCCAGACTGTGGTGAACGTCCCCAAGACTTTCGGTGGGACAGGCGAGGACACGTGGACGTGGATGCTGTGCGACGCGCCGACGCTGCTCTACGCCTTGCTGTCCATGGGCCTGGACGACGACCCGCGCGTGAAGCGGGCAGTGGATCACCTGGTTGGCCTGATGGATGACAACGGCTGGCGATGCGTCGCCGCACCGGAGTTGGGCAAGTTCAAGGGGCCGGGGCGCAAGGACGACCCTTGCCCCATCGTCAACGTCTATGCGCTGAAGGCACTGGCCCAGGTGCCGGAGTTGCTAGACAGCCCAGCCACGCGCACGGGCGCCGGGATGCTCCTCTGGCACTGGGAGCACCAGACCGAGCGCAAGCTCTACATGTTTGGCATCGGCACCGACTTCCGCAAGCTCAAGTACCCCTTCGTCTGGTACGACATCCTGCACGTGGTGGACGTGCTCAGCCGCTTCCCCTTCGTCCACGCCGACCCCCGCTTCCACGAGATGGTGAAAGTGATCACCGCCCAGGC
>CAZVCJ010000092.1:0-15532 GCA_964625745.1 uncultured Anaerolineae bacterium | reverse complement strand
GCGCGAGCATGGCTTTGGACGCGAGGATATCTTGCTGTACGACCGCAAGGCTCTGGGTGAAGCGGTCATTAACGCGGTGGCGCACCGCGATTACAGCTTGAGCGGTTCGCAAATTCGTTTGTTCCTGTTTCGGGAGCGCATAGAAGTGCGCAGCCCCGGACGGCTGCCCAACTCGGTCACGTTGGATAACATCAAGCTGGGCGTACATGTGGAGCGAAACCGTACCATCGCCACGCTACTCACACAACTGGGCTACATGAGCGCCATCGGCACGGGCGTGCCACGCCTGATTATCCGCCTGTCCCGCGCTCTCTCTGGACGCGAGCCGGAGTTCGAATTGGTTGGAGAGGAACTGCGCGTGCGCATCTGGGCACGGCAGGTGTGAAAGCATCCGATGACCTTGCCGAACTTTGGTTCCTTCAACCCCGCTCAGGACAAGCTTTCTGCGGCTTCGTTGCTTGAAGAGCATATTCGCACCGTTCGCCTGGTGGCCTTTGACTTTGATGGCGTGTTCACCGATAATATGGTATACGTCTTTCAAGATGGTTCCGAGGCGGTGCGGTGCTTTCGCGGTGATGGCCTCGGTCTCCGAAAACTGGAACGGCTCGGGATCGCAACGGTCATTATCTCCACTGAAACCAATCCCGTTGTCACCGCGCGCAGCCGCAAGTTAGGGATTCGCTGCGTACAAGGATGTGAAGATAAACAGGTAGTGTTGGAAAGTATTGCCAGGGAACTGGGACTCTCTTTGACCCAGATAGCCTTTGTTGGCAACGATGTTAACGATCTGCCCTGCCTCACTTCTGTAGGTCTGCCGATTGTCGTGCGGGATGCCCATCCGGACGTGATACCCTATGCCCGGTATCAGACACAAACATCTGGTGGTTACGGTGCCGTGCGTGAGATCTGCGATTTGTTTGAGCGTGTGCTGATGTCGGAACGACAGGAATGATGGGCGAGATGGCTCATGATCTTTTCAGTGTGCGAGACAAAGTCGTGATCATCACCGGCGGACTCGGGCAACTGGGTCGGCAGTTCAGCCTGGCGCTGGTAGACCGGGGAGCCAGGGTCGCCATCTTCGATGTGCAGGTTGATGAGCACCGGGTAGCTGAGAGGTTCGGAGAACGACGCACCGAAGGCGATTTGCTGTTTTTGCCCGTAGATATTACGCGGCGAGACTCGATTGAGGCTGGCTTGAGCCAGATCAATGCGAAGTGGGGAGCGCCGCACGCCCTGATCAACAACGCGGCGCTGGATTCGCCCCCCAATGCGCCGGCGGAAGAGAATGGGCCTTTTGAGACTTACCCTGAAAGCTCCTGGGACAAAGTCATGGAGGTAAATGTCAAGGGGATCTTTTTGTGTTGCCAGGTGGTGGGCGGTCAGATGGCCACC
This sequence comes from uncultured Anaerolineae bacterium, assembly GCA_964625745.1. Classification (GTDB taxonomy): domain Bacteria; phylum Chloroflexota; class Anaerolineae; order VGOG01; family VGOG01; genus CAZVCJ01. The sequence continues at coordinate 14,140 of CAZVCJ010000092.1, read as the reverse complement.
GCTGGCCGTGGCTCGATCATCAACATCTGCTCCATCTATGGGATCGTCTCGCCCGATCAGCGCATCTACGAATACCGCTGCGCGGGTGGTGCGCCCTTCTTTAAGCCGGTGGCCTATTCGGCTTCCAAGTCCGCGCTTCTGAACCTGACCCGCTACTTGGCCACGTACTGGGCGGACAAAAACATAAGGGTCAACACGCTCACCTTCGGTGGGGTCTTCAACAATCAAGATGAAGAGTTCCTCAAGGGCTACTGCACACGGGTTCCCCTCGGGCGGATGGCGCGCGAGGATGAATACAATGGTGCGATCATCTTTCTAATATCCGACGCCTCGTCGTACATGACCGGCTCCAACCTGGTCATTGACGGCGGGTGGACAGCATGGTGAAGATATGGAAAATGGGGGATGGAAAATGGAAAATGGACTTTTCCCAACAGAGATTCCAAACTGGATTGATGGCCAGGAACGCCCGGCCATCTCAGGCGAGTTGTTTGACAAACTGAACCCGGCCAACGGTAAGCTGTTGTGCCGTGTGGCGCGGTCGCGGGCCGAAGATGTGCAACAGGCGGTTGAAGCCGCCAAACAGGCGCAGCCCGCCTGGGCTGACACGCCGCCGGTCCAGCGCGGGATGATACTTCACGATATTGTACTGAGGATGCAGACGCTTCGGAAAGAGATTGCACAAATCGTGTCAGCGGAAACCGGCAAGTCGTACAAGGCCGCATACGGAGAGACTGGAGGTGCCATCGCTCTGGGGCTGTTCTACGCCAGCGAGGGGCAGCGGCTCTATGGCCGTACCACGACCAGTGCCGTGCCGAATAAGTACGCTATGACCCTTCGCCAGCCTATCGGTGTGGCGGGATTGATCATTGCTGCGAATACGCCAATTGCAAACGTGGCCTGGAAGGTTTTCCCAGCGCTGATTTGTGGCAATGCGGCCGTTTTGAAAGCCGCCGAAGATACCCCTGCGACAGCCTGGATAGTCGGCCAGATTGCGCATGATGTTGGTCTGCCAGCAGGTGTGCTCAATATCATCCAGGGCTACGGTGAAGAAGCAGGTGCACCACTGGTTGAGCATCCGGATGTGGGTGTGATCAGCTTTACTGGCTCGACGGAGGTCGGGCGATACGTCCAGCGTGTCGCGGGCGAGCGTCTTGCAAAAGTATCTCTCGAACTGGGTGGCAAGAACCCGCTGGTGGTGTGTGACGACGCTGACCTTGAAAACGCGGCCAAATGGGTGTTGCTGTCGGCCTTCAGCAACGCCGGTCAGCGTTGCGCCTCGGGAAGTCGGATCATTATCTTCGATTCGGTGTATGACCAGCTCCGTGATATACTGGTGGAACGAACGAAGAAACTCAAGGTGGGGCCGACAGACGAGGATGACTTTGGGCCTGTGATCAACGAGGATCAACTCACCAACATGCTCGGCGCCGTGGAACGGGCGCGTCAGAAGGGCGCGGTGGTCCTCACCGGCGGGCGCAGGCTGACCGATCCAGAGCACCGCGATGGTTTCTATATGGCACCTACCCTGATCGAGAACATGGATCCGCACTACGAAATCTCGACGACAGAGTTGTTTGGCCCTATCGCCACCTTGTATCGCGTCAAGGACTTCGAAGAGGCCCTGGCCCTGGCCAACGATTCTCCGTATGGCCTGACGGCCTGCATCCACACTTGTAGCCTGCACCGGGCGATCCAGTTCACGCAGAAAGTTCAGGCCGGAGTAGCGGTGGTAAACGCCGGGACCTACGGGAGTGAACCCCACATGCCCTTTGGCGGCTTGAAGCAATCTGGCAATGGCTGGCGCGAGCCCGGGACGGAAGCGCTGGACGTGTATTCTGAGTTGAAGGATGTCTACATCAACATTGACCCTGCCGAACTATAGGAATGACCGATGACACAGGTGGCTGGGACTCCCAGTATCGTCGCTCTGATTCCGGCGCGGTCGGGGTCGAAGCGCGTGCCGGACAAGAACATTCGTCCGCTGGCCGGGCATCCCTTGATTGCCTACACCATCGCTGCCGCCTTGCAGAGCGGGGTTTTTGATGCTGTGGTTGTGTCTACCGATTCTGAACGGTACGCCGACATCGCACGCTACTATGGCGTTGAGGTGCCATTTCTAAGACCGGCTGAGTTTGCAGGTGACCTCTCTCCGGACATCGAATGGCTGGAATATACGCTGAAACGGCTGCGGGATGAAGATCGAGTCTACGATTGCTTCAGCATCCTGCGGCCGACCAGTCCTTTTCGTCAGGCAGAGACGATCCAGCGGGCCTGGCAGGAGTTCCTGGCGGAGGAGGGGGTGGATTCCCTGCGAGCGGTGGAAAAGTGCAAACAGCATCCCGGCAAGATGTGGGTGGTGCGCGGCCAACGGATGATGCCGCTGCTGCCGCTGAGTCCGCCTGAGCAGCCCTGGCACAGCAGCCAGTATCAATCGTTACCGGAAGTGTATGTCCAGAATGCCAGTCTAGAGATTGCCTGGACCCGCGTCGTCTTTGAGGGACGCACGATCGCAGGAAATGTGCTAATGCCTTTCTTCACTCAGGGCTACGAAGGCTTTGATGTGAATCAGCCAATTGACTGGCAAATTGCCGAAGAACTGGTGCGGAGTGGTCAGGCAAGTTTGCCGGCTGTAAGCCAAAACCCATATGCAGCAGCGTCCAACGTTCAACGTTCAATGGCTTTGAGGAGTGCTCAAAATCCGTAGTCGAATAATTCGCCTGCATGGAGCGAGCCAAATCGGTCAGTAGATCGTACGGCTACACTCCCCCAATTGCCACGGCACTCGACTGTGGAAACGCAATCTCTGCCAAAGGGCCAGCAGGTAGGTCTAGATGATAGAGGGCCAACGCCCTCATTAGGATTGGGCGGCCTCAATTTGCTACTCATGGGATACTTTGCAGGGATAGGCCTGACAACCGGCAATTCGGAATACAGGAGGAAGAAAATGGGTAGACAAGCAACGAGCAAGGGTGCGGAGTTCTTGGCTAGACTGGGTATCATCGGGGAGTTGCTGCGTTTCCTGTGGCAACGAAAGTTGTGGTGGATGATCCCGATGATCGTGGTGCTGCTGTTGTTTGTGGTGCTGCTAGTTTTCGCTCAGGGATCAGCCGTAGGCCCGTTTATCTACACGTTGTTCTAAGAGGCATAGCGAGGTGAGGTATGGACTTCGTTAGTGGATTGGCACTGATATTGTTGACGCTGGTAGGATACTCCAGCGGGGCTGTGCTGACCGGGAAGGGTAAGCAGGTGGTCCCTGGATTGCTCGATCTGACCGTTGCCGTTGTGCTGTGGGCCGTGGCCCTGACGACGCGGGTTGCCCTGGGGAAGGGATTGGCTATCCTTGTCTGGCTTGTCGTAGGTCTAACGATGGGGGCTGGGCTGACAGGGTTGCGCAGGGGGAGATACCTGGACCGCAAGCAAACGGCTCCAGCGACAGCGCAGGATGCTGGGGGGTTGCGACGATGGTGGGAGGGGTGGAAGGCATTTGCTGCTGAGATGGGCAACTATCAGGGGCGGGTGCTGTTGGCCTTCTTCTATTTCATCGTCGTTACGCCATTCGGCATCGGGGTGCGGCTGTTCAGTGATCCGTTGAAATTGAAGGCGGGGGTGGGAAAGTCGTTCTCGACGGAACGAGAAGCGGCAGGCAATAGCCTGGAGGAGGCAAGGATGCAGTTCTGATGGTGCCTGGCTTGCCATTGAGCCGTAGCGACTTCGTTCAACATGGGGTTGTTTCTATTGGGGGGCATGACTAACCCCTGTAGGTACATTCAACAAGAGTGGGGATTGGCGTGTTAATGTCAGTCATTTCGTTGTAAAATCGACGGCAGATGAAGGCACGGAGGGATAATATGACGGTATTGCAAAATAATGTCGTTGAGTCTGGCATAATCAGACACTTGGATTTGCTAATCTGTCCTGCTTGTTATGGCTCTCTGGGAATCGTTAACGATAACCTATGCTGTACGAAGTGCGGCCGAACCTTCGGTTTTGACAGTGGAATTCCATTACTGTTTTGGCCAACTAGTGAAGGAAGAGATGTCACCAAGCTTGTGAAAACGTTTTACGAAGAGAATCCCTTTCCAAGCTACGATGCGCTCGATACTGCGGGTAGGTTGGTAGAGAAGTCTAGAAAAGGCGTGTTTGCCAAGTTGCTGGATAATCAGATACCCCGTAACTCGCTAGTTCTCGAGGTGGGCTGTGGCACAGGACAACTAAGCAACTTTCTGGGCATTGCAGGTCGCACTGTCTTTGGAACGGACATCTGCTTGAATTCGCTTAAGTTAGGCCAGCACTTCAAACTCAACAACGGGCTGCAGACTGTACACCTCCTTCAGATGAATCTCTTCAAGCCAGTCTTTGTCGAAGAGGCTTTTGACATCGTTATCAGTAATGGTGTACTTCATCACACAAGCGACCCATTTGCTGGTTTTCGTTCGATATCTACGTTGGTGCGGCCTGGTGGTCACATTTTAGTAGGTCTGTACAATAAGTTCGGTAGAGTGTGGACCGATGTGCGTCGGGCCATCTTTCGCTTGTCAGGAAATCGTTTGCAATTCCTGGACCCATATCTGCGAAGATCAGATATTGATACAGCCAAGAAACGCATCTGGTTTGCTGATCAGTACATGAATCCTCACGAATCGAAGCATACCTTGGACGAGGTACTGGAGTGGTTCGACAAGACCGGCTTTGAGTTTGTTAACAGTGTACCTAAGCTAACTCCGTTTGCAGAGTTCTCTCCACAGGAGTCTCTATTTCGCGTAAATCCGCGAGGAACACGCCTTGATCATCTTGCTGTGCAGTTTAGGCTTGTCCTTTCTGGGGGCGCAGAAGGAGGTTTCTTTGTCATGATTGGCAGAAAGAAAGGTCCTCTTAGATGAGTACGCATGTTGGTTTTGGCTCAGGCATTCAGCATCATGCCATTCATCTACACGCTGTTCTAACCACCGGCATCTGGAAGGAGGTTGGCGAGTGAACATTCTTGGCGTCTCTTGCTTCTATCACGATTCGGCGGCAGCATTGATCAAGGACGGGGTGCTCATGGCTGCCGCCGAGGAAGAGCGCTTCACACGTAAGAAGCACGACTATGGCTTTCCGGTCAACGCCATTGACTTTTGCCTGCGTCAGGGCGGGATCGGTGGCCAGGATCTGGACTACGTGGTGTTCTACGAGAAGCCGCTGGTCAAGTTCGAGCGCATCCTGCTCACCACCCTGGGCACTTTCCCTCGCTCGTGGCGCATCTTCGGCGAGGCAATGATCACCTGGTTCGACGAGAAGCTGTGGATCAAGTCACTTTTGATGCGAGAACTGGGTGTGCCGGAGGAGAAGGTGCTCTTCACCGATCACCACATAGCCCACGCCGCCAGCGCTTTCTTCTGCTCACCTTTTGAAGAAGCGGCCATCATGACAGTGGATGGGGTTGGTGAGTGGACCACAGCCACCCTGGGCCGGGGACGGGCCAGTTGGGAGGATGGGAGCGCCAATGAAATCACTCTGACCCACGAGCAGCGCTTCCCCCACTCCCTGGGCTTGCTATACTCAGCCTTCACTGCCTTCCTGGGTTTCAAGGTCAACAACGGCGAGTACAAGGTGATGGGTATGGCCCCCTACGGGGAGCCCCGCTTCGTGGACAAGATTTACAAGCACCTGCTCACCGTCCATGACGACGGATCTTTCCGGCTGAACATGGACTATTTCAGTTACCACTACTCGCCGGAGCGGACTTTCAACGGTAAGTTCGTGAACCTTTTCGGCGAGCCACGGGTGCCAGACTCGTACTTCATTACTACCCTGACCGACCCGGACAAGGCAGACCCTAACGATCCCGATGTGCAGAAGAACCAGCACTACGCCAATGTGGCGGCCAGCATCCAGCGGGTGACTGAGGAAACCCTGCTTATGATGGCGAACGCCCTTCATCAGCGGACCGGGCTGAAGCAGTTGTGTATGGCCGGCGGCGTGGCGCTCAACTCAGTGGCCAACGGGCGCATCCTCAGGGAAACCCCCTTCGAGGACATCTACATTCAGCCGGCGGCTGGGGATGCCGGTGGGGCGCTGGGCGCGGCGCTCTACGTCCACCATGTATTGTTGCACCAACCGCGCCGGTTCGTGTTGGAGCACGCCTACTGGGGACAGGAGTACAGTGACGAGGAGATCAGAGCCACGCTGGAGCGGGTGGGGGCGCGCTATGAGTACATTTCTGACGATGAAGTGTTATTGAGCCGGGTAGTAGATGCGCTGGTAGATGGCAAAGTCGTTGGCTTCTATCAGGGGCGATTCGAGTGGGGACCACGGGCGTTAGGCAACCGCTCCATCCTGGCCGACCCACGCCGGGCAGAGATGAAGGACATCGTGAACAGCAAGATCAAGTTTCGCGAGCCCTTCCGGCCCTTTGCTCCGGTCATTCTGGAGGAGCGGGCAGGGGACTTCTTCGAAGGATTGGCCGAACCGGAGCGTCACTATCCGGCACGGTATATGCAACTGGTGTTGCCGTGGGAAGGCGAAGCAGGAAGCCTGATCCCGGCTGTCAACCACCTGGGGACGGGGCGGTTGCAGACTGTTCGGCGGGAGTGGAATCCGAGGTACTACCGGGTGGTGGAGAAGTTCGGTGAGGCCACCGGTGTGCCGGTTCTGCTGAACACCAGCTTCAACCTGCGCGGCGAGCCGATTGTAAGCAGTCCTGCTGATGCGTGGAACACATTTGCCAAGAGCGGGATTGACGTGCTGGTGCTGGGGCAGTATTGGGTGGAGAAGTAGCGTCTGAATTTGGATGATGCGAGGAGGCTAGCATGATGCATACCAAGGCGATAAATCGGAGTCGGCAAAGATGCCGAGATGTGCTTATTGGAGTTGGTATCACCATTCTGTTGGTGTTCATCGCCGAAGTTGGTGCCCGTGGCTACTTCTGGTTGAAATACCAGCGATGCGCCGAGCTCGGACGACGCCATTATGGCTTTAACCTTGCTGGTTACGGCGATCTCATGCCCGATCAGGATGGGATGTGGACCATCTGGCCCCATCGCCCCTACCATGTGCAGACAAATGCGGCTGGACTGCGTAATGTTGAGCCACTGAACGAAGGCGGTTCTTCGCGTATCCTGGCCATTGGGGACTCCATGACGTTCGGCCCGTATGTGGCCAACGAGGACACATGGCCTGGCTGGCTGCAGGTAATCCTGCGACAACGTTTGGGCAGAAATGACATTCAGGTATTAAACGCTGGTATTGCTGGCTACAACATCGAAGACGAGTTATCCTACTTTCGAGATAAAGGCCAGGCACTGACGCCGGACGTGGTCATCTTGGGGTTCTTCCCCAACGACATCCCCGATCTTCGACCATCCGGGCGACTAGGTAGTCGCCCGGCAGCAGAAAATGTCGGCGTTGTGCGTCGTTTCTTGGAGGACCACGTTGCGTTGTACAGAGTAGCCGATCGCATCAAGTCGAGAGTGCTGATCGCCATCGCTCGTTCGCAGATCGATGATGAAACAAGGGAGCAGGCCAATAGATCATCACAAGACATTCTCTATGTACATCCTGACTTGCCAGCATATCACACTTACTACGAGAGGTATGAAACTATGTTGCGCGACTTGATCGCGGAAGTAAACGCAGCCAACAGTCGGTTAGTGATCGTCGCCATTCCCGAGTACTTGCAGATTCCTGCAGATGCCTATCCAGACCACCCCCAACGGTTCGTGCAAGCCATTGCTGACGACACTGATACGCCTTATTTGGATTTGCTGCCAGCCTTTCGTGCAGCCGGAGAGATCGACGATTTGTACTTGCTAGCCTACCATGTAGAAGTCGAACCGGATGCCGACGATCCATTCTTTGCAGAGCACACACGCTATGTGGGCAATGGGCATCTCTCTCGTTTCGGCTACCGTGTGGCGGCGCGTGCTATTGCGGACTTTCTCTTTGCCCAGGGCTTGATCTCTTCAGATGCGCCGTAGAGTCAGGATGGTGTTATGAGTGGGCGTATGGAAGATTCATGGCTTGTTTCGCTGGGTGATTGCCTTTTCGATTAACTGGACGGACGACGAAGGTTCAAAATAATGCTCAAGATCACACTCGTCCCAATGGAAGAGTTCCAACGTATCCGTGAAGCGCCCGTTGACAAATACGACAAGTTGGCGTTACTCGCCGATATGTGTAGAGCAAATGCGTTGGCCTCAGTGAAACGTGCCGGCTCTGGCCATCTCGGCTCCAGTTTTAGCTCGTTGGATATCGTGACCATGCTCTACTACTCTGAGATGAATACCGCTGAGTTGGGAATCAAACACCCCGATCGAGACGTCTACTTCTCATCCAAGGGGCACGATGTGCCCGGCTTGTACGCCGTCCTGTTTTCTTTGGGCATCCTCCCGAAAGACAAATTCCTGAAGCTGCGAAGGTTGGGTGGGACGTGTGGACATCCGGATGTGAGTACCCCAGGTATCGAGGCCAACTCGGGCTCACTGGGCATGGGCATCTCCAAGGCCAAGGGTATGGCTTTTGCTAAACGCCTGCGCGGTCACGGAGGGCGTATCTTTGTGATGACTGGCGACGGGGAGTTGCAAGAAGGGCAGGTCTACGAAGCGTTGCAAACGGCGGTCCATCAGGGCATTACGAACCTGCATGTGATCGTTGACCACAACAAGGTACAATCCGACAAGCCCGTCAGCGAGATCACTGATCTGGGTGACCTGGAGGCCAAGTTCCGTATCTTTGGCTGGCACGTGGCGCGTTGCGATGGGCATGATTTCAGACAACTCGAAAACGTCTTTGATGAGTTCCGGGCGATCACAGACAAGCCCAAGGTACTGATCGCCGACACGATCAAGGGGCGCGGCGTATCGTTCATGGAGCATCCGGCGGCTCTAAAGGCCGGTGGTGGACTGTACCGTTGGCACGCTGGAGCCCCAGATGACCAATCGTTCACAGATGCCTACGAGGAGATCACCACGCGCATTAATGATCGCCTGGGCGGACTGGGACTGTCGCCGTTGGTATTAGAGGAAGTTGCGCAAGAAGACGAAAAGCCGAGTGGTGTGTCCGGCGAATATGTGGCCGACGCCTTTGGGCAGGCGTTGGTGGACATTGCCGCCGAGCGTGAGGACATCGTAGTGCTGGATGCTGATTTGGCTGCCGACTGTCGCTTGCGCAGCTTCGTAGCCAGGTACCCTGAACGTTTTATCGAGAACGGCATTGCCGAGCAAGACATGGTTTCAATGGCGGGTGGGTTGGCGCGGCAAGGTCTCCTGCCGGTGGTAAACACCTTTGCAGCCTTCTTAGCAGCGCGGGCCAACGAACAGATCTACAACAACGCTTGTGAGCGAACCAAGATCATCTACGTTTGTCATTACTCAGGTCTGATCCCGGCCGGGCCCGGCCAGTCGCACCAGAGCATCCGGGACATCTCGCTGTTTGGGGCGCTGCCGAACATGGTGATGCTTCAGCCTTGCAATGCCGCCGAAACACGTATGGCGTTGGAATACTGCATCAACGACGTCGGCGAGAGCTGCATGCTACGATTGATTATCGGTCCATCGCCGCGCATCATTGAGTTGCCATCTGACTACAGTTTGGAACTGGGGCGGGGAGCGGTTCTCACAGAGGGAGCCGATGCAATTATGTTTGCCTATGGTCCGGTGATGCTGCATGAGGCGCTGCTGGCGAGTGAGTTACTGGCAGAACAGGAATTTGGCCTTAAGGTGGTCAATATGCCGTGGCTCAATCGCTTCGACAGGCAATGGTTAACCGATATGATTGGAGGCTGCCAGGCGATCTATGTCCTGGAAGATCACGCGCCGGCAGGCGGCCTGGGCGATGGTCTGTTGAATGTATTGAATGATCTAAGTTTGTTGGCAGGACGGCGCTTTGCTACTTTTGGTGTTGAAGGCTTGCCGGCCTGGGGCACACCGCCCCAGGTGCTGAAATATCATGGTCTGGATGGCGCGTCGCTGGCGGAGCGAGTTTTGCAGTCTTGGACAACAGCACGAGGAAGGCACGATGGGTAAGGCAAAGCTGGCCATTCCGATATTCGGCAAGATGGCCACGCGCAGTTTTCACACAGCACAATTCAGAGAGACGCTTGAGCAACACGGCTTTGAGCCGCTATATTTTATTGGCCCTCACTACTTCCGAAACGTCGATTTGGATCGATATCGCTACTTCGAGCTTGAGACCGTCCAGTATGAGGCGATGTTTGAGCGTCATGCGCTCCTTCGAGCATTGGCTTTACTTCGACGATTTGTGGTGCGGACCGACACCACGGATCTGCGCTTTCGGGAGAGTATTGAGGCTCGCTTGTTTGACTTTGGCCCGGTTGCCAAGACCTGGATTTATGCAGCTTGTATGGATCTGTTGCGGCGTATACCCGGCTTGGGTCACTTGGCGGCCTGGAGTGAGAATGCTCTGTTCCCGACCCATGTGCATGATGGCGCACTGAAGAATCAAGCCGTTGATTGCGTCTTGACGCCTGGAGCCGGCAACTATGGCTTTTGGAACGAGGGATTTTTTGCCCGCGAGGCCAAGGGTCTGGGGTTGCCAGTTTTCGCAGCAATTACCAATTATGACAATATCGTGAACATGGGTTTCCGTGGATTTATGCCGGATGGTCTGGCGGTCTGGAGTCAGCAGATGGCCAACGAGGCCATGCGTTTGCAGAGAATACCAGCCAGCCGGATCGAAATCACCGGCCCAGTGCAGTACGATCGCTATTTCGTGCCACTACCGATCAGTCGGGAAGAGTTTTTGCGCTCAAAGGGATTGGACCCGGCTCGAAAGACCATCCTATTCGCCGGGGGGGTGAACATCACCCGCTACTTTGAGTTTTATCGCTTGTTGACAGGAGTCATGCAATCCGGATCCAATTTGCTACACAATGTTGTTGTTCGTCCTTATCCTCACGTCAAGCTGCTTGCGTCCCCTGGTTGGCAAGTGTTAGAGGGGCTGTTCGCCCGGACAGAGGGCGTTTACCTGAGCAACCCACTCAATACCTCGTCCGACAATCTGGCGAGTGATGAGTTACAACGCGACCTCGGCTTGAGTGAGAGGGTTGATGAACTCTATTGCTTGTTGCAGTATAGCGATGTGATGATTAATTACTTCTCGACCATCAGTTTGGAGGCGGCCATCTGCGACCTGCCAGTCATTCACATTGGCTACGATGTCTACACGTTCGGTCATCGTTACAACACTTCGGCGGCCTTTCAGCAGAGACAGACCCATAACCGCAGAGACCTTCGGCTGGCAGCGGCCAGGATTGCCAAGGATGAGGCTGATCTGGTCAAGTTTATAGACCTGTATCTTGAAGACCGGACCCTTGATCGCGAGGCGCGTTACGAGTATGCACTGTCGGAGTGCGGTTACCTAGACGGGTTGTCAAGCAAGAGGCTGGCGCTGATGCTTCAAAATCGTATTTGTTCTCTGAACCATGGGCAATAACCATTGGAGTGGGAACAAAGTATGAATAGGTCAGTAAGGAGAATACTGAGGCAGGCCTGGTATCGGTTACAGCAGCCCTGGGAAGCTTTTCAGTTCTATCGTTACCGCATCAAGCTGAAAAAGCGGCTAGCGCCAGCCTCTCGAACATACGAGCAGTACCTAGAGGCACAGCTGCGTCGTACCCTATTCAAGAGAAATAACCCGCTCCCCGCGTATGCCCGGAGACTGATTGACAAAACAGCCGAGTTGGTTGATCTCGCTCACTCTGATGTTTTATGCGTTGGCTGTCGCAACGCGGCTGAGCTCGATTATTTTCGCGATAAGGGTGCCAAGAGTGTGATCGGAATTGATCTATTTAGCCAGCGCGAAGATATTTTGGTAATGGATATGCATGCCATGACGTTTGAGGCAGATCGTTTTGATGTAATTTACAATTCACACTCTCTGGAGCATGCGCTAAACCTAGAACAAGTCACTGGAGAATTGGTCCGTACGATGCGTGATGGGGGGATTATTGCAGTCGAAGTGCCTGTTCGTTACGATGTAAAACGAACAGGCACTGACCTGATTGATTTTGGCTCACTTAATAACCTTCACCAGAGCTTTGAGCCGTATGTGGATCAGATACTTTGGTCTGAAACCAGCGAGGCAGGCGCTTTTAATGGTGCGTTGGGGACTGACGCTGTTCGTACCATTATCCGAGTTGATAAGCAGAGACTGCTCACGCGATAGTCGGAACGATGAAAGAGGAAACGGCGCGTATTTGAAAAGAAAATGAGAAAAGACTATGTGCCCGTCGTTTCAAATAACTCGGATTTATCTGAGGTTGCTTCGATTGAACAACACTGGGCAGCTATCTGGCAACAGAATCAGGCCGACCCAGCAGTGTTGGCGACCAAAATCTCGCAGCGTGAAGAGTATCGCTTTATGCTCCCATATCTGGAACGTCTTCAGCCTGGGAGGAGAATCTTGGACGCCGGTTGCGGCCTGGGTGAGTGGACGATTTTTCTGTCCGGCCAAGGGTATGACGTGTATGGTGCAGATATCAGTCGTCAGACGGTTTCCTGGCTAAACCATCAGTTTCCTCAATATAACTTTCTTAGTGCGGACATTCGGCATTTGTCTTTTCCCGATCGCTTCTTTGATGCCTACTTTTCTTGGGGAGTCTTTGAGCATTTTGAGGAGGGGCTGGGTAGGTGCATCAACGAAGCCTGGCGGGTGCTTGAGCCGGGCGCTTATCTTTTTGTCAGCGTGCCTTTTCATAATTGGCGGCACATCTTACGCGATGCTCGTCCACTGTCTCATTGGGGCATAGGCTACGATTCCCAAAAAGGCTATTCGTCGCCCATGCGGTTCTACCAATGGCGGCTGACTATACCGGAGCTTGAGCAAGAGCTGGCTATGCGAGGCTTTCGAGTCTTGAAGATACGTCCTATCTCTGTGCAAGAGGGTTTACGACGGGCTCTCCATCATGACCTTCATTTGAAGCATGGAAGTCTTGCCAACCGTGCTTTAGGGCGAGTGTTGCGCTGGATTAGTCCTCGGCGTTGGTTTTGCCATATGCTAATAGCGATTGCGCAGAAAGTTGATATGCAAGGGCCGGAGAGGGCTAGAGAGTGATTGACATGAGTCTAAGGTTTTGGATCAAGACTGCGCTTTATCTTCTAACTCCCGGCGGGTACGGTTACTATCGTAATTTGCGCTGTCACTACGACTCAAACTACGTTCATGAGCGAGACAAACATCCTGTGCGTCGGAAACACTACTCTTCATCGGGTTGGCAGCAACAACGGCAAGGAAAAGTAATTTACCGTGATTACGAGAATTACACTGAATATGTAACTCACCAGCAACGAAAGTTTGATGAAATTCTCAAGATAGGAGGTGGCTTCAGTAATAAGGAAGTCACTGGCTACCGCCTCAAGTTCTATCGTCGCTTCAGATGGCTCCCATCCTTTTTGCCGAAGGACGCGTGTATTGTATGTGCTGGGGCACGTCAAGGGACAGAGGTTGAGGTCTTGCGAGATTTGGGTTTCATAAATGCTTATGGAATTGACCTTAATCCCGGCCCGGAAAACCCGTTTGTCCAAGCGGGCGATTTCATGCAGATGGACGATGCTGATTCGTCTGTTGATCTGATTTATACCAACTGTGTAGATCATGCCTTCAATTTAGATGATTTTTTTGCAGAGCATGCCCGCGTGATCAAGCCTGAGGGGTATGCTCTTTACGATCTGCGAATAGAGACAGCGGGAAGTGCACGTCCGTTTGAAGCGGTTGCCTGGGAAAGCGACAAGGATGTTTTTTTGATGATGCTGCGTTATTTCAAAACCGTGCTTCGCGTCGAGGTTGACTCGGGTTGGAAACGGGTTTTGCTGCAAGGCAAGCTGGGGGCGAAGCCGTCTTGAAAGTGTCAGTGCAGGAGTTGGTTTTGCCTGACCCTCAATGCAATCGGATGAGCTTACGAAAGAAGCAGCTCTACCATCGGCTTTAGGATTATGGCAGTGAAGAGATAGCCACAACATAGACTGAAACATGGCTTCCTTGCGAAAGAGATTCAGAGAATACGGCCGTCCTCTGTTGGCATCCTGGCGTGCATTGAGCATTGCTTGTGATCAGGCTACTGCTCGGTTTCGCCAAGCAGACGTGGCTATCTTTCACGAGTTCAGTCCTCCCCCAGGTGGTGGGGGGCACCAGTTTCTGCGTG
>CAZVCJ010000091.1:0-15876 GCA_964625745.1 uncultured Anaerolineae bacterium | reverse complement strand
TCGCGGCCCATGATACCACAAGTGTGTGTTCGTGTCACTTTTACCTTAATGCCTTTTTTCAGTGGAGTCAAATATGCTATTTGCCGGATTAGGTTTCTACGTCGTTTATCTCATCATCGGGTTGTTGGTGGCTATCAGCGTCCACGAGTGCAGTCATGCCTGGGTGGCCAACGAGCTCGGCGATCCCACGGCTAAAAACGCGGGGCGGCTATCCCTGAACCCCTTCGCCCACCTCCACCCCTTGGGCACGCTCTCCCTCCTGCTCCTGGGCCTGGGTTGGGGGAAGCCAGTGCCTGTAGACGCTTCCAGGCTCCGTCCTGGGGCCAAAGTAGGAATGGCTTTGGTGGCCCTGGGAGGCCCTGTTGCTAACTTCGTGACCGCAGCTCTCCTGGCCATTCCTCTCAGGTTGCGCCTCATCCCCTTCATGCCACGGAGTATTGGAGGATTTATCGTTTCCTACGGCGAACTGGTCTCCTGGGTAGTTTGGCTGAACATCGCTATGGCTATCTTCAACCTGATACCCCTTACGCCGCTGGACGGTTCGAGGCTCTTGTCTGTGCTTTTGCCCGCTCGCTGGTTCAACATCCTCGCTCGCTATGAGCTCTATGGCCTGATCTTGATACTGCTCCTGATCGTTCTGGAAAGATTCGCCCAAACGGGCATTCTGACGAGGATACTTTTCCCTCCCATTGAATTCGTGTGGTGGAGATTTACCAACCTGACTCCACCTTTTCCTTGGTGATATTTCTGAAACGCGGGGCAGACCGCCGCTTGTCCTGTCAAAGACTGGTGAGGCGTCAATGAATTCGAAGGATCTACTTCGGGAACAACCAAAGAATATCTATGCTCGCCCGGCCAGGTTTGGGGACATCTGTGTATTGCTTGAGCCCACCCAAGAAGAGGAAATCAACCGTCTGCGTCAACGCCAGATGTCTCTGCAATCACTTTTTGGAGGAATTCCAATTGAGGATGTTCATCTGACGTGCCAGAGATTTGCGTGCCAAGATAACAACCTGATGCAAGGCTTCGTTCAGAACCTGACTCGCGCCTTAGCGATTTTTGAGCTCTTCCCTTTCACCGCTCTATCGCTTAAGACACTTTACAGCCCGCTCAGGCAGACAAATATCCTCAAGTGGTCTGTTCCAGTCACAGAGAACTTACAGCGCTTTGTTGCCATTGTTGAGCAAACGCTCTTGGCGACGGGTATTCCCCCGTTGTATCCGCCTGGGTTTGTATCATCGCTGGTTGCAGCTCTGAGGGGAGTGCCTGAGCTAAGCCCTGACGAGCTCTCGAACTACGACGAATTTCCTCACCATCTATTTACTGCTGGCAAGGTCGCTCTATCCAGAATCAGCGGCCTGAACGAATTCGAGATATTGGCGACCTTTCAACTGCCAGCACTCGTCCAGCCCATCCCCCGAACGGATATTGTTGATGAGGAGTGGTAAGCGATGCTCATCGGCATTGACGCCAGCCGAAGCGTGGCGGAGAAGCGAACGGGCACAGAGAACTACTCTCGCAACCTGATCCGCCACCTCCTGGCCCTACAGAGTGATCACCGCTATCGCCTCTATTTCAATCGCCCCCCCACCTACAACCTGCAACCTGTAACCTGCAACCTGAGAATCATGCCCTTCCCTCGCCTGTGGACCCACTTGCGCCTCTCCTGGGAGATGGCCCACCGCCCTCCAGACCTGCTCTTCGTCCCCGCCCACGTCCTGCCCATCGTTCACCCTCGTCGCAGCGTGGTCACCATCCACGACCTGGGCTATCTGTATTATCCACAGGCGCACCGCCTCCTGGATCGGCTCTACCTGGATCTCTCCACTCGCTACAACGCCCGCGCCGCCACTCACCTCATTGCCGACTCGTCGGCCACCGAGCGTGATCTCATCGAGCGCTACGGCACCAATCCCGACAAGATCACCGTCATTTATCCCGGTTACGATAACACGGTCTTCCAGCCAACAAGGGATAAAGAAGTCATCAAGGCCGTCAAAGCCAGACACGGCATCGCCGGCGATTACATCCTCTTCGTAGGAACCTTACAACCCCGCAAGAATCTAGCCCGCCTGATCGAAGCTTTCTCCAATCTCCAATATCCAATATCCAATATCCAATTACTAATCTCAGGGAAGAAAGGCTGGCTCTACGAGGAGATTTTCCGGCGAGTCGAAGAGCTTGGCCTGGAGGAGAGGGTGGTTTTCACAGATTATGTGCCTGAGGGGGACCTCCCAGCTCTCCTATCCGGCGCGCGCCTGTTCGTTTTTCCCTCCCTCTACGAGGGCTTTGGGATGCCGGTGTTAGAGGCTATGGCCTGCGGAACCCCTGTCGTCTGCTCAAACACCTCCTCGCTTCCTGAGGTGGTGGGAGACGCGGCCCTCCTGGTTGATCCATTGGACGTGGGAGAGCTGGCGGCGGCCCTGGCGCGCGTGCTCGACGATGCGGAGCTGCGAACCGAGTTAATACAGCGCGGCTTCGAGCAGGCGAAGGGACTCTCGTGGGAGAAGTGCGCCCGCGAGACACTTGACGTGCTGGAGAGTGTTTAGATGGTGGGATCGTCGGACCAAGGACTACCTGACCACCTGACCAAGGACTACCTGACCATTTTGGTTGTCAAGCTGTCCGATATCGGCGACGTCCTCACCGCTACCCCCGCGCTGCGGGCCTTGCGGGAGAGCTTCCCCGCCGCCCGCCTTGAGGCCCTCGTTCCCCCCAACTCCGCGCCTGTCCTGGCCGAATCGCCCCTGGTGGACGACGTCATCGTCTTCGATAAATTCCAGTACGACCGGCCCTTAGATGCCTTTAGACCGCCCTCACTAGCTGCTCTTGTTCGCTTCGCCCGCGATCTCCGACGCCAACGCTACGACTGCCTGGTCATCCTACACCACCTCACCACTCGTTGGGGAACGCTGAAGTACGCCGCCCTGGCCATGACCAGCGGAGCCAAAGTCCGGGTCGGGCTGGACAACGGCCGGGGTTGGTTTCTCACCCATCGGGCGCGCGATGGCGGCTTCGGTGCCAGGCACGAGGTGGAGTATTGGCTGGACGTGGTGGGAACCATCGGGGCGGTGACGGAGGACACCTCGCTGCAGATGACCATCGGAGCGGAGGATGAGGCTTTTGCCAATGAGCAAATCCCTCCTCCTCTCTCCCCCTCCTATCAAGGGGGGGGTGGGGGGGGGTGTCCGCTGGTTGCGATTCATCCAGGCTCCGGGGGCTATAGCCTGGCCCGCAGGTGGTCGGCGGAGGGATTCGCCCGCGTGGCCGACGCGCTGGCCGAACACCACGACGCGCGCATCGTCCTGGTGGGCACTCCGGCCGACGGCGTCTCCCAGGTCGCCTCGCTGATGCGCTCGGAGGCCATGAACCTGGAGGGGAAGACGACCTTGGGGCAATTGGCCACCATCCTCAGGAGATGCGACCTCTTCATCGGCGCCGACTCCGGCGTGATGCACCTGGCAGCAGCGGTAGGCACGCCGCTGGTGGCCATCTTCGGGCCCTCCAATCACCGCGCCTGGGGGCCGTGGCTGCCTGGCGACGAGGAACGAGGAACGAGGAACAAGGGACGAGGTAGGGCTGTGGTAGTGCGGGCAGGCTTGCCTTGTAGTCCCTGTTCGTACGTGGGCTTATCGGTGGGCAGGCGGGAAGGGTGTGAGGCTCGAACGTGCATGAGGATGGTGGCGCCGGAGATGGTGCTGGCCGCAGCGGAGAGTCTCCTGCAAGGAAGAACCGGCTTCCAATATCCAATATCCAACATCCAATATCCAACATCTACCATCCTCGGCGTGCGGACAGACAACGTCAATTACGACCAGGCGCTCTCCATCATCGAAGGCTTTATCAAGAGCGGCAATCCTCACCAGGTGGTGACCGTCAACCCTGAGTTCATCGTTGTCGCTCAGTCTGACGGTGATTTCCGCAACATTCTCAACGCCTCTTCTCTGGCCCTGCCCGACGGAGTCGGCCTCCTCTGGGCGGCACGCTTCCTCGGCCATCCTCTCCAGGAGCGGGTGACGGGAACAGACACGGTGCAGCGCATAGCAGGTTTAGCCGCACAAAGGGGCTACAGCCTGTTTCTGTTGGGCGCCGCCCCTGGCGTGGCTGTAGAAACTGCGGCCCGTCTCTGCGAGACGTATCCGGGGTTGAGAATTGTCGGCACCCACGCCGGTTCGCCAGTCCTGGAGGAAGAGGACGAGATCGTTCGCCTGATCCAGAGGGCGAAGCCGGATGTCCTCTTTGTGGCCTATGGTGCTCCAGCCCAGGACAAGTGGATCGCCCACAACCTGGAGCGGCTGGGGGTGCCGGTGGCCATGGGTGTGGGTGGAGCTTTCGATTTCGTCTCTGGCCGGGCAAAACGGGCTCCCCGCTGGCTGCAACGCCTGGGCCTGGAGTGGCTGCACCGGCTTCTCCACGAGCCGTGGAGGTGGCGCAGAATGTTGGCCCTGCCGAAATTCGTGCGGCTGGTGGTGTGGGAGCGTTTGACAAAAGATTGAAAGTGTGCTATTCTACTTCTTAGAAATTCCTACTTTTGGAGGCAATGATGGCCGAGAGAGAATTGACTGGGGTTGTAAAACCATTGGCTAAAGGACAGATCACTATCCCCGTGGAATTCCGGCGACGGCTGAACATCGGCACGGACACCTTTCTTCAGCTTACCCTCAAGGGAGAGAAGATCGAGATCGTCCCTCTGCGCCTGGTGCCCAAAGGAGAGCCCCTGCTGCGGGAATACACAGATGAGGAGATCCAGCTCTTTCTGGAGGAAGACAAGTTGGATCCGGAGACCTTGGCAAAGGTTCGCTTTCTCTTAGAATAAGGGGGCAAGGCTTGAGTAAGGCGAAGCTTTTCATTGACGCCTGCGTTTTTATCGCCGCATCAGGCTCACCCCAGGGCGGCTCTTCTTCTGTGCTAGAACTTTGTAAGCGAGACCGTTTCCGTGCCATTTGCACGAGGCTCGTTCTCTTGGAGGCGGAGAGGAATATCCATCGCAAGCTGGGGGCGGAAGCCCTGCTGCGGTTCTATCAAGGTCTCGCCGAGCTTGATCCGACCCTCGAAGCGCTTCCCCCGCCCGAGGAACTCGCAGCCTGCGAGGCCATCGTCGGCGAGAAGGACGCTCACGTCTTAGCGGCGGCCTTGAAGAGCGGAGCTGCTTTCCTCCTCACGCTGGATCGGAGGCATTTCATGACCGAAAAGGTGCGGAATGCCTATCTGGATCTGGATGTGATGACGCCGGGCGACTTCTTGAGAAAGCTACTAGAGGAGTAATACGAAGCCTTGATGTGTTTTGGCCCTCGGCGACAAATGGCCACAGAGGCAAGGTTGAATCTACTGAAAGAAGCTCTCGCAAATTTGCTTGTCAGGTCGAAACGTGATATAATCCAAAGCGAAGGATGTAATGAGCTCGTAGAGAGGGGGGATGGCTTTGACCGTTACTTTTGAAAAACTCACTGCAGACGCCAAACTGGTTCAACTATCTCATCCTCCTCTGCTGTCCGAAAAGAAGGTGAAAGAGATCTGGCAAGCGCTAGAAGGGCGGCATAGGTTAGAATTCCTCCTGGATCTATGGCGAGCTAGTTTGGTAGCCACTGAGTCAGGTGACTTCAGCCCCCTGGCCAAACTTCTTGCAGATTGGGAGGCGACAGCGGAGATTCTGGCTGACAGTGATCTAGTTCAAGCAATTAAGGAGGAAAGGGAACCCTTCGAGGAAGAGAAGGGACGGTCATGGGAAGAGATACGCCAAGAACTCCATATCGCGTAAGGCGTGTCCGTCCCAAAGCGGAGCGCTACATCAAATCCCTAAGCCCCAAGATGCAGCGTCGGATTGATCGGGTGATGCAGAAGATATGCGATAACCCTTTTCGCAACCGGCATCCATTTCACATCCGACAGTTGCGTGGAGAATTGGAAGGACTATTCGAATATCGGGGCATCCATTCCATACGAATCATCTACGAGGTCTTCACAGAGGAGCGAGAGATAGAGATCCTGAAAGTGGTTCCACACTTATGAGCGACGCTGGCCCAATGAGATGACAGCTTTTAGCGCCGGGGGGAGAGACGCCATCCGTTTGGCCTCTGGCGCTTTTTGTTGTGATACGCGCGGATTACGAAGCAAATAGAGAACTGAAGGTTGGAGTCATGGCGGACAAAGCTAAGCTTTTGCAATCACTGCCCAAACTGGCGGGCAGGCGCGTTCTGATCGTCGGCGACATCTTCCTCGACGAGTACATCACAGGGCAGGCCATGCGGCTCTCGCGAGAGGCGCCCATTCCGGTGCTGGAGTTCGCGGGGAGGCGCTACGTGCCCGGCGGGGCGGCTAACCCCTCCAATAATATCGTCGCCCTGGGCGGGATCGCCTACCAGGTGGGCGTCATCGGGGACGACGAAGCGGGGCAGACGCTCTTGGCCAAGCTCAGGGAGGCAAGCATTGATACAGCAGCGGTGGTGACCGATCCCTCTCGCCCCACCACTACCAAGACCCGCATCGTGGCTCAGGGAAGTCTGCGCTTCCCCCAACAGTTGGCCCGCATTGACTACCTGGACCGCCGCCCCGTGGCCGGGGAGGTGGAGAAAGCCATCGTGGCCCACCTTGAAGCCCTCGTCCCCCAGGTTGACGCGGTGCTCATCTCCGACTACAGGACAGGGGTGGCCAGCAAAGCGGTCGTCGCGGCCTCACTGAAATCGGCCCGCCAGCACGGGAAACTGGCTACCGTGGACTCCCAGGGCAATCTCCATAAGTTCTCTGGTTTCGACCTGGTGAAATGCAACCAGCGCGAGGCGGAGGCGGTGCTGGGGCGGACCCTCTCCAGCGAGGACGATTTTCGAGAGGCCCAAGAGCAACTGCTGGCCGAGCTTGAGGTCCAGGCTATCCTCATCACCCGCGGACCTGACGGGATTTCGCTTCTGGGCCATGACCAACCCTACGCCCACCTCCCCCCCGCCAACGTCAGCGAGGTGTTCGACGTTACGGGGGCAGGGGACACCGTCATCGCCGTGGCCACCCTGGCCCTGGCCGCTGGCCTCGACATCCTATCGGCGGCACACCTGGCTAACTACGCCGCTGGCCTGGTGGTGCGCAAATTGGGCAACGCCACCGCCGCCCCGGAGGAGCTGGCCTGGGCCATCGAGAATTGGTGAACGGAGAAAGCATTGGGTGTAGTAGTTTCCCTCGAAGAAGCGTTGACAATACGGGAGAAGTTGAGGGCCGAGAGCAAGACCGTCGTCCTCACCAACGGCCACTTCGACATCTTGCACGTGGGCCACGTTGACTGTTTGCAGAGGGCGAAGGCGCTGGGCGATGTGCTGATCGTGGGCCTGAACAGCGACGCCTCGACGCGGCTCCTCAAGGGCGAGAAGCGCCCCATCGTGCCCCAGGAGGAGCGGGCGCAACTGTTGGCGGCCTTGCAATGCGTGGACTACGTGATCATCTTCGAGGAGACAACGGCGGAGAGACTGCTGGCCGCGTTGAAGCCTGAGACCTACGCCAAAGGCGGGGACTGGGCCGTCGAAGACCTGCCCGAGACGAAGGCTATCGCCGAATATGGCGTCCGGATAGAGATCCTGCCCCAGGTGCCCAGCCGCTCGACGACGGATATTATCGCGACTATCCTAGCTCGTTATAGAGGAGACGAATGACGACGTCGAGCCAGTCAGCGGAGGTCCCCCCGTCCGGCGAGGGCATCGCCAAAGCAGCAGGCATCCTATCTCTAGGCAACGTGGCCAGCCGAGTGCTGGGCCTGGTGCGGCAGACCGTCATAGCCGACCTCTTCGGGGCCAGTCCCTACTTCAGCGCTTTCGTGGCGGCTGCCAGAGTGCCCACCATGATCTACGATCTCCTCATTGGTGGTCTGCTCAGCGCCGCCCTGGTGCCGGTCTTCAGCGACTACGCCTCGCCAGAGAAACGCCAGGAACTCTGGCACATCTTCAGCATCGTCCTCAGCCTAGCCGTTGTTATACTTAGCCTTATCGTCATCCTTCTGGAGCTTCTCGCCCCCCTGGTGGCCTGGCTGTTGGTTGGTGGCTTCGACACCCAGTTACGAGCGGTGACCGCCAAGATGATCCGTATCATCCTGCCGGCTGTGCTCTTCTTCGGTCTCTCTGGCATGGTCACCGGGTTGCTCTACTCCCTGAAGCGCTTCACCTACCCGGCTTTCGGCGCTGCTATCTATAATGCCGGGCTCATCACGGCCGCCTTGCTATTAGCCGATAAAGTCAACATCTACAGCCTGACGCTGGGCATCCTGCTGGGAGCCATCCTGCAACTGGCCATCCAATTGCCGGATTTGCGCGATGTCCGGTTCGCCTTCTCCCTCGGCCTCTCCCACCCGGCTTTGCGCCGCATCGCTGGCCTCTACCTACCGATAGTACTGGGCCTGGTGATCAGCCAGATAGGCATCTTGATTGACAGTAACCTGGCTTCGCGCACCGGGGAGGAGAGCATCGCCTGGATGGATTATGCCACCCGACTGATCCAGTTTCCCATAGGTATGGTGTCAGCGGCCGTCTCCCTGGCCATCCTGCCCACTCTGTCACAATACGCCTCAACAGCACCCAGTAACCAATACCCAATATCCAATATCCAGCCTCCAGCCTCCAACCTCCAACCTCCAACCTCTGACTTCCAGCGCACTCTTGCCCTGGGCCTAAAAATGGTGTTGATGGCCATCATCCCAGCAACCATTGGCCTTTTCGTTCTGGCTGCCCCCATCGTGGCTCTCCTCTTTCAACATGGCAACTTCGACGCCCATGACACCGTTCAAACTGCCCTGGCCCTCCGCTACTATCTGCTGGGCCTGACCTTCGCCGCCATTGATCTGCCTCTGGTCTTCGCTTTCTATGCCCGAAAGGATACTTTGACTCCGGCCCTGGTGGGAGTGCTGGGGGTCGTGGTCTATTTGATCGTAGCTTTGTCTCTGATCCGCCCCCTGGGCATGATCGGGCTGGTCCTGGCCAACTCCGCCCAGCTCACCATTCACGCCCTGACCATGCTGGTGCTCATCCAGCGACGCCTGGGAGGACTGGGCAGGCAGGGGATCATGCTACTCGCTTTCAAAACGCTTCTTGCTTCGCTGGTGATGGGAGGAGTGACGTACCTTGCCCTCAGCGGACTGCAAAGTGCGCTGGATGCTAACACCCTGGTGGGCAAGCTCGTCGTCGTCGGCGGGGCAGGCGGTGTGGGGTTGGTCACATACCTGGGGATGATCGCCCTCCTGCGAGTGGAAGAGGCGAGGCTGGTTGGGGGTATGATCTGGCGAAAAGCGCGGCCTTCCAGTTGACCGTTGAAATTTGTTGTTCAGGTCAAAGCGTAGTATAATAAGCTATAGTGATAATAAATCCCATTTGGAGGTAAGAACATGGCGAAGAAATCGCGTCACGACAAGAAACGTGCGCAGAAAAAGAAGAGAAGCATACCGACGGGCAGAGCGGGGCAGCTAGCGCCGGCGTCAAGCCCAACTGTGGCAAAGGAAACGGCGGCACTGGCGGAAGAGAAAGTGGCGAGGCTAACCAAAGAAAAGACGGCAAAGCTAGCCGAAGAATATCGCTACGTGTACTCCGACTTGAAACGCATCGCCATCCTGGCCGCGACAATGTTGGCTGCGCTGATCATTCTGTCCTTTGTGATCAGGTAAGAACACGGATGGGCGGGATTAGCGGATTTCTCCTCAGCCCAGGTCATTTGATCCGTAAATCCTGCCGATTTATTGTTCTTGCGCAGGTTCTGACGAAACACGAAAAGGGGCAAGCAAGATTCGAGCTGCTTGCCCCTTGTTGTTTGAGGTTTAGAACGCAGATGGGCGAGATTTGCGGATTTCTCCTCAGTTCAAGTCATCTGATCCGTAAATCCTGCCAATCCGCTGTTCTCCAGTTGAGAAAGGGCGGCCAGCAAGCGCTGGCAAGCCACTTCGATGCCCCAGTGGATGGGCACGAGCAGCCAGAGGTTGCGGACGAAGAGGAAGATGATGGCCATGACGAAGGCCATGCTCCATCTCGTGAGGGTGTTCGCTGACCGCCACGGCAAACTCAAATCTCTACGCCAGGCTGGGTTGATTGACCACTCCAGGGTGACGAGCAGGAAGCCCAGGAAGACGCCTGCATACTGATTGTCGAGGAAGAGGATGACAGCGCTGCGGTAGAAGGCCCAGTGAGTTTCCAGGTAGATGACATCCCGCAGGAGAATCCACCCATTGGTGGGATCATCCCCCAGGCTTTCCCCCCATCGCTGCCTCGCCGAGAGGGAAAAGGCAGCGATAGCACGAGCATACCACCACCAGATCAAGACCAGGAGCAAAAAGGTACCTCCGCCCAGCGCCGCCCCCAGGCCAATCCCCTTGACCCAGTCCAGGTACGTCAAGCCCATGAGTCGAGGCAGGATGACTCCGCGCAGCAAAGCAGCGTAAGGAATGCCGACGTAGTACAGAAATCTGACGGCTTCCATAAGCCAGCGACGATAGGGCCATCCCTTGATAGTCCCAGCCCAGCGGCCGAGTCGGCCGGGCCTCGGCCGGCGATAGTGCCAGGCGAGGTCAACTGCCAGGGCATAGAGGCCAATGGAGAAGATTACCCACAAGGCCGATTCCACTTTGTAGTCTATCAAATTAGGCAAAGATTGCAGCGGATCCATGTGCCAGGGCCTTACCTGCCGGTCAACAGAAAAAGCGTAAGCGCGAATGAGTCCTGGGTTATCCATCGAGAGGCCAGCGAGCCCTTCGACCAGGCTCAGGACAAGCGCCGGTCGAGTGCGCAGCGTATCGAGACCAGCAAGCGGGTCTGGAGACACAACCCGCCTGGCTTCACTTCGATAAACTCAGTACAGGCGATACGTCGCTCCGCTCCTACCCTTCGACAGGCTCAGGACGACGCTCAGCCGGCGCTGGTCTCTTGCTTGACCCAACGGTTATTCGGCTAACGAAAAAGCCGCGGGAACGCTTCGACGATGGGGACATCCTCGGTGCAACCGCGACCAATAGAGAATGGGCGAGAAGGGACTTGAACCCCTGACCTCACGGATGTGAACCGTGCGCTCTGACCAACTGAGCTACTCGCCCGTTACGCCGCTATTATACCATCCAATTTTGAAACGCGCAAATCAGCTACTTGGGCATTGCCTTCAACTGCTCATACGCCAGGTGTACCTTAGTTTCAGGATAGCTGGGAAAGGTGATAGCCCACCAGTATTGCTCGGCCTCCTCGGTCCAATCGGGGTCGGCGACGTAGATCAAGCTCATCAGTCCGATCCAGGGAGACCAGTTCTCTCTGGCGTACTGATAGGCTCGCACAAAATAGTCGGCCTTCTCCTCATTGGACACGGAATGCCAGTGGTAGGGGGAATCGGGCCGGGGATCGCTGGTCCAGCCAAATTCCAGAATGGCCACCTGCTTGTCGGCGTCTCCATTTTCTACCATCACCTGGCGCAGGTCCTCCACGTGGCGGAAGCAATAGACGCGCTTCCGCTCCGTAGGGCTGGGATCGCCGGGATTGCCCCACACCGGATGCTCAGCTACCACCCCTGGATCTATCTCAGGGGGCGCTTTGTAGCCCGCACCATGAGCTCCCAGGACGTCGAAGTAGGGCTTGGCTCCGGCGGCGTACATTCCCCTGAGAAATTCAACGTCGGGGACGGCCACGTGATCCCACCGGCTAGTTGGGGTCAGTCCCGCCGAGATGACCATGGCGTTGGGATCGGCTTCTTTGATACGCTGATAGCCGATTTTCAGCAGGGCGGTGTACTCTGCCGGGTTGGGCGGCCTCTCCCCCCACTCGCGGGATAGGTTGGGCTCGTTCCATATCTCGTAGGCGCGGATGCGGCCTACGTAGCGGCTGGCCAAAGCGTAGACGAAGTCACCGAAATCCTCGTAGTTGGCGGGAGGGCCGTTGCTGTACTCCCCGGCCCAATAGGGCTGGTGATCCAGGCGCGCCACCAGGTCGAGCCCATGATTCTCCACCTGGCTGACCACGCGATCAGTGAAGCTCCAGTCGAAGCAGCCCTTACACGCCCCTTCGATGTCCCTCCAGCCGAAGCCCTGCTTAACCCAACCGAAGCCAGCCTCTTTGATCAGCCCAAGGTCGCGATCGGCCACCTCTGGACGCCACCAAAGGAAGGCCTGCATGCCGTACTCCGGTGAGTTCATGGTCAAAGGTTTGGGAGGACGAGGCGTAGGCGTGACCGTGGGAGCCGGTGTATCTGGTGGCCGCGGTGTTGACGTGAGTGTTGGTGGGGCTGGTGTATTTGTTGCAGGCTGACTTGAGGGCGTGGGAGTATCTGTCAGGAGCGGAGCGGGCAGGGTCGGTGTAGCCGTTGACGGTTGGGCGGGCAGTGTTGGCGTATCCTCCGGAGGTACGGCGGGCAGAATTGGCGCACCCCCCGGTTGAGCAGATGGAGTAGGGGTATCCCTGGCGACAGTCTTTTCTACTATCGCTGGCAAGGCCATGGCCCTGGCGGTAGGAGTGTAGGTAGGGGGCATTGTAACAGGGATTACCACCGCCGGCGTGGGCTCATAGATAAACAGAGCCCAGATGGAGAAAGCCCCCGCACAGAGACCCATCACCACTAGTGAAATCGCCAACAGCAACTGGATTGTAGTAATTCTATTCCTCTGCGATTGCAAACCGACCTCCCACTTTAAGAAGCAAGAGGCAGGAAGAAGAGCCCAAGCTCAGAGCCCCAACTTCCAGCCTCCAATGTCCAACTTCCAATCTATTTGGGCATGTCGTGCAGGGCGGCATAGGCCGGCCGGCCGCTCCAGTCGCCGCGCACGATGCCAAATTTGGCTGTTTCGCTGTTAGCTCCAGCGATAGGCCAGAAGTTGAGGTTCCAGCAGAACATCGGCCCTACCCAGCCCCAGTTCTTGCCCATCTGGTAGGCTCTGACCAGGAATTGGGCTTGCTCGGCCTCGGTGTTGTCGGCTGCGTAGTCATAGCCCGGATTCGGTCCCTCGCCCATACCCTCCGTGCTGGCCCAGCCGAACTCGGTGGGCCACAGCCGCTTGCTACTATCGCCGTACACGACCATGACGTTGCGGGCTCCCTCCATGGTGCCTCGGAAGACCCAGCTATGGTGGTGGTTGCCACTGGGACCCTGGAAAGCAGCCGTGGAGTCATTCCAGGTCTGCCAGTCGGCATCGGGCGGCACGTTGTAGCCGCTGGGGTGAACTCCCACCGCATCGCAGTAGTTCTTCAGCCCGGCCTGGTACATCTGCTCCAGGTAACGGAGGTCATCAATGGCCTTGCCGGGATTATCTCCACAGGGGGTCAGCGCGCCGCTGACCACAATAGCGCCAGGGTCTTTGGCTTTGATGGCCTGGTAGGCGGCGGCCAAAAGTTGCACGTAGCGGCCAGCGTCCAGGGTCTCGTTGCCCCACTCGTAGTGAAGGTTCTGCTCGTTCCAGATTTCGTAGGCCTGCACCCTTCCCTTGTAACGCTCAGCCATTGCGCCCAGGAAGTCGGCAAAGTCTTGAGGGTTAGCCGGCGGCCCCTCGACGCTGAGATCAGCATTGCCTGGCCTGGCCCACTTCGGCGCTTTGACCACGCTGAAAAGAAGCTTGATACCGGCTGCCTGGCAACTCTCCACCAGCCGGTCAATTTCACCCCATTGGTATTGGCCTTTGGACGGCTCGTAATTCTTCCACTCAATCTGCTGCTTGAGCCAGCGGAAACCCAGGTCCTTGACGGCGTTGATGATAGGCCCGTGATCCTGGTTAATGGAATGGGCCTGGATGCCGTAGTCGAAACCGAGACCCGTAAGTGCCGGGGCTTTTGGTTTAGGGGTCGCCGTTGGCTGGGGCACAGGAGTGGGCGTCGCCGTTGGTGGCGGAGTGGCAGTAGGCATTGGCGTGGGTGTAGGCGTGGGTGTGGGAGTTGGCGTGGGCGTAGACGTCGGCGTTGGTGTTGGCGTGGGCGTGGGCGTTGGTGTTGGTGTAGGCGTAGGGGTAGGAGTGGGCGTAGGGGTGGGTTCCAGCACCCGCAGGCCAACGTCACCGCGGCTGCTGACCGTCCGGCCTCCGTCGGTAGAGATGGCCGCGGCGAAGGTGTAGTCTCCTGGCTTTCCAGCCGTCCACACGTAGCAAGGATCGCTCAACGGCTTTATGATCTGGGATAATTGGCCCGCTGCATCTTTCACCGTCCAGATCAGCGCGAACATACTTTCCACTGAAAGTGGTGTAAGTTCTCGGAAGTGACGTACTACCTCCCAAACCCTCTCGTCGTTCCCCTCATCAAGCAGATTAGCCACAGTCACGCCCCGCAGGTTGTATTGGGCTATCAGTTCCAGCTTGTGGGCCAGGCACTCCGCACTACCCAACCAAACCGTGTGTTGAGCGCGGCTCTCATCAGTGTAGTTGAACCAATAGGTCTGAGTGGCCTCATCGAAGTTGAGGCCGCCTGACTCCTCCAAAGCAGCCAGGGTCAGGGTCACCTTTTCGCCGGGATCAATGGTGGGGTCCTCGGCCTCGACCGCGATCTGGACGAGGGGGGTCAGAGTTTCGATGTACGGCGCCCTGGTGGTCGTATCGCCGACCCTTTCCAGGCTATAGGTGGAGATAAGCGGCTGGAGCTTGTAGCGGTTCACCTCACCTACAGCCCAATCCAGGAGCGATTCCACCCACCCTCCAGGAACGTAGGCCTCAGGGTCGGCAGGAACCGGAATCTGGAGGGCGTCCACAGCCTGTCCCAGGGCACGCCAGTCGTAAGCGCCTGTGTCCCAACTACCGCCGTCCCTCAGGGTAGGAGACGCAACCCTCAGGGTCAGTGATTGCCCGTTCTCGTGCAGCCTTTCGGCCAGCTCGGTGATGAACAGGCTGAACTCATCCCTCAGCTCGGCGTTGATTCCTCGGTAGTCTACGTCAATGCCCGCGCAATCGCTACCAGCCGCCAGCCAGGCAATGGTCACCAGATGTTTGTACCGCAGTTCGGCGTTATCAAGCATGCCGTTAACAAGATTGTCTCTGATGCCACCCTCCTCGGTCCAATTGCGCAGGGTGGGCAAGGTGTCACACGAGACCATCTCATCGGCCTGGCACAGGGATTCGAAATCGCCGCTGATTCTGCCCGCTTCGCTAAGGTAGATGCCTTGAGGATTCAGCTCTGCCAGGACTTCACTCCCTTCAGGCGGCACGGTATCTCCGCTGGACAGCCCGGTGCAAACAACCTGGGAAGCGATCTCGGTCTGCATGACCGCCACCATGGAAGGCACAGAGGACAAACGGGCTATGATCGAGTCGTCCTCGGCAATGACGTGGCTGGGAAGCCACTGCCACTCCCCGCCCGTCCAGGTGTAGAGGTCGAGGGTGTTGTACGGCTCGGCGTCGTTGGGAATGGGCATGGTGAGCACCGCTTCCGTGGGCATCTCCCCCCGCCAGGCGATCTGGTATAGGGGGCTTTTCACGTCCAGGTTGTCGGGGATGGCCCTGGCCGCTTCCACCAGCTCCTTGCCGGCTGTGCCCTGCAGGAAGTCGGGGCGTGGCACCAAAGTGAGCTTGACTTTGACCGAGCCTGACAGCACGGCGGGAGGGATCTCCAGGCGGGTGCCGTCGGGATCCTCCACCCACCAGTTGTCTTGATTGATGGCGGTGTAGCCCATACCCAGGATGCGATCCTTGAGCGAGATGGGCGGAAGAAGCAAGGCTGCCAGAATTAACAAAGGGATCAGCACGAAGTTGATGGCTCGACTGACCCACTTTTTTGTTATCACTGTGGTAATGGTATCTGACAAAGAGTTTGGTTTATCTTCCATTGAGATTCTCTCTCCCTTTTAACTTGACAGATTTGTCATGGCGAGACCTTCGATACCTCAGGATAGACTCCGCGAGGCAATCTCCAAACGCGCTGGGGGATTGCTTCCCTTCGACAGGCTCAGGGCAGGCGGCGCAAACCATGCCCTGAG
>CAZVCJ010000090.1:0-15918 GCA_964625745.1 uncultured Anaerolineae bacterium | reverse complement strand
GCTGTCGAGGATGGTGCGACCATCGTCTTCTCTGGCTGGGGTGACGAGACGGAGCAGAACATCTACCGCGACTCCATCGCGCGCTTCAGTGAGGTCTGCCCTGGTGTCACGGTGGACTTCCAGCCCATTCCCGCCGACTTCCAGACCACCATCAAGGCCCGCATGGCCGGCGGGACAGCCCCCGACGTGTTCTACGTGGACGAC
Organism: uncultured Anaerolineae bacterium; assembly: GCA_964625745.1. Classification (GTDB taxonomy): domain Bacteria; phylum Chloroflexota; class Anaerolineae; order VGOG01; family VGOG01; genus CAZVCJ01. The sequence goes on along the minus strand of CAZVCJ010000090.1, from coordinate 15,714 downwards.
CAGTTGATGGCCGCCTTCGGTCCCACGGGGCAACTCCTGCCGCTGGACGACGTCATGGCCGAGGCGGGGGTCAAGCGCAGCGATTTCATCGAGGCGTTGCTGACCATCTTCACCTACGAGGGCAAGACCTACGGCCTGCCCAAGGACTGGGGCACGCTGGGCCTGGTGTATCTGCCCGAGGTCTTTGAAGCAGCGGGCATTGACGAGCCTACTGCCGACTGGACGTGGGACGATCTGAAGGCAGCAGCGGAGGCCATCGTTGCCAACACCGACTACGCTGGTTTCTGCCAGAACGCGGACTGGGCCCGCTTTGCTCCCTTCGCCTTCGGCGCGGGTGGCTCCTACACCAACGATGCTTTCACCGAGGGTGCGATGAACAGCGCGGCGGTGGTGAGCGCGGCTGACTTCGTGGTCGGCATGTACGAAGACGGCTCGCTGGTCACGTCAGCGGACGTGGGTGCTGGCTGGTGTGGTGAGGCCATCGGCAAGGAACTGGTAGGGATGACCTACGAGGGTGGCTGGATGGTGAACTACATGCGTCAGGACTACCCCGACGTGAACTGGAAGGCCTTCCCCCTGCCCAAGTCGCCGGAGGGCAAGGCGGCCGACGTGATCTTCACCAACGCCATCGGCATCAATGCCGCCACCAGGTATCCCAAGGCGGCAGCCGCTTTCCTGATCTACGTGACTGGCCGCGAGAACCAGGCGGAGATCGTGAAGACGGGCTTCGCCTACTCCACCCACCCGGATCAGGTTGACCTGGTGGTGGATGCCAACGACGCCGCCATCGCCCAGGGCGGGCTGGTGGGTCGCGTGGCCTACTGGGGTCCCTGCACCGGGCAGGTCAACGACACCATCAGCCAGGCGTTGAACCGCGCTTACCTGGGTGAGCAAAACGTCCAGGATGCCCTGGAGCAGGCCAAGCAGGAAGCCGACGACATCCTGGCTACCTGCGGAGCACCACCGCCCAAGCCCCCGGAGGCCAAATGTCCCATCGCTGTCGAGGATGGTGCGACCATCGTCTTCTCTGGCTGGGGTGACGAGACGGAGCAGAACATCTACCGCGACTCCATCGCGCGCTTCAGTGAGGTCTGCCCTGGTGTCACGGTGGACTTCCAGCCCATTCCCGCCGACTTCCAGACCACCATCAAGGCCCGCATGGCCGGCGGGACAGCCCCCGACGTGTTCTACGTGGACGACCAGTTGATGGCCGCCTTCGGTCCCACGGGGCAACTCCTGCCGCTGGACGACGTCATGGCCGAGGCGGGGGTCAAGCGCAGCGATTTCATCGAGGCGTTGCTGACCATCTTCACCTACGAGGGCAAGACCTACGGCCTGCCCAAGGACTGGGGCACGCTGGGCCTGGTGTATCTGCCCGAGGTCTTTGAAGCAGCGGGCATTGACGAGCCTACTGCCGACTGGACGTGGGACGATCTGAAGGCAGCAGCGGAGGCCATCGTTGCCAACACCGACTACGCTGGTTTCTGCCAGAACGCGGACTGGGCCCGCTTTGCTCCCTTCGCCTTCGGCGCGGGTGGCTCCTACACCAACGATGCTTTCACCGAGGGTGCGATGAACAGCGCGGCGGTGGTGAGCGCGGCTGACTTCGTGGTCGGCATGTACGAAGACGGCTCGCTGGTCACGTCAGCGGACGTGGGTGCTGGCTGGTGTGGTGAGGCCATCGGCAAGGAACTGGTAGGGATGACCTACGAGGGTGGCTGGATGGTGAACTACATGCGTCAGGACTACCCCGACGTGAACTGGAAGGCCTTCCCCCTGCCCAAGTCGCCGGAGGGCAAGGCGGCCGACGTGATCTTCACCAACGCCATCGGCATCAATGCCGCCACCAGGTATCCCAAGGCGGCAGCCGCTTTCCTGATCTACGTGACTGGCCGCGAGAACCAGGCGGAGATCGTGAAGACGGGCTTCGCCTACTCCACCCACCCGGATCAGGTTGACCTGGTGGTGGATGCCAACGACGCCGCCATCGCCCAGGGCGGGCTGGTGGGTCGCGTGGCCTACTGGGGTCCCTGCACCGGGCAGGTCAACGACACCATCAGTCAGGCCCTCAACCGTGCCTACCTGGGCGAGCAAAACGTCCAGGAGGCATTCGAGCAGGCCAAGCAGGAAGCCGACGACATCCTGGCTACCTGTGGCCAATAGTCCGCAGCTCAAACCGTTCAGGGGCGATCCTCCGTGGTCGCCCCTGAACAAATCTTGTTATCACGAGGAGATCTCCCGGGGTCTTTGGGAACTGGCGTGAATAGTAAGCTGGAGTCCCCAACTTGTTGGGGTTTGCCGCGCCGCACCCCCAACAAGTTGGGGACTCCGACTACGATAGCTGAGGAGGTGGACTATGGCAACCATAGCACAGAAGCGACGTAGCACGTGGCGTGACCCACGCAAGCGGCGCGAGGCGCTGACCGCGTATGCCTTTATTTCACCTTATTTGATCATCACCCTGGTGTTCACCGTCGGGGTACTCGCCTTCGCCGTGTACATCAGCTTCACTCAATACAATCTATTCTCCTCGCCAGAGTGGGTAGGGCTGAAGAACTACGTGGAGGCCATTGCCAAGCAAGACTTTCGACGCAGTCTGGTGAACGTCAGTTGGTACGTGCTGATCGTGGTGCCCATCCAGACCGCGCTGGCTATCCTGCTGGCAGTGCTGTTGAACGCTCCCATGCGAGGTCAGCAGTTCTTCCGCACGGTTTTCTACGGCCCTAGCGTCACGTCGTCGGTAGTTATCTCCATGATCTTCTGGTGGCTGTACCTCAAAACCGGCTTCTTGAATCTCTTTCTGACCGAGGGCCTGGAGCTGATTGGCGTATCGTTCAAGACCATCAACTGGCTCAACGATCCCCGTGGTCTGCTCCAGTTGATCGTCCGAGTGTTTGGCGGCGACATCCCCATCCAATACTGGTACCTGCGTGGGCCGAGCGTTACCTGGATGGCAATCATGTTCCAGAATATCTTCACTACCGCGCCGACGTTCATGGTCATGTTCCTGGCCGCGCTGCAAGACATCCCCCCTGCGCTCTACGAGGCAGCAGCGATTGACGGCGCGAACAAGCGGCAGCAGTTCTGGAAGATCACGCTGCCCATGCTGCGGCCGATCATCCTGCTGGTGGTGGTGCTGGGCACCATCGGCACTTTCCAGATCTTCGACCAGGTTAAAATCCTGACCGGTGGCGGGCCGCTCAAGACCACCCTGGCTCCAGTGTTCCTGATCTACCGCGACGCGCTGGGTACTTCGGGACCGCCACGGATGGGCTTCGCGGCAGCGATGGCCTTCCTCTTGGCGGCGATCATCTTCGTCTTCACGTTTATCCAGCGCCGATTGATCGAGCGGGGGACCGAGCAATACTAGGAGGGTTACGATGCCAACAACCACTGCTCAGACTGCCGTACCGAGGCGTGCACGCAAGAGATACGTTAGCCTGACAATCCGCTACCTGGTGCTGTGCGTCATCGGGCTGATACTATTCACGCCCTTCATCCTGGCCTTCCTGGGCTCCTTCAAGTCCAACGCCGAGATCGTCGCCTGGCCGCCCACTCTCCTGCCCACGCAGTGGCGCTTTGAGAACTGGGTGGAGCTGTTCACGACGGACATGGGTGGCCTGCCTCGAGAGAGCGGCATGATTGCTTTCGGGGGAACGATGGGGCTGGTGGCCTTTCTTCTGGCCCTAGTGGGAGGACGTGTGGCATCCGTCCTGGGGGAAGAAAAGCGTACCTTGACTGCCCTACTGCTGGCGGCAGTGGTGGCTACGCTGGTCGCCTGGGGACTGATCACAGCAGTGGGGACTGAGAACCCGTTCGTTGAAAGACTCCTGATGGCTAACGGGGGCTTGCTGGCCCTCTCCCTGGTTGGATTTGGTCCTGCCGCCGTGCTCAAACAGCGCCAGATACATCTGGTGGCTGAGTCCCTGTTGTGGCCAGCCACAGCTCTCCTCGCTGGCTGGTTGATCCAGACAGAGAATCTCATACTTCCTCTAGCTCTGCTCTCTGGGGCCGTTCTCATCGCCGGCATCTCCAGAGGTCGAGGGGTTGGCCAATTCACCAGCCTGTCCACCGCCCTGACCGGCGGTATGGCCGTGACGCTCATCTTCTATGCCCTGGTCAAGGCAGCCGGCGGGGCCACGTTCGTCCGCTGGTTGTTGAACACGGCCATCCTCGCGCTGGGCACAGCCATATTTCAGGCCATTTTCTGCTCCATGGCTGCCTACGCCTTTGCCCGGCTGAGGTTTCCCGGTCGAGACGCCATCTTCTCCTTCATGCTGGCCTCCATGATGATTCCGGGCGCGGTGACGCTGGTGCCATCCTACGTGTTGATGGCTAAAATCAAGCTGGTGAACACTCCCTGGGCGCTGGTCCTGCCCGGCATCGTGGGCGCTTTCGGCATCTTCATGCTCACCCAGTTCTTCAAATCCATCCCCGTCGAGCTGGAGGAGGCGGCTCTGATTGACGGAGCTTCCAGGTTCCAGATCTACTACCAGGTGGTGCTGCCCCTGGCCCGGCCAGCGCTGCTGACGTTATTCATCCTCCAGTTCCAGGGGATGTGGAACGCCTTCCTGGGGCCCCTGCTCTACCTCAACACGCCCGACATGTACTCACTCAACATAGCACTCATGATGTTCCAGCAGCAGTACAGGTACGCCTGGAATGTAACCCTGGTGGGAGCCATGATCAACGCCGCCCCCATCCTGGTGTTGTTCTTCATCTTCAGCAAATACTACATCGAGGGTGTATCCTACGCCGGGCTGAAGGGCTAGTGCTATAACCTGACTTTCCTCTTCCAGTTGCTACAGAGGGCGTCCGCGCCCATAGGCATCAAGCTAAGGACTTGGATCACGGAATCACGGCAGGTACGGAGTCACGGAACTTCCGTGATTCTATGCTCTCCGTGCCTCCGTGTTCCCACGCTCTCCGTGCTAGAGAGGTTGCTTGTCAGCTATGCACGCAAAGAATTGGTTGCGTTGGATGCTGCTATGTGTGGTATTATTGCCAGCTTGTAGCCAGACGAAGATACCCATGCCAACCCCCACTCAGCCTATGACCACTACCCCTGCCCCAGCACTCACCCCAACTCCGACCCGTCCGACCGTCCAGAACGGCGACTACGAGCGGCGGGTCGCGCCGGCTGTCCGACGGAGCGAATCGCCGTCCGCCGCCATCGAGGTGGCCGAGATCGGGAACGTGCGCCTGACGAGTGGCGAGTACACTCTGCGCTTCGCCGGGGCCACCACCCACGACGCCCTTCTCGTTCAACGGGAGGGCACCAGCGGCGCGCTGGCCCTGCGCCCCCTGGGAGCCGAGCTCAACCTACTGCCCGCGCTCAACGACGTCACCTCCGAGGTGGGTGACGACGTGCTGGTCGTTACCCTGTCGGGCGACGTCGGTTGGGCCGAGGTGACGCTGCAACTGGAAGTTTACCCCTACCAGCCGGGACTGCTGCGCACCCGGCTCACCGCCACTCTGCACAATCCGCCCCCGGATAGTCCCGCACTGGAATGGACTTTTGTGGACCCGGCCACCGGCGAGGAGATGAGCGCGGGCTTCACTGTCTATGCCGACCCCGCTCCGATGTGCGCGCCGGTCCTCTACGGGCACGCCCAAGTTCTGGACAGCACGCTCTTCTACGCCGTGGACCGCACCGCCCTCAATCCTTTCATGCAAGCCGCGCATTACACCCCCAGTGCCACCCCCGGACGGCGAGGCCGCTCTTTTGGACACACGATTGACGCCGCCAACCTGCGCGCTCTGCCGTCCGACGAGCCGTTCGTCCTCTACGACGGCTACCTGTACCTGATGCCAGGGGAACCGGACAGCGAGGCTGAAATGTTCGCCCGTTATCTGCGCAACCTGGGGGACATTTACGACTTGCTGCACCAGCCGGTCAACGAGGCGCTGCCGGACTGGCGCGCACTGGCGGAGAAGACCATCGCCGACCTGACTGACGAGCGGGTATGGGTCGAGCCTTGCACTGAGCCCAGTCGAAGTATGGGGGGCAAGCGCTACTTGAGGGCCTACGTGGGCGATACGCGCCAGGGCGCGGAGTTGATCAGCCAGCTCGACGTGCTGGAGGGCATCGTGCGCTACGAGGCTCGATACGGTGACGTGACGGCCCTCGACGACGACCTGTGGGCAACGCTCCCCGATTTCTACGATGAGGGCTACGGGATGCTGGTCAATGGCGGGCCTGTGGCGCTGGGCCGCCAGACGCGGGGCGATACCTGGTACGAACTGGGCCACGCCGTCAAAATGGCCGAGCTGGGATTGATGGGCTACCAGCAGGCCGCGCAGTTGGCACTCGATTCGGCCGCCGCCTGGGTGGATTTTGCCCACGCGGTGGATTACGAGTTCCCACAATTCTACAACTTCGGCACCTGGCGGGGAACGGGGCGCGAGCCCGACTGCGCTGGCGGCTACGCCTACTACATGCTTCTGCTGCATGATCTCACTGCCGACGCGCTCTACCTGGACGAGGCCCGCGCTGCCATCGAGCACCTGGCGGGGCATGGATTTCGCCTGGCCTACGAGACCCACATCACTGCCCAGGCCGCGGCCGCCTGCGCCCGGCTGGCCGACTTGACAGGAGAGACAGAATACCTGCAATTAAGCTTCGCACCGCTGGCCAACTTGTTGCACCTGACTTGGCTGTGGGAGTGCGATTATGGTTCGGCGGGGCTCACCACAGGTGGTTCGGCCACCGGCTACCGCACCTTTTTCGGGCTCAGCCCGATGGCGCGTTCGGCGGTCATCACGCCCAAGGAGCAGTACGAGGCCTGGCTGTACCTGCGGGAGTACCTGACCCTGGCACACGGCCTTGACCCGGCCATCGAGGGGCTGGTAGACGGCTTCCTGGAGCACACGCTGACCACGCTGCCCTACACCCTGCCGCCGCTGTTGCCGGCGGGCGTGGCCACCGATAACCCCACCACCTACCCCACCGTGGTGGAGAACGCGCTGGAGCTCTACATTCCGCTGGAGGACCTGCGTGGCGGCTGGAGCGTGGCCGGCGTCATCGGCCAGGAGGTGTACGGCGCGGGCATGGCCCCCACCCTGGCAGCCCTGGCCTACGTGGAGGTCGCGCCGGGCGTGGTGGTCTACAGCGGCCCACCAGTGGTGGAAGCCATCGAGGATGGGGACGCAGTGCTCGTCACTTTCAGCGGGATGATGGGGCGATCCACGCCGGTGCAGGTCTTTGGCGTGGCAACTGTGGAGGGAGTGGAGACGTGGCCGTGCGGCGTGGGGTTGTGCTTTCAGGCGGAAGGCGGCACGCTCTATCGTCTCCGGAGGTGAAGTGCCAGATAGAAAATGCCGGAACACTGTCAGCGGATTTTGGGAACGGATTGAACAGATGATGTCGCACACGGAGCCCCAATCCGTTCAATCCGCTCCCCGAATCCGTTGACAGCAGATTGCCCCGAGCTGAAGCTCTGGGCTAAAAGAGCAAAGCCCTGCGGGCTAGATCCAGCCCCGAAAGGGAATAGAGGATGCAAGCAAGAAAAATGCCTGAGGCCTGGCAGGTCTTTCGGAAGACGCTGAGCGATCTGTGGGACGATGGGCAACCACGCCGTGCTGGACCGGCTGGCAGCCTGGCGGGCAAGGGAAGCGTAGTGATGAAAAGAAGGTGGCTCTTTGAGCTTCAGTGGATCTAAAATCGCTCCCAGGGGATTGCCAAATCCCCGATTTTGGCCTGGATCTGGCAATCCAGGCCGAGCAAGATTGAGCTTGCTGAGCCTGGCCCTGCTGGCCGCCTTGAGCTTGCTGTGGAGTGGCTGCCGGGCGACGAGGGAGGCGCCGACAGCCCAACTCACCCCACTTCCGACGAAATCGCCGCTTTTGGCCGAGGTTACACAGGAACTGGACTTCGGTGAGCTGCACCAGACCCGACCGGGCTCACCCGACACGCCCTTTGCCACCGCCGGCCGGCGGCTGTACGTCATCGGCGACGTTGACGGCGGCTTTCGACCCCGCTCCAACCCCTATGACCTGGCGGCCTTCGGCGGACCGCGCGCGGACGATCCCCTGGGCGGCGAGTTGGGCGGCGTGTGGGCGCAGCCGGTGAAGGCGTTGGATGGCTATGCCTTCGCTATTGAAGTGAACGGGGAACGCTGGCCCCTGCTCGACGCCAGCCGCTTCATTCAAACCTTTGCCGATGTACAGTTCAATTTCCAAACAGGATCGCTCAAGGCCACCCGCCGCGATTTCGTCCCGCAAGACCGACCCGCGCTCTTTACAACGCTGGCTCTGCAAAACACTGAGAACGAGCCGCTGGACGTGCGCCTGACCTTTTCCGCCTACTTCGACCTGGAGGACGCCTGGCTCACCTCGCTGGCTGACAGGCGTAACACCGGCGAAACGGTCCGGGTGGATGGCGAGCGCCTCGTTGCCCAGGCCGAAAGCGCGCCCGATGCCTGGGCGGTGGCCGTCGGCGGCGAGAATCCGCCGGAACAGGCGCAGGTCACGAGTGAGGCGAATGGTCAGCGCGTGGGGCAACTGGAATACACCGCCCACCTGGAGCCGAGCGCATCGCAATCCTGGACCTTTGCCGTCGTCGTCGAGACCGAGTCTGGCCCAGAGGTAGCCTTGCAGCACCTGAACGAATGGCTGCCCCAACACGAGGCGCTTCTGGCCGAAAAGCAGTCGCTCTACGGCGCGCTTCTAGCGGCCGGCCCCCGCTTTCACAGTCCAGACGCCGATTTCGACGCCGCGTTCGACATCGCCCGCGCCAACGCGCAAATGCTGGAAGCCGAGTCCCCGGCCCTGGGCCGCTACTTTTACGCCGGCCTGGAGACCTTCCCCTATTGGTTCAGCAACGATCTGGCCTACGGCGCGGGCGGCCTGACCCTGGCCGGCTTCGGGGCAACAGTGGCCGCCCACCTGCGCACTGGCGCGACCCAGGCCGTGGAATACGGCGGCCAGGTGCCGCACCAGCTTTCCCCGGCCGGCTCGCTCATCGCGGCTGGCAACGTGCAGGAGACGCCTCAGTTCGTCAGCGCGGCCTGGGATTACTACCGTTGGACGGGCGACAGCGCGTTTCTGGCGGACGTCTATCCCGTAGCGGTCGAGGGGCTGTTCGAGTACAATCTGGATCGCGCCGACCGGGACGACGACGGCTATCCGGAGGGCGCGGGGATGGTGGAGCGGACGGGCATGGGGCCAGAGAAGCTGGACGCCGCCTGTTACCTGTGGGAGGCCCTGGGCGACCTGGCACAGATGGCCGAAGTTCTGGGCGATGCGGACACGGCCGGCCGTGCTCAGGCTGCGGCCGACGCACTGCAAGCCAGTTTCGACGCCGATTGGTGGCTGCCTGATGATGAGGTCTACGCTGACTCCCTGTTGCGCTACAAAGACAAGCCCCGCCACGACGGCCACTGGACGGTGGCCGTGCCGCTGGAGGTCGGTATCGCCCCGGCCGAGCGCGGACGCCTCTCGCTGGCCCGCATCCAGCGCGACTACCTGAACGAGTGGGGCCTGGTGCACACGCGCGGGGACGACGAGCGAGTGTGGACCCTGCCCACCGCCACCCTCAGCCGGGGCGCGTATCACTACGGTGACCCGGAGATGGGGCTGGAGATGCTGCAACACCTGGCCCAAACCCTGGACCACGGCAGCATTGGCATGTTTCACGAGCTCATTCCAGAAGGATTCTCCTTCCTACAATTGTGGTCGGGAGCGACCTTTGTGCGCGGCGTGGTGGAAGACCTGATGGGCATCGCCGTGCGGGCCGACTTACACGCCGTGACCCTCGCACCCCAGTTGGCAGCCGCGTGGGATTTTGCCGAGCTAGAGAACCTGCGCTTTGGGGAACACACTGTCACCGTCCGCGCCACCCACACCGGCGTCACTGTGACGCACACCAGCGGCTCTGTGCCTCTGTCTATCACCTGTCGCCGCCCAGATGGCCCGGAGACCGCCTTCACCCTGAAGCCCGGTGAGACATTTGCAACAAATGAAACTACGCCGCCATCCCGATAACCCCATCCTCAAGCCCAACCCTTTCAACGAGTGGGAATCGCTCAACGTGTTCAACTGCGGGGCCATTCACCACAACGGCCTGTTCCACCTGTTCTACCGCGCCCAGGGGTTGGACTACGTCAGCCGCATCGGCTACGCCGTCAGCGCGGACGGCGTCCATTTCAACCGCCTGGGGCAGCCCATCCTCGCCCCGCAGGGCGAGTGGGAGACGCGCGGCGTCGAAGACCCCCGCGTCACCTGCCTGGCCGACGAGGGGCGCTTCATCATGGCCTACACCGCCTATTCGCCTCTGGGCATCACGCCCATGTTCGCCGAGAGTACCAATCTCATCACCTGGCAGAGGATCGGCCCGCTGGTGAGGGGCGAGGACAACAAGGACCACGCGCTGTTTCCGCGTCAGATCGGGGGGCGATACGTGTCCTTCCATCGGCGGCCGCCCTCGATCTGGGTCGCCTACAGCGATGATCTCAGGGAGTGGGGGGACTTCGAGGTGGTGATGGAGCCCCGGCCGGGCAACTGGGACTGCCAGCGAGTGGGGGCGGGGGGCGTGCCCATCGAGACCGAGCACGGCTGGCTGATAATCTACCACGCTTACGACCACGACCATGTCTACCGCCTGGGCGCGGCGCTCCTCGACCTGGATGATCCGACGCGAGTGATCTATCGGCCGAAGAAGCCCATCCTGTGGCCCGAGGAGTTGTGGGAGTTGCGCGGCGACGTGCCCAACGTGGTCTTCTGCTGCGCCAACCCGGTGGTGGATGGCCTGGTCTATGTCTACTATGGCGGCGGCGACCACGTGATTGGGCTGGCTACCTGTCGGTTAGAGGAATTGGCGCAGTTTGTGCTCCATGCCGAATGAGGCGTGCCAGGAGCTTGTCGGAGAAGACTTCGGAAGTCTCCATAGTAGCTCAAGCTTGCAGGGATTTCAGTCGATTTCAGGTAGTTGATGCACTAAGAGTTCTCAGATCAAGACTTCCGAAGTCTGGGAGCATGCCCTCTCCGACAGGCGTGCTAGAGACTCGCTACCTGCCCAGCCTCAAAACTCCCCGGTTGACCGTTGCGCCGGGGAGTTTTTTGGTATGTATGCGCTCAAGCTTCAGCCTTCAGCAAATAGAACGCCGCTGCCTGGGCCAGGGTCGCCAGGCCAGTTACCAATACTTCCTCGTCGAAATCGAACCGGGGGTTGTGGTGGGCGGCAGTCAGGCCCTTCTCAGGATTGGCTGCCCCCAGGAAGAAGTAGCAGCCCGGCACCTCCTGCACGAAGAAGGCGGCGTCCTCGCTGCCCATCGTCCGCTCCCCGGAGGTGACGTGCTCCGCCCCTAGAACCGTTTCCGCCGCCTGTCGGACCACCTCGGCGACCTGAGCGTCGTTGATGACAGGCGGGGTGAGAGGAATGATCTCCAGCTCAGCGCTGGCGCCACAGGCGGCCGCCACCCCCTCGATCACCTCCCGCACGCGTTGTAAGACCGCCTCCCGGGTGGATGGCTCGAAGGTACGGATGGTGCCGGTCATTTCCACCTGCGGCGGGATGACGTTGAAGGCGTCGCCGCCGTGGATGGAGCCGACACTCACCACGGCCGTGTCTAACGGGCTGACGTTGCGGCTAACCACCGTCTGTAGGGCGGTCACCACCTGTGCCGCTGCCACGATGGGGTCCACCGCAAGTTGGGGAAGCGCCCCATGGCCGCCCCGACCACGGATGGTGCAGATCCATTTCTCGGCTGCCGCCATCACCGGCCCGGCGGTCACATCCACCATCCCCACTGGCTTCTCCATCCAGACGTGGGCGGCCAGAAAGACGTCGGGGCAGGGTTCCTTCAGCGCCCCCTCTTTGATCATCTCCCTGGCCCCGCCACCATTCTCCTCGGCGGGCTGGAAGATCAATTTCACGGTTCCGGTCATTTGGTCACGGCGGGCGGCCAGGAGTTCAGCCAGTCCCATGCCCATCGCCACGTGGCCATCGTGGCCGCAGGCGTGCATACATCCTGGCACCTGGGAGGCGTACTCGGCCCCGGTCTCCTCGGCGACGGGCAGAGCGTCCATGTCGAAGCGGAGCATCACCACTGGGCCAGGGTGCGTTCCTTCGACCACGCTCAGGACAGGCCCTTCCAGCACGCCTATCACCCCGGTTTTTGCCACCCCCGTTCTTACCCGATAGCCCAACCTTTCCAGATGCCGGGCCACGATGCCGGCGGTGCGATGCTCCTCGAAGGCCAGTTCCGGGTGCCTATGGAAATCTCGCCTCCAGGAAATCAATTGGGCCTGCATCTGCTCTGATTCAGTGCGAAAGTCGGTCATTGTCCCTCCTCAGTCAGGTGTCATTCCTGACGAAAAGTCCGCAGCGTCTCCAGATAATACTCCGGCAAGCCAATGTCGTAGCGTTGTCCGTCTATGATCAACCCCAGGAAGCCGTCTTCCTGCCGCAGGCGATCCAGCGCTGAGGTTAGCTGGAACTCGCCCCGCTCGCGCACGTTGTTGGCGATGTGTTCCTCCAGATAATCGAACAACTGCGGCTTGATGACGTACTGGCCGAAGACGGTCAGGTACTCATCCTGCGGCAGGCCGGACACGCGGAGGTTATTCTGAGCGTAGTCCACCGTTGGTTTCTCGACGAACTCGGTGACGTTCAGCAGTGAGCGGCGCGACGTAAGCGGAGCGACGTTCTCTTCGATCCACACTCCCGTCGCCGCCCCAAAGTTCGCGATCTGATCTTCAGGGGTGCGGCGCAGACCCAGCACACTGACGGAATGCTTGTCGTAGGCCTCGATCAACTGCTGCGCACATGAAACCTCACTGGTGGAGCGGTAGAGATGATCCCCCAGCATCAGCAGGAAGGGCTCGTTGCCAACCGCCTCCCGTGCGCAGTACACGGCGTGCCCGAAGCCTTCTTGTGTTTTCTGGATCACGAAAGACACCCGCCGCCCTATCTCGAGGATGCGCTGTGCGTACTCCTGGAAGTGGCGCGGCAGTTTATTGTAGTTCTCGATCGTGATCTGCACGTTGAAGAACGACTGAAAGGCTGCCAGATCGTGCTCTTGCACGATGATGATCACCTCGTCTATCCCAGCGCTGAGCGCTTCCTCGACGATCAGCAGGATAGCGGGCTTGGCGATTCCGTCGCGATCTATGATGGGGAACAGCTCTTTCTTGGCCGCCTTCGTAGCCGGGAAAAGTCGCGCCCCGAAGCCTGCTGCTGGGATAACCGCCTTGCGCACCTTCTGGCCGGTGCGCAACGTCAGCGTGAGGCAGGGCGTCCCCAGGTCGCGTTCGATGATCTCGATCACCGCTTGCTGGTCGGCCTCGCTGCGGGCAATGAACTGCGCTGTGCCGTCACCCTGCGAGCCGAGGCCCTTCCCACCCCAGATGTGCGGCTGGAGCGGCTCGTAGTTCAACACGCGGTGCAGAACCGGGGCAGTCAGCTCCTCTGGGCAGGCTGGAGTTGCGTAGCGGTCAAAGAACGCCTGCGCCTCGACCATCAACGCGCCCAGCCGTTCGGCGTCCCCTGCCTGGAGTGCCTCGATAGCCTGGTGCACCATCCGCTCGTTGATCGGCCCCAGCAGTTGTTGCACGCCCTGCTCGATCTCGCCCTCGGCGAAGGGGTAACAGCGGTTCAGCCGAGCCAGGATCTCCAGGGTGTCCTTCTGAGCCTGCAAATCCACGATGACGAAGTACATATCCTCTGGAACCTGCAACTCGGTCACGTCCAGATGGTCGCCGTCGTAGGTCATGAGGATGGGGCGATTGCCAAAAGCGCAGCCCTGATCCATGCGCCCGCATCGTGATGGCGTCGTGATCTCACCCTGGTAGGCCAGTTCCATCTCGCCCCGGACGGTCATCTTTAGATCGTAGGTGCGGTTGAAAGCCCGCGCTATCAAGACGCAGATCGCCGCGCTCGACGAGAGTCCCTTCTTGATCGGCAGATCGGTCTGGTAGTTGTTGATCACCAGGCCGCGCACGTGGTAGTGAGTCAAGATTTGATAGGCGACCCCTGCGACGTAGCTCCAGAAGCCTCCCTGCTGGGCCACCTCTAGCAGCGCCCTGGGCTCCATAGGGATCTCGCGGGGGCCGTGTTTCTGGTCATCGGGTGTGGTCGAGGTCAACACCAACGCGGTGGGATGCGGCTCGACCTCGGCATAGATGCCCTGATCGGTTCCTGTGAGCAGCGTATGACCCTTCGCGATTTCTGCATTGATGCGCCGGTATCCTCCGGCCCAGTCGGAGTGCTCGCCAAACAAACAGATACGTCCGGGGACAAAGATTTTCAATTTGTTATTCCTCCAGGGTGACTACTCAGGTGTCATTGCGAGCGAAGCGAAGCAATCTCCAATGCGCGAGTAGGGGATTGCTTCGGCGGAAAAGCGCCGCCTCGCAATGACACAGCCTGAGCAGTTACCCTCCAGGCTGAGACGACGCGCCTTGTTGCCTTGCTTTCTCGTAGAACGCATCGAGTCGGTCCCTGTACTCTTGTTCTTCCCGGTATTCGGGGCTGTCGAGCAGCTCCAGGACGGCTTTCTCATCCCTGCGGGTTACGGGCCAGGTTTCTTCGCTGGCCATTCGCAGAGCCAGGCGGGCAGCCAGAGTCGAGGCTTCGCGCAGACTGGTCAGATCTACCTTGTCCACTGTGTCGTACCGTGTGTGACCGTAGCCGCGCCCGGCCAGCGATCTTTCTGCCGATTGCATGCCACCGGTGGGTACGCCAGCCATGAAGAAAGGGAAATGGTCAGAATAGGCAGAGACCGACTGCCCGACCGCAAATCCGAGCGCCATCTCTTCGCCCCAGCCCTCAAAACAGGATTCCAGGTCGGGCCATTCATTCAACACGATGTCCCGATTGTTGGTCTCGGTTCCAGCGCTGTCCATGTTCAGGTAAAAGCGGACGTTGGATAGTTCGTTGGCGTGAGCCTTGACGTATTCTCTGGAGCCGTACAGGCCGATCTCTTCGATGCCCCACAGGGCAAAGCGAACGGTGCAGGGGAGGGCGGGGCCGTATTTGGCCAATACGCGGGCTGCTTCCAGCACCGATACCGCGCCGGAAGCTGGATCTCCTGCACCCTGGGAGATGTCGTGGCCGTCGTAGTGGCAGCCCAGCATCACCACCTGATCTGGAACCTGCCGACCGGGCAAGTCCCCCATGATGTTCCACGAGGTCGTGGGCTGGCAATGGTCGGTGCTGGTCAGGCGGATTCTCACTTCCCCCTTGCGTTTCAAAAGCCGTTGGATAAGGGCGCCATCTTCTTTGCAAAGGGAGATGCCGGGGATGAGCCCTGCTCCATCGTACCCGATGTCGCCCGTGGCCGGCCCATAACCGGGGTAGTGGTTGACGAAGATGAAGCCGGTCGCGCCAGCCATGAGACTGCGCCCGTACTTCTCGCTCCGATGAATCCATCTTTTTGATCCTTTGGGACTGACCACACTGGTGGTCATGACGATCTTGCCCTTGATTTCGTCAGCCCGCCGGTCGAAGTCTTTGGGTGCGCCGTCCCGCATGTCAATGATAGTGCCTTCCAGATCAACCGGGGGGGAATAGGGAAGGCTGATACAGGGGATGATTTGGGGGACGGGGCTGATGATTTCCAGCCTGGCCTCTCCTCTGGTCCAGCCGGTGTATTCGATCGGTTCCAGGTGGACATTGCTCAGGCCGTATTCTTCCATTTTCGCCTTGAAGAACTCAGCGGCCTGGCGCTCACCCTCGGTGCCGCCGAACCTGGAGCCAAAATCATCGCACAGGAC
>CAZVCJ010000089.1:0-16308 GCA_964625745.1 uncultured Anaerolineae bacterium | reverse complement strand
AGACGTGAAGCGTCAAACGTCAAACGTGAATTGCTCGCCACAGATCACGTTTGACGTTTCACGTTTTACGGCACTATCCGCGTCCCCGCCTCGCCGGCCAGGGCACGCTCGATGTTCTCCAGCGAGGTTATGATGGCCCTCTCCCCACCCCACTCGAGGAACCTGATGCAGGCCTCCACCTTCGGCCCCATGCTGCCCGGCAGGAAATGGCCTTCCTCGTGGTACCTCCTGGCCTCTGCCAGGGTCATCCTGTCTATCGGACTCTCAGCCGGCTGGCCATAGTTGAGATTCACCTTCTCTACGTCAGTGAGGATCAGGAAGACATTGGCCTCCACCACCTCCGCGAGCTTCTCCCCCGCCAGGTCCTTGTCTATCACCGCCTCCACACCCTGGTAGTGGCCATGCTCATCCAGTATCACCGGTATCCCCCCACCTCCGGAGGCGATGACTATGATCCCGGCGTCCACCATTCTCCTGATCGCCTCACTCTCGACATTGGCTATGGGAGCGGGGGAGGGAACTGTTCTTCTCCAGGCTCTCTCTCCAACGGGTTTGACCTTCTTTACGATGTACTCAGGATGCTCCCTCTTGAGCTCTTCGGCCTCCTCCTCAGTGAAGAAGTTGCCCACGGGCTTCGACGCTGCCTCCCCGAAGAACTCAGGATCATCCTTGCTCACGAGAACCTGGTTTACCACCTCGCAGACAGGCACGCTGACCCCCATATCCTTCAAGTAGTTCGTCAGCGTCTGCTGAAGCATGTAGCCTATCTGCCCCTGGGTCATCGCCCCGACCACATCCATCGGTTGAGGAGGCACCTTCTCCCTGCCCATCTCTTGCTGCACAAGGAGGTTGCCAGCCTGGGGCCCATTGCCATGGGTTATCACCAGCCTGTCCTCAGGCTTCATCCTCCTCACTATCTTCGCAATGAGCCTCGTGGTAACCATGCAGTTCCTGAACTGCTCCTCGGCAGTCCCGCTCTCGTGAGCCTGCTTGATGGCATTGCCACCGAGCGCTATCAATAACCTCATTATTATTGACCTCCAAATTTTGTCATGGTATTCCCAAATTTGCGCCCCGTGATTGTACCTCAAATCGCTCTTAGATGCAAGATTCCCCCTTTTGAACTTTGAGCTTTTCTGGTGTATACTTAACGCTGGCTTCAGGGGGTTCCAGTGAGGGTGTATCTGGATAGTTTAGGCTGCAAGCTGAATCAGAGCGAGATCGAGGCTTTGGCTCATTGTTTCGTCCAGGCTGGCCATCACTTGGTTCAAACGGGTGAAGAGGCCGACCTGTGCGTGGTCAACACCTGCACTGTGACCCAGGTAGCGGATAAGAAGTCGCGCCAACTCATCCGCCGTCTGCGCCGCGTCAATCCGACGGCCCACCTCATCGTGACTGGCTGCTACGCCGAGATGTACCCCCAGGAGATAAGGGCAATTGATGGGGTAGACTTAATCGTAGGCAACGACGGCAAAGAGCACCTAGTGGAACTGGCTAAGAGCTTGGAGCGGGAGAGCAGCGGCTCGAGAGCTCTAGCTTTAAACCTGAAACCTGAAACCTCAAACTTTAAACTTCAAATGGGTCACATCCGCGCCTTCGTCAAGATACAGGACGGCTGCAACAACCGCTGTGCCTATTGCATCACCTCTCTGGCGCGTGGGAGGGAACGAAGCCGACCTCGTCAAGAGATCCTGGCGGAAATCGAGGCCCTGGTAGCCGCCGGCGGCAAGGAGGTTGTCTTGACGGGCGTCCACATCGGGGGGTACGGGAGGGACCTGGACGCCAGTCTGGGCCAGTTGGTCGGGGACATTCTAGCTGAGACCACGCTGTCTCGCCTGCGCCTTTCATCCATCGAACCCTGGGATCTGGAGCCCTCTTTTCTGCGCCTGTGGGAGAATCCACGCCTCTGCCGCCACCTGCACCTGCCTCTGCAGAGCGGCTGCGATGCCACCTTGCGACGCATGCGTCGCCGCTACACCACATCCCAGTACGCTGATTTGGTAGACGCCGCGCGGCGATCAATCCCGGACCTGGCCGTTACTACCGACCTCATCGTTGGCCTGCCCGGCGAGACGGCTGAAGAGTTCGCCGCCAGCTTGAGCTTTGTGGAAGAGATGCAATTCGCCCGCACCCACGTCTTCAAGTACTCGGCCCGGCCAGGCACCGCAGCCGCCGAGATGCCGCATCAGGTACCCTATGCGGAGAAGAAAAGGCGCAGCGAGACCATGCTGGAGTTGGCGCGGGAGAGCAGCCAACGCTTCCATCGTGGATTCTTGGGGCGAAGTTTGGAAGTGCTTTGGGAGAAACCAGACCAGGATGACAGGCGCATCTGGTCGGGCCTGACGGACAACTACATTCGAGTGCTGGCTCGCAGTGAACTTGATTTGGCCAATACCATTACCTCGACGAATTTGGTAGGCTTCGTCAAGGGAGGGATGCGCGGGGAAGTCGCCGTGTGACAACGAATTCGAGGATTTATCGAAGCACCGATCTGGATGTGGTCACCCTCCTGTGTGTCATTGCGAGCATAGCGAAGCAATCTCCCCCTCTTGTATTTGGGGATTGCTTCGTCGCAAAAACCACTCCTCGCAATGACACAAACATCTCACTTGAGCGCAACAACACTCTACAGGGAGACTATGGATGTGGACCAGCACTAGAAATTAGGAGAAACGAACAATGTCAACAAATAAGCCAAGCATCTTCACTCAAGCCGTGCACGCCGGGGAGCGTGGCCCACGGCCCGATTTCACGCCGGTAGTGACCCCGATCTACAATTCGGTCGGCTACCTGTACGAGAGCATGGAGCAGCTAGACGCGGTCTTCGGTGGTGAGCGCGAGGGCTACGTCTATCCCCGCTTCGGTACTCCCACCAATGCAGCCCTGGAGCAGGCAGTGGCGATTCTGGAGGGTGGCGAGGCGGCTGAAGGAAGCGCAGCGGCTCTGTCCTTCGCTTCAGGTATGGCGGCCGTCCACGCTGCGCTGTTAGCCACGGGTCTGGAGGCTGGGCAGGCTGTAGTGTCTGCTCGCGATGTCTACGGGGCCAGCTACGCTCTTTTGGCCAGGTTGTTCACTGCGCTGGGCATACGGGTGCGCTTCGTGGACATCGCTGATCTGGCGTCGGTGGAACGGGCCATCGCCGAGGAAAAACCCAGGGCCGTGTTCTGCGAAACCATCTCCAATCCCCTGCTCAAGGTAGCCGATGTGCCGGCCGTGGCCGAGCTGGCTCACGCCCACGGGGCCGAGGTGATCGTGGATAGCACCTTCACCACCCCCTATCTCGTCCGGCCGCTGACCCTGGGCGCCGACTACGTAGTCCACAGCTCGACCAAGTACCTGGGCGGTCACGGCGACGTCCTGGGCGGGATAGTGGTCACCTCCGCCGAGAGGCGAAAGCGCCTGTGGGAGATCATCAAGATGACTGGCGGCAACATGAGCCCCAACCAGGCCTGGCTGACCATGCGGGGCCTCAAGACGCTGCCCCTGCGCATGGCCCAGCACTGCCGCAACGCTGCGGCGGTGGCCACCTGGCTGGCCGAGCATCCCAGGATCGCCAGGGTGAACTACCCCGGCCTGCCCGGTCATCCCCAACACGACGTGGCGACTCGCCTCTTCCGAGAAGGCTGCTACGGCGGGATGGTCTCTTTTGAGATAGCTGGTGCCGACCAAGCCCAGGTTTTCCACTTCATGGAAGCCCTGAAACTCGTCTTGCCGGCCACCACCCTGGGCGACGTTTACAGCCTGACCCTTTACCCGGCTCACTCCTCACACCGCGCGCTTTCCCCGGAGGAGCGCGCTGCCATCGGCATCGGCGAGGGGTTGGTGCGCCTGTCGGTGGGCATTGAGGATGTTGAAGACATCATCGCGGACTTAGACCAAGCATTGGGACAAATTGAACTGCCGATGAAAATGTGAAAACGTAAAACGTGAAACGTAATGTTTGGGCTTACGTTTTACGCTTCACGTTTTACGTTTCACGTTTGAGGAGATTCCGTTGACCGTAGCCATCCAATTCGACAACGTTTCCAAGAGATTCACCCTTCGCCACGAACGAGCGCGTTCCTTCCAGGAGGCGGCCCTGGCCTTCCTCAAGGGTCGGAACAACTCGCGGGAGGAACTGTGGGCGCTAAAGGACGTTAGCTTCGCTGTAGAGCGCGGCAAGACGGTAGGCATCATTGGGCCTAACGGCTCAGGGAAGAGCACCGTCCTCAAGCTCATCACTCGCATCCTGGAGCCGACTTCCGGCCAGGTCGTCGTCCAGGGTCGGGTATCGGCTTTGATCGAGCTGGGGGCTGGCTTTCACCCTGACCTCACAGGCCGGGAGAACGTCTACCTCAACGGCTCCCTGCTGGGTTTTAGCAGAAACGAGATGAGAGCCAAGTTTGATAGCATCGTCGAGTTCTCGGAACTGGAGAAGTTCATTGACGTGCCCATCAAGCACTACTCCTCTGGCATGCACATGCGCCTGGGCTTCGCCATAGCCATCCACGTTGATCCCGATATCTTGCTCATTGACGAGATCCTGGCCGTGGGCGATCAGGCTTTTCAGAACAAATGCCTGGGCAAGATCGGTGAGCTCAAGAGCCAGGGGGTGACCATCGTCTTCGTCTCCCACGACCTGGAGACGGTGCGAACCCTGTGCTCTTCGGCCATTTGGCTGGAGGGAGGACGGATTCAGGCCGAGGGGCTGGCACGGGAGGTGGTGGACCATTACCTGATGCGGGTGCACGAGAAGGAGCGGGCCGATCTGGCTGCTCGACAGACCGCGCCGATAGAGGTGCCCCCTGGCGAAGCGCCTTCCCAGGAGATGCTGGCTGCGAGGGTGAAGAAGCGCTGGGGGACGCAGGAGATCGAGATCACCTCCGTTCGGCTCCTCGACGGCGCCGGGGAGCAGACCTTTCTCTTTGAGAGCGGCCAGCCCGCTGCCATCGAGATTGGCTACCGGATCAATCGTCCAGCCGAGACGCCGGTGTTTGGCATCGGCATCTACCGGGACGATGGGACCTACTGCTACGGCACCAACACAGACATCGAGGGCATCCCCACCGATGATCTGGATGATGCAGGGATCATCCGCGTAGCCTTCGACAGCTTTGCCTTCATCGAAGGCAACTACACCCTGGACGTGGCCGTGCACACGAGTTACGGCTACACTTATGACTACCACCTGCACTACTGCACCTTCGCCGTGCGCTCGCGGCTCAAGGATGACGGCGTGTTCCGTCCTGCCCATCGCTGGGAGCTAAATCCAGCGCCTGGGGACGCTGTCTCCCAATAGATCTTTCCACAGGATTGAACTTTCTTTAATCGTAGTTACTCACTTGCTCCCGCCGGAAATCCAGGCTGAGCCAGGTGGGTGGTTGCCTTTGATCGAGGAGGTAGAGGAAAGTATGTCCGAAAACAATGGAGAAATCGCTGTGGCAGAAGTGCTGCAACGTCTGAAAGAGGAAGTGCGCCGGCAACGTCGGAGGCTGGAGGCCGAGGGGCAGGGCATGGGTGCCCCACCAGGCAGTGACAAGCTCCGCATGGCTATGGCGGAGGTCCGCGCCACGCGAACGGTGAATCCCCACCTACCCATCGCCTGGCCGAAGTGGCCACCGGGTGCGTGGCCCAAAATCGCGGCCGCCACCCAGAAGGTGGTGCGCCGTCTGCTGCGATGGTACATCGCCCCTATCGTAGAGCAACAAAATGCGTTCAATGCCGCGGTGGCCCGTGTGTTGGAGGAAAGCACTGCTAGTCTAGCTCAGCTTCGTGCTGGGCAGCAAGAGGAACAGGAGATTACCCGCTTACGGCTGCAACGTCTGGAGCGTAAGCTCAAGCAGGAGGGGGCTCCCTCCTCAGTGGCCAGTCAGGCGCCTGCCCCGAGCGGAACCGAAGGGGTCTCATCCCTCATCAAGCAACCGGCCAACCACCTGACCAAGGACCACCGGACCATCCGACCCATGGATCATTTTTGCCTGGGGCTGAAATATCGTGGCCCAGAGAATGTAAAAGAGCGCCAACGAGCCTACGTGGATTATTTCCAAGATTGCCAAAATGTGTTAGACATTGGCTGTGGACGGGGGGAATTCGTGGAGCTGCTGTTGGAGCACGGAATCGGCGCCCGGGGCATAGACCTGGACCCGGACATGGTAGCCTACGCTGTAGAGCAAGGCCGGCCAGTAGAGCAGGCCGAGGCGCTGGAGTACCTGACCAGGCTGCCAGACAGTTCCCTGGATGGCGTGTTCATGGCCCAGGTGGTGGAACATCTCACGCCCCCCAACCTGGCGTATCTTTTGGAGCTCTGCTATCTCAAGATGAAACCAGGCGCACGGTTGATCGCTGAAACCATCAACCCAGGTTGTCTTACGGCCCTGGCGAACTGGTACCTCATTGATCTCTCTCACGTTACCCCGGTGCATCCTGAGGCCATGCGATTCTTACTGGAAGGGGCGGGGTTCTGGCAGATACAATTCCTGTTTCTGGCTCCGGTGCCTCCCCAGGATCGGCTGATGTCTCTCCCTGTGGATCCGGATGCCAGCCCTCAGGAGCAGGAGCGCATCCAACGACTTAACCACAACATCGAGCGCCTGAACGCGGTGCTGTTCGGCTACCAGGACTACGCTGCCATCGCTGAACGCCCGCCAGACGAGTTGGAGACGGTCGGTGATGAGTGTTAAACGCATAGTCATCTGCACATCTCAGACGCCCTTTGTTTATGGCGGCGCGGAGTCGCTCGCTGAGAGCCTGCAGCGGGAGCTGGCAGCCCGTGGCTACGAAGTTGATACGGTCCGCATCCCGTTCCGCTGGTATCCCAAGGAGGAGATATTGAAGGGTTACCTCGCGTGGCGGCTGATTGACCTCACTGAGAGTGAGGGACAGAAGATTGACATGGTGATTCCCCTGAAGTTTCCCGCCTTCGCCGTGCGTCACCCCAACAAAGTCACCTGGCTCATCCAGCAATTTCGCCAGGCCTACGATCTCTTTGGCACCCAATGGAGTCATTTCACCAACGACCCAGCCGATACCCGGCTACGGCAGGTCATCCACGAGATGGATACCCGGACCATATCGGAGTCGCGCCACATCTTCACGATCTCCCACAACACCGCCGACCGGCTGTTGCGCTTCAACGGTCTCCGGGCCGAGTCGCTCTATGTGCCACCACCCCTCGAAGGCCGATACCGCTGCGATGGCTATGGAGATTACCTGCTCGTCGTAAGTCGGCTGAATGTTCTCAAGCGGGTCAACCTGATCATCGAGACCATGGCCCACGTGCGCAGCGGTGTCCGATGCCTGATCGCCGGCCGGGGCGAAGAGGAGGACAACCTGAGACGACTGGCCCAGGAGCGCGGCGTGGCCGACCGGGTGGAGTTTCTCGGCTTCGTGCCGGACGACCAGCTCATCGAGTTGTATGCCAACTGTTTCGCCACTTTCTACGGTCCCTACGACGAGGACTATGGCTTGGCGACCGTAGAGGCCATGAAGTCTTGCAAGCCAGTGCTGACGGCGACGGATTCCGGCGGTGTGCTGGAGTTTGTGCAGGACGGCGTCACGGGCTATGTGGTCCCTCCGGGCAAGCCAGAGATGCTAGCCGGGCAAATTGACCAACTCTATGCTGACCGCGCTCTGTGTCGCCGGTTGGGCGAGGCCGGCTATGAGCGTGTGCGGGATATCACCTGGGATCGGACGATTGAACAGCTACTGGGGAAATAACATGGCCAAGCAGATAGACCACAAGGCCGGTAGGGTACAGAATTCGAAGGGTAGAGCCAAGTCTGCAGATTCCCAAAATACTCGCTATGCCGTCATCGTCGTCGTCACGTTATTGAGCTTCTTTGTTTTGCTGGACATGCCCATTATCCGGAGTGATGGACTTGCGTATTACATGTGGCTGGAGTCCTTAGTCGTGGACCACGATTTGGACCTTGGCAATCAGATGGCACATTACCAACCATTGGTAAAATATCAGGCATTTTACTATGCCCCCACCGGGCAATATGCTTCATCCTTCCCCTTTGGTGCCGCTTTCCTTTGGGGACCTTTCTACTGGCTTTCACTTGGGCTGGACAAGTTACCTATAGTTCACGTCAATGATGCCTATTTCCTTCAACTTCAGGGAGATATCTTGATCCACAGCTTAGGCGTGACCATGGGGACCAATTTTTATGCCCTCCTGACAGCCCTTATGGTCTTCTATCTGGCACGGAGGTGGGTCTCGGATCCTATCGCGGCATTCGTTGTCCTGGCCACCTTCTTAGGTACATCCCAACTCTACTACAGTACCATTGAGCCATCAATGACCCATGCACTAGCTGCGTTTGTACTAACCCTGCTGATCTATCTCTATATTACCCGTGGCAGTCAGACAACCTGGTGGTTTGTTATGGGTTTGGTGCTAGGGTTGGCTACCACCATACGCTGGCAAGCCGCACTATACGGTTTGCCTTTTGGGGTGTTACTTTTAGCGACAAAGAGGATTCGATCTTTCGTTTTCTTCAGTTTGGGCTTTATGGTTCTGGCTTGGAGCGTTCCTTACGCTTGGTACCTGATGTTCGGAACACCATTTGTGGTGCCAGCATCGGTGCAAAGCCCGTGGTTTTCACTTCATGCCCCCAAGTTTGTCCCCGAGATATTATTCTCCTTGCGGCGAGGGTTGTTTATGTGGTCTCCGATTGCACTTCTGGGCTTATGTGGGCTATATCCTCTCTTCTACAAGGACCGAAGTCTGAGTTCAATCATGATCGCCATGTTCGTTATCCAAACGCTAATGAACGCTTCGGTTAGAGATTGGTGGGCTGGCTGGAGCTTTGGTATGCGCCGAATGGCCGATTTATACCCGGTGTTCGCGCTAGGGCTAGCTGCCCTTTTGGGTTGGGCCCGGGAGCGCCCCTTCGTGGTGCAGCCTCATCTGACAAGAGTGCTCCGATGGAGTGGACCCATGACTTTGATTCTGGGGGTTTCTGGGATCTGTGTGGCCTACACTTTGCTTCTCATGGTTACCTATGCTGCCAACATGATTCACCCCGACATAGGCACAGTCACCGATGCGCTCGCGTATTGGTTCACTGCCCCGAACCCGCGGGCAGTAGTTGAAACTATGATTGATGAACGCTATGGTCTTCTGACATGGTTGAGGACACATTGGTGAGAAGGCAGCAGCCTGGAGGATGTGCTCAAGCTGTCAGCATTTGTGAGCAAATTCTACCCCGAGATTAGAGGACACCGCCAGCTAATGGAGAGATAGAGTCCCATGCGCATCGCTTTTTTCACGCCTTTGGCTCCACTACAAACTGCTTCCGCTGACCTTATGGAGGGGCTGCTTCCACATTTAGTTAAGTATGCCCAGATAGACCTATTTATTGACGACGGCTATGGTCCGATCAACCCCCTCATCCTCGCACGGTCAAAGGTTTATAATTACCGCGAATTTCCAACGCGGGCGGAGGACTACGATCTCACTGTCTACGTCATAGGGAACAATCCCGACTTTCACGGATACATGTACGATATCCTTCAGCGATACCCGGGGGTCGTCATCATACATGATCTTATACTCCATCACTTTATTGTTGGGCTGACTTTGGCCCGTGGCGATATGGAAGGCTACCTGAGCGAAATGCGCTCTGCCTACGGGGAGGAAGGCGTGCGGGCTGCCCAGCGAGTGATCGCAGGGGAGCACGGCGACATATATGCTGCTTATCCTTTAGTGGAACGATTCGTGGATGCCAGCTTGGGCGTGATCGTGACTAACGATTTTGCGATGCGGGAAGTATCGGCGCGACGTCCCAATGCTCACGTGGTCTGCATTTATCACCACTTCTTCCTTCCCTATGGCTTCCCGAATCAGGTGGATGCCAAAGCCCTGAGGGCGCAACTTGGGTTGGAGGATCGCTTCGTGCTGGCGACGTTTGGGATCTTCATCCCTCCTAAGAGACTAGATGTGTGCCTGCGGGTCTTCTCCCGCTTCCTGGCCACCCATCCCGACGCGGTCTATCTACTTGTGGGTAGTCACTCACCACACTACGATGTCCCTGGCATGATCAGAAATCTGGGGCTGGAAGGCAAGGTCGTCTTGACAGGCTGGATGGAGCCTATTCCTTTTGTAAAACAGATGTTTGTCCCTGACATCGCCATCCATCTTCGCTATCCGGACATTGGCGGCACCCCTTACACGCCTGTGCGATTACTGGGGTTGGGTGTACCGACTATCCTCTCAGATATCGAGTCAGTGGCCGAGATTCCTGAGGGATGTTGCGCCAAAATCCCCCCTGACGTGTACGAGGAGGAGACGCTCCTGGCAACGCTGGAATACCTGGCAGCCCATGAGGATGTGCGTCGCAAAATGGGCGAAAACGGCCGGCAGCTCATTGAGGAGAACCATAGCTGTGACAAAATAGCCAGGCAGTACATAGACTTCTTCGAGGAGATTCAAGCCAGCTCAACGTATCCGCCATCACCAAGCAACGGTGTGCGTGCCTACGATCAAGACCTGGTCCGCGAGGTAGCCGCGGCGCTGGCCGAATGGGGAGTTACCGAGGACGACGAGGCGCTGCTACAGCCGGTGGCTAAAACTCTTGCTGGGCTGGGGGTGTTTCAGGCCACTTGTCCTGAGCCCAGCCGAAGGGCTGGAGAGACGAGCCTTGATTGATCCACGCTGGTTCAGGTTGCTAATACTCCCGCTACTGGGCTTCATTCCAGGGTACCTGGCTTTCGTGGCTCTGCGCAGCGACGAAGAGCCCGCGCTGGACTTCTCCGAAACGCTCTACCTCTCGATTTTCACCAGCCTGGTGCTGACCTCTTGGATCGGGCTGATCCTGGCTGAGTTGGGGTTCTTTACCCTGCCCGCTCTGCTGCTGGTCTTGGTAGCTCTCTGTGTGGGCCTGGCGTGGTATGCTCGGGCGAGAGGCTGCTCGTGGACTCTTCCCCACCCACGGCCATCGGTGCAGGCAACGTTGTTGGTGGGCATACTGCTGGTGGCCGCTTGGCTGTACGCTCGGCCAGCGGAAGCTTTTCTCGTCCTGGACGACGCCGGCGTGTACATCCTGAGCGGTGCACACCTGGCAGAGACAGGGGAGTTGTTTGCCCACGATCCGGCACTGGCCGATTTGCCTCCAGATGTGGCCGGGGAGGTGCTTTTCAGCGCCCCCTTTTGGAGCGAGTGGACGCGGTTTTGGGGACCCTTCTTCATCTGGACCTGGTGGAGGGACCTTGTCCTCTTCGGATTCCTCCACCTGCCCCGTCTGTGGGCCGGGTTGTTCGCCTTGCTGGCGGGACCTGCGGCTGCTGTATGGGCCACGCCAGTTTTCGGTTTGTCAGGCACGGCCGGCGTCTACTTCTTGGGCCGACGGATCTTGAGCGGGCGGGTGGGATTGCTGGCTACGGGGCTTCTGACCCTGAACTTCGTACAGATTTGGCATTCCCGCTTTCCGCTGTCGGATATGCCCATGCAAACCTTCCTGATGGGCGGCCTGTACTTGTTGGCCCTTTATCTGGAATCCCCCAGTTTTTTCCTGGGTCTTCTTGGGGGGCTCAGCATTGCTACTCTGTTCCTGATACGCCTGGAGGCGGTGTTGATCGTCGGCGTCGTCGGTGCGTTGTTTCTTTACTGGCGGTTCAGGGGCAATGGGCGGACTTGTCCTGAGCCTGATCGAAGGAAGGAGCATATCGTGTTTCTGGGGAGCCTGGGTCTGGCCCTGGCTTACGCCACGCTGCACAACGTTCTTTTCGCCTGGCGGTACCTTTTGTGGATTTTTCTCCACAACCTGACCCCTTCCCTGGCTCGCGTCGGGGTTTTCGGGGCATTGGGTTTCATCGCCGTTGCGATTTGGGCGGTAGTTCGACCCGAAGTGCTCTCCTCATTGCTAAGACGCCTGGCTGCTCACTGGCGGACGCTGGTCCCGGCCGGCCTGATCGCTCTGGTAGGCTATTTAGCCTTTATCGCCCAGGGCTGGCGGTGGATGGCTCACTGGCTGGCCCAGTATTGGACCTGGCCGGGGTTGCTTATAGCCGTGGGTGGATTCATTCTCCTATTGGCCCGTAGGCCTCGGCGTTGTATGTGGCCGTTTCTCGCTCTTGCCTTAACGTATGGTACTTTATTCATCATGGTTCCGTATGTCACTCCGGTACAACCCTGGGCCATGCGGCGCATGGTGCCGCTGGTGATGCCTGCCCTGGCGCTCTTCACAGCCTACGCTGTCCTCAGCTTGCCGAAGTTGCGCTGGCATTTAGAACGAGTGGCACAAGCCGTGGTGATCGGGGGACTGCTCTTCGCCTTCCTTCGAGTGGACCGTCCCTTTTTGTACCATGTCGAGTACCAGGGCTCCCTGGATCAACTGGCCCTGTTGGCGGCCCAGTTCGAACCTGAGGCCCTGATCCTGTTCGACAATGGCGATCCCAGTCAACACGTGACGCAGCCACTGGCCTATCTCTTCCATCGCCAGGTCTTCGTGCTGCAACGCGAGCGACCCGATACCACCTTTCTGCGCCGGCTTCTCGAAGCCACGGACGCCGAGGGTAAGCCGATGTACCTGGCGCTGAGCAGCGGCGTCTTGGAGTGGCATCCGCCGGACATTCGGTTTGAATCCCTGGGTGATTTCACCCTTCAGGTTCCCATCGCCGAGCGCTCCACCCAGCACGTACCCCGGCAGGTGGTGCCTTTGAGCTATCGGCTTGACCTCTATCGCATCATCCCCAGTCAAACGACGCCAGGGGAAGTCTCCCCGCCGCCAGCCACCAGCGTGGAGATGGGGCCGGGGGAGTATCCTTATCTGCGCGGCGGCTTCTACGGGTGGGAAACCATGCCGGAGGGTGCCACCTTCCGCTGGACCAACGGCCTAGGCCGAATTGTGCTGTCCCGGCCATCAATGGGAGATTTGAACTTGAACTTGAGCGTAGCCAGCGGGCGTCCATCTCTGGCACAACCTGCTCAGCTCTCGGTGTGGGTGAATGGCGTATCCGTGGGCGAGCGAACGTTAGCCCAGGGCTACACTTTCGAGACCTGGAGCCTGACAGTGCCAGAGGATGATCTCCCGGCGACTTCTGAGGTGGAAATCGAGCTGCGCAGCGATACCTGGGTGCCTCAAGCTATTGGCTATAGCGAAGACTCGCGGGAATTGGGTGTCATGGTGGATCGGGTGGAGATTGGGGATTAGAGATTAGAAGATTGAAGATGAACGTGCTTCACGTCATTCCAAGATATTATCCCTTTGTAGGTGGCTCGGAGCTATACTTGCAGGAAATCTCCAAGAGACTGGTCAGAGATGGCCATCGGGTTACCGTTTATGCCACCGATGCCTGGGATTTGGAGCACCTCTGGGCCAGGAACAAGCGGCGGATCGAGGAGAAGCATCAGACCCACGATGGCGTTGCGGTACACCGTTTTCCCGTTCGTCACCTTCCTTTTGGCAGCGTGATCTACCACGGCACCAGGCGAGTGATGAGTTGGCTTTCCGCAATGCCTTTGAAAGCCACTGCGCTGTTGTTTCCCCTGTGCCTTACCACCCCCCTCGTGCCGGGCCTGTACAAACAATTGATGGTGGATAACTCCTATGACATAGTTCACGCCGTCAACTTCCCTTTCGACTCGCTGGTCTATGCCGCCTTCAGGTTCGCTCAAAAGAAACGAATCCCCTTCATCATCACTCCCTTTACTCATCTCGGCGAGCCAGGCGACGAGATCGTTAGAAAGCACTACACTATGCAGCATCAGATCGCGATGATGAAGAAGAGCGACAAGGTCATCGTCCAGACGCAGATAGAGCAGGACTACCTGGCCAAGAGAGGCGTCCCTGGCGAGAAGATGGTGAAGATAGGGGTGGGGGTCAATGCGGACGAGGTGTCAGGGGGCTCACGGCACAGGTTTCGAGAGAAATACAATATCACGAACCCCATCGTATTCCAGCTTGGGGCCCAAGCTTATGATAAAGGAAGTCAGCACACCATTGAGGCCATGAGACAATTGTGGGAGCGAGGCTATGATGCCTCTTTGATCCTGGCCGGCCCTCCGATGGGCCCTTTCCTTCGCTATTTCGAGGCCCTGCCCGAAGGGGTGCGGCGAAAATGCCACCTCCTGGGCTTTATACTCGATGAGGACAAAAGGGATCTGCTGGATGCGGGCGACGTCTTCGTTATGCCCTCTCGAACAGACTCCTTCGGCATCGTCTATTTAGAGTCGTGGCTCTACAAGAAGCCGGTCATCGGGGCATTGGCCGGGGGAGTCCCCGAGGTTATCAGTCACGGCCAGGATGGGTACCTGGTGCCCTTCGGTGATGTGGCCCGCCTGGCCGATTGCATCGCCACCCTGCTGACGGACAAGGAACTGGCCCGGCGGTTCGGGGAAGCAGGCTACCAGAAGGTGCTGACCGAGCATACCTGGGATAAGAAATATGGCCTGATCAGCCAGGTGTATCGCCAGCTTGGAGCGACGCTTGGCGGACGGGATGAACCTTGAAGTGCAGCTTTCAGACGTTCTGGGTTAGGGAGGCACAATGTCCGAGGGAAAACGAGTGGCATGCTTGTTAACGCTGGCTGGGCTGGTAGTGCGACTGATTGGCCTGGGACAGCATAGCTTTTGGTTTGATGAGGGGCTCGAAATCAATCGGGCATGCACCCCATGGCCCGACCTGATTCTTTTGAGTGAGGGGCCAGATCCGCCAGTGTATCGCCTCTTGCTGGCCCCCTTCACCCCGTTTGCGCCGAGTGAGTTTGTGCTGCGCTTGCCGTCAGCCGTGCTGGGTGCGGCCGCTGTCTACCTGCTCTATCGCTGGCTGGCGTTGCTGAAGCAAGCTCGGCTTGGCATCATTGCTGCTGCTCTCATGGCCATTGCACCCGTCTCGATCTACTACTCCCAGGAGGCAAGCCAGTACAGCTTGGTTGTTTTCCTGAGCATTGCCTTACTCATTGCGTTCGAGAAGGCGGCCCTCAGCGGCACTGGGCGCGACTGGCTGCACTTATGGTTGGTTAGCATGGCTGCCCTTTACACCCACTACGGGTTGGCCTATATGTTCCCTGTCTTGGAACTTAACTTGGCCTGGCAGACCTGGCGGCAGCGCAGTAAACAGCGGCTCATTGGTTTTGCGGGGTACCACGTGGGGTTACTCATTGGTCTGGCCCTGCTATACCATTTCTTTATCGTGACACAGTATGACTGGATGAAACGTATCTCATTGCAGCCCCGTTTCGCGCAGATGGGCTGGCTGGACATTATCCGCGCCTTTGACGACAACCTGTTTGACGTGTTCCTACGCTTCCAGACGATCCCGTACAGCGAAGCTGCGCCATCTCTGATCCCGGCCTTCCTGGGCCTTCTGGCGCTGCTGGGCGCGGTGGTGATTTGCTGGCGCTTGCCGAAGGTACGTCGCTTGGTGTTGGTGCCGGCCGTCATTCTGATCGCGTTTTACATTGCCAGTGGGTTAGGTTATTATCGTTTCGGAATGCGCTACGGGCTGCCGTTGCTCCCTTTTCTCCTGTTGTTCATAGCGGCCACTATTTGGGAATTAGCATGGCGCTGGCAACTCGGAGCGTCGGTTGTTGCCGGCCTGGTCGTCGCGACTTTCCTGGCCTTCTGGCCCAATATGCGCCTCCTTCCGAACCCGTGGCTCAATTTGCCGCGTGAAGAGCTGCGGCCAGTTGTGGCATATGTGCACCAGCAGGCCCAGCCCGGCGATTTCATCTACGTGTACTATGGCGCTGTGCCGGCTTACCAGGTTTACCAGCCTGAACTCACCTATCCCACTGAATTGGGCACGTGGTTCCGCGACTGGCCGCTTGTGGAAAAGCTAAGCGAAATTTGCCAGGCTGTGGGCGATGCACCTCGCTTCTGGCTCGTGATGTCACACATCCATCCCAGCGAAGACCCTGCTCTGATTGATGGCCTGACGGAAGCGACGCCATCTTACCACTTGGTAGACGAGTATCGCACCAAGGGCGCAGCCACCGTCTTGCTACAGCGGGACGAACCATAAAGGACTCGAGCAGCCGATACCCTAATGGAGTTGCTGGACACCCCAAATCTACGAGAGGTCTATCGTCCCGGCTTTGAGGAGGTAAAAGGTCGGTTCACCTGGGAAAGAGCAGTGGAGCCGCTGGCCAGATTCTGTGCTAACCCCCGCCCTGCCCCCGACAAAGCTGCCCCCGGCATCCGTGATTTGTTCCCCTATCCGGGCCAAAGTGCCGTCAAGCCGACCCCCTGGTGGGCCCTGCCGGGCAGGGCGTGGTATATCTTGAGAAGAGGCGGCTGAGAAGGAAAGCCACCTGCGTCAACCGCACAGGTTGAAATTTTGGGCGTGGCCGAGGTTGACGGTCGGTGGCGCTACACTTTCTCCGGTG
>CAZVCJ010000088.1:0-16421 GCA_964625745.1 uncultured Anaerolineae bacterium | reverse complement strand
CAGGCTTCCTGCAACATCGTCCTCTCGGATAGGAGGCCCAACAACTGCTTGGGGCTAGACCCCCGGCTGCGAGGCCAGAGGCGGGTGCCGCTCCCTCCGGCCATGATCAAGGCATACAATTGCTATCTCCACTCCGGCTAAGACTTCGGCGCGAGCTGCACGGTGAGCCTATTGAACCAGCAGCCGAACGACGGACGACCGGCACATTCGCACCCTCCAGAGGCAGTTTCAACCGCTGTTCCTCACATCAAGCCGGGGATGTTCAGTCCACCGGTTAGCACGCCCATCCGTTCCGTAGCTAAGTCCTGCGATCTCTGCAGCGCCTCGTTCACCGCCGCCGTCACCAGGTCCTCCAGCATCCCCACGTCGTCTGGATCCACCACTTCGGAGGCGATGGAAATGGACTGCACCCTCTGCTGACCCGTCATCACCACAGTAATGGCCCCGCCCCCGGCAGTCACGGTGATCGTCTCCTCGCCCAAAGCTTCTTGAGCCTTAAGCATCCCCTCCTGGAGCCTCTGCATCTGCCTCATCATGTCCATCTGCCCGCCTCTGGGCTTGAAGCTTCTTTTTTTCTTGCTCACGTTTCGCACCTCCCTGCCGTCTCAGACCTGACAGGTCTCACTGCACATCTACGATCTGGGCTCCGTATTTGCTCACCGCCTCCTGGATAAGGGGATCCTCGGCGATGGACGAGTATTTGTTCCTGAGCGTCTCCCCACTATTCTCGACAGTGTCTTCCTGTGGCCTCTTGACTGGCTCTTGAATCGGCTGCGTTCGTCGCTCGCCCTTAGGCGAGAGCACACAGCGGATACGACACGACCCCTCCACTACCTGGCTAACGACACTCTCTACCAGGGCCTTGTTCTGGGGTTCCTCGATCTTTTCTTTGTGAAAAGGGTACTGGAAGCCAAGCACGACCTCTTGACCCTCCACCCCCAGGGGCCGGCAGGATTTGAGCAGGGCCTCCACCGAACGGTTTCTAAGCTTCGCCTCACCCAGGATCCGCCCCCATTGGCTATTGACGGTGGACAGGGTCAATCTCAGCTCCGTGGAGGCAGCTCTTGGCTCCTCCCTGGCCTTCTCTCTGACAGCCTTAGCCGACTCACCAGTCGGAGCCGATCGAGGGGTAGAGGCCACCCTTGCCTCTGCGGAGGCCTTGGGAACGGCTCCAGGACTGGGCCGGGCCGCTGGCGGATCAGCCTTCTCCTCTTCACCCAGGGTGGCATCTACAAAGGCCAATTCTAAAGGCAACTGTGACTGGACGCTGGCCTTGAGGTCGAGGCCAGCCTGACTGAAAAGCCTGACTACCCTGATCAACTCCCTGATTGAGAGCTGCGCCGCCTGGCCCTTCATCTCCTGCAGGGCTTGGGGCGTGACGTGCACCAGGCTCAAATCATCGCCGACTTTGATCAGGAGCAACTCGCGCAAGTAGTCCACCACCTGACGATTGAACTGGCGAGGGTCAACACCATCCTCGACAACCTGATTGATAACGTCGAGGCCTCTGGCCACGTTGCGGGCCACCAGTTGATCCACCAATCCTCCCACCGCCTGGGCGGCGACAGTCCCCAGCACCGACTGCACCTGGACCAAAGTGATCTCCCCACCACTGTAGGACATCAACTGATCCAGGAGGCTCTCCGCATCGCGCATGCTTCCCGTAGCGCTGCGGGCGATGAGCTCCAGCGCCGCGGACTCCACAGTCAGGCCCTCTTGATCGGCGATGTACTTCAGGTGGCCGATCATGTCCTGGAGGGGAATGCGCCGAAAGTCGAAGCGCTGACAGCGGGAGAGGATAGTGAACGGTATCTTGCGGGGTTCGGTGGTGACCAGAACGAAGATCACGTGGGGCGGTGGTTCTTCCAGCGTTTTCAGCAGGGCATTGAAGGCCGGTTCGGTCAGCATGTGGGCCTCGTCGAGGATATAGAGCTTGTAGCGGGCCTCGTTGGGGCGGAAGTTCACCTTCTCCCTGATGCTACGTACCTCATCAATTCCTCGGTTGGATGCGGCATCTACTTCAATGAGGTCCAGCAGGCGAGCCTCATTGATCGCCTGACAGATACGGCACTGGTTGCAAGGCTTATTGTTCTCGGTGGACAGACAGTTGACTGCTTTGGCCAGGAGGCGCGCCATCGAGGTCTTGCCCGTGCCCCGAGGTCCGGTAAAAATGTAGGCGTGGCTGATACGCCCGGCTGACAAGGCGTTCTGGAGAGTACGAGTCACGTGCCCCTGGCCAACCACTTCGTCGAAAGTGCGTGGTCGCCACTTGCGGTAGAGTGCCTGAGCAGTCATAGAAACCTCCTACAAAGTCTGCCCATAGTTTATCACCAATGGCCGATTTGCGCAAGCCTGACCGCGAAGGGCGCGAATCCTGGTAGTGGTAAAGAAGTAAGTGATGGCCTAGCGAGTTCGCTGGCTGAGTAGGAGTGGCAGCGACGTATCGAAGCCAAGAACGAGCCTGCAAGTGCCGCTCACCCTTGATTTCGATACGCTGGCGCTACTCAATCAGCGGGTTCGCTGCAGGCTGCAAAGTATCATCACTTACCATTTAACCACTACCCGAATCCTCGAAAGAGCCAAATCGAGGCGGCTTGCCGATTTGTCTTGTTATCAATACCGTGCTATAATTCTAAACAAATATCAAGAGGGAATTACCCAAAGGAGGAAGATATGTTTAGCCAAATAGGGGCGCCTGAATTGCTGCTGTTCTTTTTAATCATCCTTTTGCTCTTTGGAGCCAGCCGCCTTCGCGATGTGGGAGGCGCTTTGGGCGGAGCGATCCGCGATTTCCGCAGCGCTGTGTCTGGCGCGGACGAGGAGCAAGGCAAAAAAGAGGAGAAAGAAGAGCATAAGGCATAGAAAAGGGTTCTCCGCGAGGTCCAGCATGACCCGAATCATCCTGGTGCGCCACGGCCAAACAGCGTGGAACGTCGGAGCCGGGGCCGGCGAGCGCTTCCGGGGTCGGGTTGACCTGCCGCTGGACGATACGGGGCTGGCTCAAGCCCGTGCTATGGCAGAGCGGCTCGCCGACCACCCTATTGTCGCGGTCTACTCCAGCCCCCTGAGGCGGGCAATGGAGACGGCCCAGCCAACGGCTCAGAAACTCGGCCTGCTGGTGCAGCCATTGCCGGGCATCATTGACATCAACTACGGCGACTGGCAAGGGCTGTCACATGACGAGGTCGCCCAAGCCCATCCCGATCTCTACCCGCGCTGGCTGGAGACACCCCACCGCGTCAAATTTCCCCACGGCGAGAGCCTGCGCCAGGTGCGCCTCCGAGGAATGGCCGCCCTGAAAGATGCCTCCACTCGCCACGAGAGTCAGGTCATCCTGCTAGTGGCCCATCAGGTGGTGAACAAGGTACTGGTCTGTGCCATGCTGGGCCTGGGCAATTCCCACTTCTGGCGCATCCAGCAGGACAACGCCTGCCTCAACGTCTTCGAGCACCACGATGGTATCTTCACCGCCGTACTGATCAACGATACCTGCCACCTACACCAATGACGTTTCACGTTTCACGTTTTACGTCTCATACCTCTTGGTCATGACTCAACTCTAGCTCACTTGAGATACATCGCCTTGGCGAACTCATCAACGAAACGCTTGTCGTTAGTCAGCTCAATGTATTCGACCTGGCGGGCGATCTCGGCGGCCCTGGCTCGCTGATCCCTGGAGACGAGGGCCAGCTTGGCGCCCATGCCCGCCGCGTTGCCCACCTGGTTGAAGCGCTCCAGGGGCAGGGGCGGAAACATACCGATGACGATGGCGCTGGACACGTCAATGTAAGTGCCGAAAGCCCCCGCTATGACCACCTGGTCAAGGTCCTGCTCGGACAGGCCGGCCTCATCCAGGAGGATGTTGATCCCCGCTCGAATGGCCCCCTTGGCCAGTTGAATCTCGCCCACGTCGCCTCGGGTGATGACCACTTCACGGTCGCTCCCTCCCTCACCGGCTGTCACCAGGACAAACTCCGGGCCGTGCTCGGTGCGCCGCACGCCGGGGTGATGGCCCATGTTGCCCCGCTCGTCCAGCACTCCCAACTGGCGAAGTTGGGCCACCGCATCCAGAACGCCTGAGCCGCAGAGCCCCACTGGCGGGGCGTCGCCGATGGTCTGGTACTCCACCCCAGAGTCCACGATGCGCAATCGCTCGATGGCCCCCTCGGCAGCCCGCATGCCATCCTTGATGTGCGCCCCCTCGAAAGCCGGGCCTGAGGCGGTGGAGCAGGCAATGAGGCGACCGTTGGCTCTCAAAACCACCTCGGTGTTGGTGCCGATGTCCAGCCCCAGCACCGCTCCCTCGGCCTCGCCAATCTCCGTGGAAAGGATCATGGCCACGTGGTCGGCCCCCACGAAGCCAGCGATATTGGGGAGCAAGTGGACGTAGCCGCCGGGGGCGATCTCCAGCCCCACCTCCCTGGCTTTCAGATCCAAAGCCTCGCTGACCGCCGCCAGATAAGGCGCCAGGCCCAGTTGTCTCACGGGCAGGCCGAGGAAGAGGTGGTGCATGGCGGTGTTGCCTACCACCACCGCTTCCACGATTTCCTCAGGATGATGGCCGCTCTGGGTGCAGAGTTCGTGGGCCAGGTCGTTCACGGCACCGACGACGGCTTCGCGCAAAGTAGCCGCCTGCTGCTCCCCTTCCATGGCGTAGGCGATGCGGGCCATCACGTCCTCGCCGTAGGCGATCTGAGGATTCATGGCCCCTGCCGCAGCCAGGGTTCGCCCCGTCTCCAGCTCCACCAGGTAGCCAGCCAGCTTGGTCGTCCCCACGTCAACGGCCAGACCCAGCAGCTCGCGTCTCAGCGGGCTGAAGTTGACCACCTCCTGGCCCCGCAAGCCGACCGTGCCTGACCATCCCTCCTCCCTCAGACGAGTAGAAAGTTGGCGCAGCAGGGCGAAGTCCACGGTCAGATCACTCAGGCCCAGCGTCTCCGCCAGATGATCCCACATCCGATCCAGGTCGGAGCGGATGTCCTCCCGCGTAGGTGGGGGGAGCCGAACGTCGCGACCCACCACCACGGGGACGACTGGCACCGTCAGCTCTTGCCCCTCCACCTGGGTGCGCTGGGCAGCGGTCAGCGATGGGGGTGGGATGTGGAGCTTGAGATCGCTCAGCACCTCGGCCTGGCAGGCCAGGCGATAGCCCCTGGCTATCTCTTCTGGCTTGAGCTTCTTCCCCTCAGTTTCGCTCAACGGCGAGACCTGGCCTTCGAGAACCCGTATTTTACAGCGGCCGCAGGTCCCCTTTCCTCCGCAGATAGAAACCAGGCCCACCCCGGCCTGCTGAGCAGCGGTCAGTATAGAGACGCTCCGGTCAACTCGCAAGCGCCGACCGAGGGGTTCGAAATCAACTTGATAGGACATATTTGTCTCCATTCCTTTTTTCGAGTATAATTGTGGCAGACAAGCTAACCAATGAGGTGAGTGACATGGCGACCATTACTCTTAGCGATATACTGGATGACCTGCGGGCTGCCGATCGGGCCTTGCGCAAGTTTGAACAGCGCTACTGGCTCAGTTCAGCCGACTTCTACGAACTCTATTCCCAGGGCAAGTTGGACGATGGACAGCATCGTGAAGACTTCTCCGAGTGGGCTGGTTACTACAAGCTCAAGCTCAAACGGGAGGCGGCGTTGGAGCAATTGTCACGGCGACGATTGGAGCGTTTGCGCAGCCAGACTACTGGCGGAGTAGTTGATCTGCTCCCGGAGGAACCTGTCCTGGAGTTGGTCTGATGCCCAGATTCTCACGTTTGGCGTATGAGCATCTACTCTACACGCTTCCTTCGCAATATCCTGAGATTTCATCATCATCGCTTCACCTTTTTACCACGGGTGCAACCACTGGTCTGGTCAGAGGGCGTGTATGGTTTCACAATGGCCTGGAACTGCGCGTGCGCGAACTGGTAGACCTCTCTGACGGTGAGATCCTGGACTATACCTATGATGTCTTCCGAGGTGAGGAAGCCGTTCGTTGGTATGACCCGCAGCCCCACCCAGAGAACCCCGAGCTAGCCTCAACCTTTCCCCACCATTTACACGAGTCTCCCAACATCAAGCACAACCGCAAACCTGCCCCTGGCATCAGCTTCCAAATTCCCAATCTACCCACGCTGATCGCCGACTGCACCGCCCTGGTGTGACAGCATGATCAGCGGGCCGTCTGCTAGTGATTAGGAGACCTGTCATGAGCTGTCAGGAAATCGTCCAAGGACATACGGTTTCAGCCTCCAGTCATCAGTGATGAAAGGTAGCACTGTGCGGGATTATTATAGCAGAATGAGGGGGAGAGGTCAACCATTCGTTGGCGAATGGTCAGGTTGGGGGTGGGAACGAACGAGGGAAGGGTGGGCGCGGGGAATGGGCAAGCGGGCCACCTGAGACGCAACAAATGAGGGCCAGCGAAACTAAAGTGCCGGCCCTTTCCTCCGAGGTGCGCCCCTTGTTCTTTTTGGCTATCTCATGACTTGCTTAGGCCAAGCCCTGCCAGAATAGCCGGAATGGTCTTGGTCGCTGTATCAACGCCCAGGCCCCAGGCAAAGGCGGCGATGTAGTCGGACTGCGTGCCGAAGGTCTTGCTGAAGTACTCGGTTGTAAGGGCAAAGGCCAATGCCAATACCAATGAAATCAGGTTGGGAATTGGCACGTAATACCTGAAAGCCAGATACCCGGGGTAGAGCAACTCGACAGCCTTCTCCATGAATTCGCGCACCTCTGGGACAAGCTCCGCAGCCCGAGCAGGCTTAACCTCAGCGACAGTTATCCATCCGCGGCCACCCGAGGCCACCGACAGGGCATGGAGCGTGTCCATTGTCTTGTCCAGCTTGGTCACAAGATCATCCCACTGTGCGAGGTCAAGCTCTTTTTTGACCCGCGCGGAAACCGCATTCAGCAGCCCACGGGCATCATAGAACTGCATCTTCTGCTGGGGGTACACAAGATTGTTCTCGTTGATATCGTCTTTGAGCTGGAGACAAACGCGGACGAAGTAAAGAACGCGTTCAGCCCGCTTCAAAAGATCTGTAAGTCCCGTGAGCTTGGTGCGCATCTGCTGCAGTTCACCATCGTTGGCGATTGGCGTTGGCTGATCGCCCGAATTGGCAGCCGGCCGGTATATCACAGACTCGGCCGTGGCCAACAGCATTGGCTTATACTCGTCCGGAACCTGGAGTGCCTCCCCATGTGCCGCCTTGAAGGCCCGGTGCACTGGAAACTGCACCTCCTGCGCGAATCCTTTGATAGCCTCGAGCAACGACTCTTCGGCCTTCTTGTCTGCGTACCACTGCTTCACAGCTGGGTCTTCTGAGGTCGCTGCCAATGAAGCGACAGTGTGATCTCGCACGAGGGTTCCCAGTTCTTTTCGCAATTTCTCGACCCGCCCTTTGCTTTTCTCCACAATGCTGTAGCGTTTCAGCCTTTTGTCCCAATTGTCCTGGGGATCTTTTACAGGCGCGGAAACCCCCTCTTGCTCGATCCTGTTTAACAGCCGGTCTAACTCCCCATCCAAGAACCTGAGCGGGTGCCATTTGTTGTAAGTAATGCGCACCACGGTGGAAATGAACACACCTAGCAGCACTGTTAGAATCACCCACCAGATCGAATCCCGCAGCTTCAACTCAAGCGTGAACTCGCCTTTGTCTTTATCGGCGGGCAGCAGGTCGAGGGACCCAGAGTAGGTGCCATTGCCTGTCTCAACGTCGCTCACCTCAACCGCCACCACTGCTAGATCAGACACGGTCGTAAGCTCTCCTGTCTTGAGCGTAAGCATATCGCCAGAGTCGGCGTTCACCAGGAGGGCGGTTATATCATCTACCTCTTCGATAGTGGTGAAGATCTCGGTAGATAGAGGGATCGCCAGCGTTTCTAAACCTTCATACCGTGTCTGGCATCGAAACCAGGAGCGTAGCCAGTTGGGCAGAATGGTGGGACAGGACTGAATGCCAACGACTGTGAGATCGTCCCTGAGCAGGGCCACACTTTCCGGCTGAGCCTGTGTCTTGGTTTCTTGAGCCTCTTTAAGCTCCTTGAGTCCTGCTATCGCGCAGTCTACCGCTTCCGGTTTGCTGAGCAGTTCCAAATACTTCGTCTTGGCTGCTTCAAAATCCTCTGCCTCAAGCAGATAGTCAGCCCCGGCACAGGGATTCCCATCGCCATGTACGGGATGC
Source organism: uncultured Anaerolineae bacterium (assembly GCA_964625745.1). Lineage (GTDB taxonomy): Bacteria > Chloroflexota > Anaerolineae > VGOG01 > VGOG01 > CAZVCJ01. The sequence goes on along the minus strand of CAZVCJ010000088.1, from coordinate 8,251 downwards.
GGGACAACAAACAGACATGCTACAACGATAGCAGCTATCAGCAGTGTGTTCGAGACGAGACGGTGATGCTTGCTGTTCCAGTTCATCTTCTTGCCCCCTTCTGTCATTCCGAACGTGTCGTTAAGAAACAGACGACGGAATGACGGCTCGTTAAGAAAACTCGATGCCGTGCCCGGAAAAAACAGGGTGTCTTTGAGTGTCCACAGGAAATCGCCTTGTTATTGGAATAAAGTTGCCAGTCCCTCCTACTATTCTTCCGAAAGTTATTCACCCAAGTAAAATAAACAGCCGAACACCCACCGGGATAGCTCTCCGGCCAGGGGTCGGCTATCAATCTTCCATATCACCCTCCTCGATGAATTACAATTGAGACAAGGGCTGCGACGATGCTACATTCCGATTTACGTTGCCATTCTACTACAGGTTGCGGCAGATGTCAAATGCCCAATTCCGGGTAAACTGCTCCCGTCCGTAACAGCACCATGACGGGGGCGCTCACTGCCTGATGCTGACAGCGGTTGGGGCACAGGCTGCTTCAGAGATGGCAAAATTCCAGCCACATTACTCAGATTGCGTACTAACAGATAGCGCCGGTGGTGATCACGGAGCTCCTTCCACCCCCGCCCTCAGCCGCTCCCAATCGAAGTGGTCTCCCGGATCAGCCTTGGCGCTGTCTATAGCATCGTGGCCCAGAATGCCACGGAACACCGCCAGGTCTTCAGCGTGCTCGTGGTAGGTACCAGGCCCTTGCGGCGGCAAGGCCACGGGAACGTCGTGCTTGTCGCACAGGTACGATACCAGTTCGATCAGGCTCTCGTACTACGGCTCGGTGAAGGGCTCCCAGTGCCGGCCGCCAGCAGAAACGACGTTCCCGTGATGGACGCCGGTCCAGTTGCTCGTCCAGTTGAAAAAGGTCCCATCCCGCTTCTGCAAGAGGCCCCAGTTGACGATCTCGATGCCCCGTTGGTTGGGGCGGATCTCACTGTTCCGCTGGCGCCGTCTGGCGTTCTCCGCGTCGCTTAGCCCGGGAATCGGGCCCAGGCCGGCGTGCCAGGCGGTATCCCCGTCCCGGACGAGTTGGAAGATCTCTCCTCCCCGGGCAATAACGTAGTGGGCGCTGACTTCGGCGCTGGGCTTCTTGAACCAGGCGATGGCACCGGCAGCGCTGCCGTTGGCGGTGTAGTGGATGACGATCAGATCAATGGGTTGCCCGGCCCGGCTCAGATCACGGTTAACGGTAGGCCCCTTCCAGACGATGGGCGGGGCAGCCACCTCTGGCTCTTCGAAGGGCTAGCCGGCCAGGGCGGCGTGAACCCGGGCCTTCTCCTCTGGCGTGAGGCCGGGTAGCTCCGCAATCGGCAGACCCTCGTATGCTGCCAGCCGATCCTCGATCAGGTGCGTCAGGCCGGCCCGGCTCAGCAGAGCCCAGCCATCTTCGCCCACTGCTTCGGCGGCGCGGTAGATGGCAGTGATCACCTGCTGGTTGGTGTACCGCTCCGACGGCGCCTCGACCGGCAACTCGATGGCGTACTCGCCGGGGACCAGTCGGTCCACGGGCCCGTGCGCCTGCGCCAGAAGGGCCAAACTGCGCCCGACGTCCTCCTCTGACAATCCCAGGGCGACGAGTTGATCCCGCGCCGTGGGAATACGAATCATGATGCGACGGGTTGATTCAGGCATTGGTCACCTCCAACGGTAGTCGTTCTGTAGCGCCTGCTTGAAATCCTCGATCACGCCTGGCTTGCTGTTATCTTCCAGACCCCAGTAGTCGTCAGCCTTCCAACGATACAGGAGCAGACAGCGGATCTTCTGGTTGCCTGGCGTGCTGTTCCACTCGTTGATCTCGGCATAGGCCTCCCGCACCCACCCCCGGTTCTCGGGGAACCAGGTGTCCTCCGGCTTAAGTTCGTCTTTGTCCTGGTTGGTCTCGGTGATGTAAACGGGCAGGTGGCGCAGACCTGGCGGGATAGCGGCCATGAAATCACGGTAGGTTTGGAAGTTGGAGTGAGCCCCTGGAAACTGTGGCCAGGACTGCGTCTCGTCGGTGATCAGGTTGTCGCCGTCCTTCACCCGGTGCGTGTAGGTGTGAAGAGCGAGGCCGTCACATTCGTCACCCAACTCGGCCAGGATGTCCTGGAAGTACTTGATCCAGAAGCCGTCGGGATTTCCGGGGTATTTGGTCTGGTCGTTCCAGGGCGCGACCGCGCCGACGACGACCTGGTCGCGCTCGTGTCCGCCCAGCGCTTGGATCCTATGGCGGCACAATCGGTAGCACTGGGCATACAGCTCCGGGGTGATCTTCTGTCCGGTTAGCCCTCCGGGCCGCTCCTTGCCCATGTTCATCTCGTTGCCGATGATCCAGATGTGGCAACCCGGCGAGGCATTGACGAAATTGGCGCACCGCTGGGCAAACGCCTGGTAGTGGTTGGAGTGGGGGAGGGTCCCGTCGGGACTATAAGCGTTGTTCAGCCGCACCATGACGCCAAAGCCCTCGTCAGCGAGGGACTCATAGCTTTCCCCATCAAGATCGGTCGAGATGTGCCCCAGCTTCTTGGTGACCAGCACCCAGCCCTTGCGCCCAGCCTCAGCCATGAGGTACTGGCCGCCACGGTCGTGTAGCCCGAAGATGTAGGGCGACTCGCCTTTGGGCAAAGGCTCCAGTTCGACCAGGACGGGCTGGCCGGCCAAGTCGGCGAGAACCCTGGCCTTCTCCTCTGGCGTGAGGCCGGGTAGTTCGGCAATCGGCAGGCCCTCGTATGGTGCATGCCGATCCTGGACCAGGTGTGTCAGGCCGGCTCGGCTCAGCAGGGCCCAGCCATCTTCGCCCACCGCTTCGGCGGCGCGGTAGATGGCAGTGATCACCTGCTGGTTGGTGTACCGCTCCGGCGGCGCCTCGACCGGCAGCTCGATGGCGTACTCGCCGGGAACCAGTTGCTCCACAGGCCCGCGCGCCTGCGCCAGAAGAGCCAGGCCGCGCTGGACGTCCTCCTCTGGCAGTCCCAGGGCGACGAGTTGATCCCGCGCCGTGGGAATACGAACCACGATGTGACGGGTTGACCCAGCTTTCTCCCTGAGATACTCAAAGGACCTGGCCGGATCCGCCTTGGCATACGTGATCAGCTTCTTGGCCACCTCCGTCCCGGCCACGTCGAAAGCCACATAAGTCCCGGGGAAACTACCCCAGGTGTAGATAGTCGCGCCGACGACGTAGTCATCCTTTTGCAGTTCCTCGTCGTACCAGCACAGTTGTTCGAAATAATACTCCGCCCTGTCCGGCTTGTGGTTTTTCTGATTCCAAAAGTTGCCTAGTCCATCCCACGTCAGGTCTTTTGCCTCCGCTGGCTTGGGCCCCACCCCCGGATCAAGGCCGCACTCGGTGATCACCAACGGCACGTCTCCCAGCCCGTTCGGGTCCAGGTATTGACGGTAGACCTTACGGTAACGCAGCGTCAGCCAGCCCTCGTCCCCCTCATCTGGCTTGGACTCTGGTTGATGCTTGCCCGCCATCCACCACACCCACGGCCAACTGTACTCGTGGAGGCCGAGGAGGGCCTGATGCTGTCTGGCGGCCTGAAGCGCCGGTAAGAAGGCGGGCCACAACTCCAGCTTCGGCGTGCCGGTGGAGAAGTTGCCAATCACACACTTCAGCCCCAGGTCGGCCATCCGCCGCATACGCTCCACCTCGAACTGGGCGTACCATGCCATATCTTCTTCACTGTCCCAAACCGGCTCGTTATGTCCCTCCCAGTACTTGATGTGAGGGTTGGCCTGGTACGTGGGCAGTTGATCCTCAAGAAACTTCTGTACTGCTTCGAGAGGTGTCTGTCCCCATTTGTTCTTCTGCTTTTGAGCCGTGTAGTCTTGCTCGTCCACGACCAGGCGACCGATGACCAGAACACCGTCCGGGACGCTCTGCGCCGTCCCCCAACTACCCGCAAACTTGGCCACTGCTATGCCAGCCAGGATGTATTCACTCAAGTCTGGAGCGGCCTTGATCACGTGAGGACCTAATTTAGTAGGCATCGCAATTCCTCCTCATCCTTTCCTAACCTGGACAAGCCAGAACCAAAAGGCTTCTTGCCACGAATTACACGAATTTTCACTATTTTTTTCTTTTTCGCGTTAATTCGTGAAACCTGTCCTGAGCCCAGTCGAAGGGTTCGTGGCAGAGAAAAAGTGCATTCCGAAATCCTTGCTCGTTGTGCAAGAATTTGATCGTTAAGGGCCTACTGCTTTTGTTCACTCGAAAAGCGTTTTCTCCGACAGACTGCTGATAAGGCTCGCTCGCTTAGCACACCCCGCCCCCAAGCGGCGCCGGCTAGAGCGAATGCATGGTGGCTAACGGCGGCGTTTGCACAGACAAAACAGCCGACCACTCACCCGGATCGCTCCCAGGCCAGGGGTCGGCTTTCAATCTTTCATAATCACCCTCCTCCATGACATGAATTACACTTGAGACAAGGGCTGCGCTGATGCTACATTCCGACTTATGTTACGATTTTACTACGGATTGAGGCAGATGTCAAATAGACATTTCTCCCCGGCGCAGCGAGCTACAACGCGTTCCGCCTCTTACTGATACTGACGCAGTACCACCCCTTCGGTTACCTCAGGACAAGCGGCAGGTAGACTTTGTACTCCACTGCCGCCGCTCCACCGCCCAAGAATCCGCCACCGAGGGTGTAGTCACCACCGGTCAGGACCCCGGCGTCCGGCTGGCCGATGGTGCCAGTCAAGGTATACGAACCACCGCTGGCAGTGCCCCCGCCGCCGTCCACCGTCCACCAAGATACGTCGAAGCCTGACCGGGCCAGAGCCGTCGAGACGGCTAGCAGCAAGGCGATTGTCACCAGCACTGTCGTTCTGCTCGTCGTTGTAAAGTGTTTCATCTCTCATCACCTTTCGCTTTACCGCAGCGTGACGAACGCCGGAATCGTGCCGCTGTCCTCGTCCAGCGGAGCCAGGGCGATGCCGATCACCGGCGCGCCTTCGGCCACCGCCATGCCCTCCAGCATCCGAGTGCGCAGGGCACGGACGTGTCCAGACTGATCCGCCGCCGTCAATCGCTGACCAGCCGCGATGGCACCGGCTGTGGCATCGGCCTTCACGTGGGCGACGCCGAACACGGTGAGGGCCACGTAGTCGCCGGCTTTGGCCGGGCCGGGGACGCTGTGCAGTTCCAGCGGCGCGTCGCCGTCTTCACCGGCCTTGCCCGGCAGGGGTTGCAGCGCCATGCGGCCTTCGACGACGCCGATGACACCGGGCCAGGTCTTGGCATCAGCCAGGCGCACACGCGGCAGGGGGCTTATGGTATTGGGCAAGGGATCGGCCAGCCCCGTCGCTGCGACCAGATCGCCTGGGGTAAGGGAAGCGGGGCCATACGCCACGGCTATCAGCGTCAGCGAGCTGAAGGTCACGTTGGCGGCGTTGATTTTGTCGAGGGTGGACAGCGCCCACTCGTCGTTGGCGTCGGCCGTTTGCACGTACAAGGCGGTGAACGGGACCCCAGGCCCGGGAATGTAGACGCCGTAGTTGGGGAAGTCTATGCCATCACCGATCTGCAAGCCGTCATCGCCGCTCTCGTTGACACGTAGCCCATCGCCGCCCCCGAGATTAGTAGCAGTCAGCATGGGCGAATCATTGGCGCCGGTGATGAGTGCCCCACCATTGGCGCGCACCGCAAATTGATTGGCTGCGGTGGACTCAAAGTCAGCGTCGGTGGAATCGGCCCAGACGAAGGCTCCGTCGTGATTGGCTTTCGCCCGATAACCAGCAGCGAAGCTGTACTCACCCTCGGCGGCATTCACTAGTCCCCCAGGAACGGTAGCATACACGCCGCTGGCAAAGTTGTACTCGCCCCCGCCGACGGTGGCCCCAGTGCCGGTGGCGGCGTTGCCGCCTCCCCCGCCGACGGTGGCGTTGGTAGCCGTAACCACGTTGGCCACACCCCCGCCGATGGTGGCGTAGTCGGCCGTGGCGACGTTCCAGAAACCCCCGCCGACGGTGGCGAGCGTCCCCGTAACCACGTTGCCTGAACCCCCGCCGATGGTGGCTCCGCCGCTGGCGGTGTTGAAGCTGCCGCCGCCGATGGTAGCGACTTCGCCGCTGGCGGTGTTGAAGCCGCCGCCGCCGACGGTGGCGGCTGCGCCGCTGACGGTGTTCTGCACACCACCTCCCACAGCCGCGTATTCGCCGGTGACGGTGATGTAGGAGCCGCCGGCCACAGTGGCCGCCTGACCCGTCACGTTGACGTATTCACCTCCGCCAATGGTCACCGTCAACGCATCGGCGTGATTGAGATACCCTCCGCCGATAGTAACATAGTCGTCACTGGCACTGTTGAGCACACCTCCGCCGACGGTGACCGCCCGGCCGCTGGCGACGTTAGCGGCACCTCCCCCGATGGTAGCCTCACGCGCGTTGGCGATGTTGCCGCTGCCTCCGGCGACAGTGCTCCACATCCCGCTGGAGGTGTTGGCGCTGCCCCCGCCAACAGTAGCGTACTCCCCGCTGGCTGAGTTGCCGTCGCCCCCACCGACAGTAGCGTATGCCTCACTGGCGGTGTTGCCCGCTCCCCCACCAACGGTAGCGCTCTGAGTGTTGACCGTGTTGTTCTGCCCCCCACCGACGGTGGCCCAGGCACCGCTGGCGGTGTTGTTTATGCCCCCGCCCACGGTGGCCTCCTCACCAGCGGTGTTGCCCCGGCCCCCACCCACTGTGCCATAATTGTCGGTGACACGATTAGGATAAGGGCCGCCCCAGACATCAGTCGGCCCACCTCCACCGCCGATGGTGGCGCCCACCACGCCGCTGGTCACGCTGTTGCTGCTGGAGCCACCGATGAGGTTGGGGCTGTCGGCGTTGGGCTCCAGGCGCAGGGCACGGGCGTTGTTCACTCGCAACTCCAGAGCCTGGTTGTCGGTGGTGCCCAGGAAGTTGGTGGCGGGATTGGTGCCTACGTTGCCGGTCAGGGACCAGCCGCCGCCGCCCGCGCTGGTCTCGTCGTTGCCGCACTCCCACTGACTGGCGGTGCTGTTCCACTTGGCCACCTAGCCGTTGCTGCAGGACAGCCCACGCAGTGTATCCAGATAGTGGGAGCTATCCTGCCCGTCCAGCGTGTCGGCGTCCAGCCCGGAGCCGGAACCGTCGTTGGCTGAGGTCCAGGCGTCGCCACCGTTAATCCGGAAGGACGCACCCCCTGTACTGAAGATCACCCCGCCACTTGCCCACACGGCGAATTGATTGTTGGCGGTGGAGGCGAAGTCGGCATCGGTGGAATCGGCCCAGACGAAGGCCCCATCGTGATTAGCCTTGGCCCGGTAACCGGCAGCGAAGCTGCAGTTGCCCTGGGCGGTGTTCCTCAGACCTCCGGGGACGGTAGCCCACTGGCCGCTGGCGGAATTGCTTTGCCCTCCACCGATGGTGGCATACACATCGCTACTCGTGTTATTATTGCCCCCGCCAACGGTGGCGCCCAAACCGCTGGCGATGTTGGTGAGGCCCCCGCCGATGGTGGCGTAGTTCGCAGTCACCTGGTTGATACTACCACTGGCTCCCCCGCCGCCGATGGTGGCGCCCACCACGCCTGCTGTGACGCTGTTGCCGCTGTAGCCGCCGATGAGGTTAGGGCTGGTAGCGTTCTGTTGCGTCCACAGGCCAGGCAAGGCCAGGGCATAAGGAGCCGGGGTCAACGCCTGGCGGGGCGTGAGGGTGGTATAGGCGCCAGTGCTTGCGCCAGGCCGCACGCCAATCTCCAGATAGCGTGCATCCCCTGTGAAGACCCCGCTGCCGAAGTCCAGTTCCACCATGAACAGGCCATCGGTCACAGTGACATCATCTTTGGGAATGGTGCCCACCCATGCCCCACCGCTGGCAGCGTCGTAGAGCTTGAACTGAAAGTCGTAGCTGCCGTTGGCCGGACCACCGCCATCCGTCAGGCGGCCCTGGTAGGTGAAGGTGGCACCTACAGGAGCCACCTTGACACCCACCTCGCCTTGTGGCCCCGGTTCCTGAGCCTGGGTCAGTCCCACTGCCAGGGCCAACATCAACCCCAGAGCCAGCACGCTGATAAGAATAGCTCGTCCTTTCATAGTACACCTCCTGTGAATTTTGGTATTTGGCTCGGACAGCCCCTACGAGCCTATTATAACAGAATGAGGTGTAGAGGTCAACTGTTTCGGGGCGAAGGGTGCATTTCAATTATAGCGTTTTGCACTTGGGTTTGATACACGTACTACCGCCCCCCTTGCAT
>CAZVCJ010000087.1:14287-16430 GCA_964625745.1 uncultured Anaerolineae bacterium | reverse complement strand
CGTTCCTGGTCGCCGGTGACATCATGGCCATGTTCAACGACCGGCCCGAAGTCCGCGCTCTGATGGAGTACTTCACCGTGCCGCAGTCGGCCCAGGGCTGGCTGCAGAACGGTGGCGCCCTGGCCGCTCACCTGACGGCCACCCCGGACATGTACGGCGTCGAGCTCGAGAAAGGCATTGCCACCCTGGTCAACGAAGCCACCAGCTTCCGCTTCGACGGCTCTGACCTGATGCCGGGCGAAGTCGGCGCTGGCTCCTTCTGGAAAGGCATGACCGACTGGGTCTCTGGCTCCGCCGACCTGGACACCGTCCTGGCCGAAATAGACGCCTCCTGGCCGAAATAGCGGTTAACTGAGACCTACCGGAGCTGCCAGTCCGTCAAGGACTGGCAGCTCTTTACCTCACAGGCACTCCCACAGGATGTGCTGACCCCATCTATCCCGTCCCCGGGAAAGGAGTATGTAAATGCACTATATGGAAATGGAACAACATGAAGAACGAGCGCTTAGTGCAGGCATCAGGGTCCTGACCTTTGTTTTCCGCATAGCGCTGGCCATCGCCATTCCCATCATCGCCTTTCTCGTGCTGTATGCGGGTTTTCTGTTCCTGCGAGCCGGAAATGCACCGAAGTGGTTGATCACTGTGGTTGCCATCGTGTGGGGCGTTGGCGGGGTAGCTGCGCTGTACTGGATATTCAACTGGATCATCGAAATGCTCCCAAAACAGTGGACGGGACGGCTCCAGCCATTCGTGTTTATCGGTCCGGCCATGGCCATCCTGACCTGGTACCTGGCCGTGCCCACAGTGCGCACCCTTGCCATCAGCCTCTTCGACCGCGACGGGCTGGCAGGCGGCAACTTTGTCGGCCTGAGCAACTACCTCGCCGTCTTTACCGATCGCCTGATGCGAGAAGCGTTCCGCAACAACATCTTCATGTGGATCTTGATCGCCACGCCCTTGACGGTCGTTTTTGGGCTGCTGGTCGCCATACTGGCCGACCGGAGCCGATTCGAGCGTGTGGCTAAATCGCTCATCTTCATGCCCATGGCCATATCCTTCGTCGGCGCCAGCGTCATCTGGAATTTCATTTATGAGGTGAAGCCGGCAGGCTCCGCTCAGATTGGGCTTCTGAACGCTATCGCCGTTGGGCTGGGGAGCAAGCCCATAGCGTGGGCCGCCCACACCGCCATCAGTCCCTGGAACAACCTATTCCTGGTCATCATCGTTGTCTGGTTGCAGGCCGGCTTTGCCATGGTGTTGTTTTCGGCGGCGCTCAAGGGCATCCCAGAAGAGATTCTCGAAGCCGCACGGGTGGACGGCGCGACCGAAGTCCAGGCTTTCTTCAAGATCATGATCCCCTACATCATGGGCACCATCATTACGGTGACGACCACCATCATCATCTTCACACTCAAGATCTTTGACGTCGTCTGGGTGATGACCGGCGGGCAGTTCGGAACAGGGGTGATTGCGACCCAGTTCTACCGCCAGTCCTTCATCGCCCGCAACGCCGGCTATGGCTCCGCCATCGCCATCGTCCTGCTCATCGCCGTCATACCGGTGATGATCTACAACTTACGTCAGTTCCGGCAACAGGAGGCATTCTGATGACGATAAAAACTTCACGCATGCAGAGACTACGTGGCCCGCTCTTTGTCAACGGCATCCTCGCTCTCCTGGTGTTGGTGTGGATGATCCCAACCATCGGGCTGTTCGTATCGTCCTTCCGCGAACGCTTTGAACTTCAGACATCGGGCTGGTGGACCATTTTTCCGCACCGGGAGTGGGTCAACGTTGCGACCATAGATCCCAGGGAGCAAGGACTGGATGCCACTGGCCTGATGGAGGTTGAGGGGGTTACGGCAACCTTCGAGGAACTGCGCGAAGGTGTGGAGTCGCCAAGCGGAAAGCGGATCCAGTGGGTCGGAAACCGGCGCATCGGACGCATTGAAGTTCAAGAGAGACAATGGGCCGTCAACTGGAGTTTCACCCTGGGGAACTACAAGCAGGTGCTCCAGGGCAAGGACTTTGAATACAGGCACGCGGATGGAACCGTGGAGGTCATACCCGGTGACGATTTCTCTAGCGCCTTGTTCAACAGCATCGCCGTCGCCATTCCTTCGACGGTGATACCCATCCTCAT
>CAZVCJ010000087.1:0-14187 GCA_964625745.1 uncultured Anaerolineae bacterium | reverse complement strand
CCGCTGTCGGTGCCTGCCCTGGCCTCCTTCGCCATCTTCCAGTTCCTGTGGGTCTGGAACGACTACCTGGTGGCCCTCATCTTCCTCGGCGGCAACCCGAACTTTGAGGTGGTGACCATGCGGCTGGCCGGTATCGTCGGAGATCGTGGTCAAGACTGGCACTTGCTGACCTCGGCCGCCTTTGTAACCATGCTGCTGCCGCTGGCCGTCTTTTTCTCGCTGCAGCGCTACTTCGTGCGCGGTCTGCTGGCCGGGTCGGTGAAAGGGTAAGCTGCTCATCGGAAATTCGCCAGACTCCAGTAGCATAGTGTGGCCAACACCCTGGGTGATAACTGAATAATCCTGCACCCCTTTTGACAAGGAGGCAATTTGAGGATATAATACCCATGTGCTCACGGCGCAATCTTTTGAACTTACAGTGTGGCGTAGCCACAAGAATCATGGTTTGAAAAGAAAGGAGCAATATTATGGCTAGTGTAACCTACGATCAGGTCACCAAGCGCTTTGGCGATGTGGTGGCCGTCAACCATCTGGACATGGAGGTCACCGACAAGGAGTTCCTGGTCCTTTTGGGCCCCTCAGGATGCGGCAAAACTACTGCTCTCCGCCTCCTGGCCGGCCTGGAGGAGCTCACCGAGGGCAACATCTACATCGAAGGCCGGGTAGTCAATGACGTTCCCCCCAAGGATCGCGACATCGCCATGGTCTTCCAGTCCTATGCCCTCTACCCCCACATGAGCGTCTACGACAACATGGCCTTCGGGCTGAAGCTGCGCAAGACGCCCAAGGATGAGATTGATAATCGGGTGAAGGAGGCAGCCCGCATCCTCAGGATCGAGGAGCTTCTGGATCGCAAGCCCAAGCAGCTTTCTGGAGGTCAGAGGCAGAGGGTGGCTGTGGGGAGGGCCATCGTCAGGGAGCCTAAAGTCTTCCTCATGGACGAGCCGCTGTCGAACCTGGATGCCAAGCTGAGGGTGACAGCCAGGGCGGAGATCTCCAAGCTTCACCAGCGTCTGGAGACGACCTTTATCTACGTGACCCACGACCAGACCGAGGCCATGACCATGGGGACGAGGGTGGTGGTATTGAAGGACGGCCTCCTGCAACAGGTGGATACCCCCCAGAATCTCTATAACTACCCCGCTAACCTCTTTGTGGCCGGCTTCATCGGGAGCCCAGCCATGAACTTCTTCGATGCCACCCTGGTGGGCGAGAATGGGGACCTCTACGTAGACGGTGGCACTTTCCGCCTGAAAGTTCCTGGGGATAAGCTACAAGTACTTCTCCCCTATAAAGGCAAGAAGGCGGTCTTCGGCATAAGGCCCGATGACATCCATGACCCCCAGTTTACCCCCCCTAACATCACGGCAGGCAAGATCAAGGCTAAGGTGGACGTAACGGAGTTGATGGGGAATGAGGTTCTGGCGCACTTTCTGATAGGGGAGAAGAGCTTCGTGGCTCGGTTCGACCCTCGGACCGTTGTCAGGGTGAATGATACGATCGAGGTTATGGTGAACATGGACAACATGCAAATCTTCGATCCCCAGACTGAGAAGGCTGTCCGCTGAAGGTTGGAGGTTGGATTGTCCAACTCCCTTTTTCCAATTTAAGGAGGTGATGCGTATCGAATCTGCAACGGTTGGTTTTTGCCAAGCTAACATCAGTGTTAGCACCATAAAACTCTTGGAGGAGAGACATGTTTAAGAAAGCAGTATTTGTTGCCCTGGCAGTGGTGGTCGTGGCTAATCTGTTGGTGGCCAGCGTAGTCAGCGCTGCCCCGCCAAAGCAGGAGAAGCTGACCTACACCGTGAAGCTGGGCGACAACCTATGGACCCTGGCCGAGAAGTATTTGGGTAGTGGACCAGCTTATTGGGCCATCGTCTCCGCCACAAACACGGGAAACGTCGACGACGACACCTTCGCCAGCATCACTGATCCCAACGTGATCCACCCCGGCTGGAAGCTCGCCATCCCCAGCGCGGAGGAGGCTGCCAGGTTCCTGGCGGCCCGCACTGTGGGTGCGGTGAGCGTACTTGGTGTGTGGGGTAGCGGTGAGATTGATAAATTCACTGCAGCGGTCGCGCCCTTCACTGAGGAGACCGGCACCGAGATGCAGTTCGAGGCCTCCCGAGATCAGGTTACCGTCCTCTTCACGCGCATTGCGGCGGGCAACCCGCCAGATATCGCTATCCTCCCTCAGCCGGGACTGTTGGTGAACCTTGCCAAGGCGGGTGCCCTGGTGCCCATTGATACCTTCATGGACATGGACCAGCTTGGCCAGGACTACGCTCAGGCCTGGATTGACCTGGGCAGCTACGATGACACCCTCTATGGCATCTGGTACAAGGGCAGCTTGAAGAGTCTGGTGTGGTACAGCCCAGCGGCTTTTGAGGCCGGTGGCTATGAGGTGCCCACCAACTGGGATGAGATGATCGCGCTCTCAGACCAGATCGTAGCCGATGGTGGTACACCGTGGTGTGTTGGAATCGAGAGCGGTGTGGCCAGCGGTTGGCCTGCCACCGACTGGATCGAGGACATCATGCTGCGCACCGCCGGCCCCGCCGTCTACGATCAGTGGGTCAACCACGAGATCCCCTGGACTGATGCGGCGGTCAAGACCGCCTGGGAGTACTTCGGTCAGATCGTTCTCAACGAGGATTACGTGTGGGGTGGCTCGACGGGCGTCAATGCTACCGCCTTCGGTGATTCGCCAGTGCCACTGTTCGACGACCCGCCCGGCTGCTACATGCACCGCCAGGCGTCGTTCATCACCAGCTTCTTCCCAGAGGGCGTGACGGAGGAAGACTACAACGCCTTCCCCTTCCCGGCGATAGATGCGGCCTATGGCATCCCGGCGCTGGGCGCTGGCGACGTGGTCGTCATGCTCAGGGATACGCCGCAGGCCCGAGCCTTCATGCAGTACCTGGCCACGCCTGAGCCTCACGAGATCTGGGCTGCCCTGGGCGGCTTCCTCTCGCCTCACAGGGGAGTCAGCCTGGACGTCTATCCCGATGCCATCACCCGCCTGCAGGCGGAGACTCTAGCTGGTGCTGATGTCTTCCGCTTCGACGGCTCCGACTTGATGCCAGCGGCCATAGGTGCTGGTACGTTCTGGGTGGGCACGGTGGACTACGTCGCTGGTGAGGACCTGGACACTGTTCTGGCCACGATCGAGGCCAGCGCAGTAGACGCCTACGCCGAGTAGTTGCCAATCCCATCATTGATGTCACTGAGACAACCCGACCATGAGGCCGGGTTGTCTCAATCTTACTTACCTCGACAATGCTAGATTTCACCCCTGGTGTCATTGCGAGCTGCTCCATAGCGCGGTCGCGCTACTCATTGTGAAAGAAACCCGTCAGCGCCGGCCGAGTAGGAGCGAGCGGAGGCTACGCATCCGAGCGACGTATCGAGGCCAAGCGGGTTATGCAGAGAGCCGCTCACTTGATTTCGATACGCTGCGCTACTCAATCGGCGCTCGCTCTCCGGGTTTTGCATACGAAGGTTTGTTCTTAGTAGGCGCGCTGTTTGCGCCGAAGCAATCCCCTATACCTCATCACAGTGAAGATGATAAGTTGTCATTCTGAGCCGAAGCGTAGCGGAGGCGAAGAATCTCGTTTCTGGAGTGGAAAAGCGCTTTTCTCACCAGGAACGAGATTCTTCGTCGCTCCGCTCCTCAGAATGACATGTCGTCAAAATCAATGTAATGTGATGAAGTGCTAGCGTGCTTGGAGATTGCTTCGCTCCGCTCGCAATGACAAATGTGACATTGTCCTTACACCCATCTGTTAGGCGGAGGTAGGAAATGGAAGCTTTGCCCGCCTCTCTAAGCCAGCTCCTCAACACGTTGCTGGCTATATTGGTCGGAGTGGGGGGGATCGTTTTGTTGTACGTTGTCATGGACTTCCTGGTTGGGTTCCTCCCAGACAACGTGCAACAGCGAGTCCGTCCCTGGGTGTACGTTGGGCCACTACTCATTATCCTCGCGTTCTACCTGGTTTATCCCACCCTCAACACAATCTACCTCAGTTTCCTGGACAAAAACTCTGAGAGCTTCGTCGGTCTAAAGAACTACATTTTCACCTTCACCAATCCGGCCATGCGCGTTGCTTTCCGCAATAACATTCTGTGGTTAGTGCTGCTGACCGTTTTCAGTGTCGGGATGGGGTTGGTTATCGCTGTGCTCGCCAATCGGGTTCGCTACGAAGCGGTTGTCAAGTCATTCATCTTCTTGCCACTGGCCATCTCTTTCGTGGGCGCTGGCGTGATCTGGCGGTTTGTGTATGCCTTCAAGCCAGGCGATGTTGCCCAGATTGGTCTGTTGAATGCCGCTCTGGTCAACTTGGGTCTGGAGCCCATCGGGTGGTTCGTGGAAAAATCACTGAACAACTTTGCGCTCATCGCCGTCGGAGTGTGGCTGCAGACCGGCTTTTGTATGGTCGTTCTGTCGGCTGCCATTAAGAACATTCCCGTTGAGATCATAGAGGCGGCGCGGATAGATGGGGCCAACGGGTGGCAGGTCTTCTGGCGCGTCATTGTGCCCATGATCAGCTCGACTATCGCCGTGGTAGCCACCACGGTTATCATAGGTGCGCTCAAGGCCTTCGACATCGTCTTCGTCTTGACCAACGGCAATCGAGATACCGAGGTCCTGGCCAATCGCATGTACAAGGAGATGTTCGCCTGGCGAAACACCGGGCGTGCCAGCGCCATTGCCGTTATCTTGCTCTTGGCTGTCATCCCTATCATGGCGACTAACATCCGCCGCTTTCGGGCTCAGGAGGCTATGCGATGAGCCATTCGACAAAGCTCATGACAAGCGACAGATTGAGAAAGATTCTCTCAAGCGTACCGTTGCACATAGTTCTCATCGGAATCACCTTCGTATGGACATTGCCTTCGGTGGGGTTGCTGATCAGCTCTTTCCGTCCCCAAAACGATGTTTTTGCCACCGGCTGGTGGACAGTCTTTCAGCATCCATTCGATTTCACTCAGTATCAACTGGACAACTACATCCGCGTCCTCACCACCGAGGGGATGGCGCGTGCGTTTCTCAACAGTCTGACCATTGCCATTCCCTCCACCGTCATCCCGATTGCTGTGGCAGCCTTCGCCGCCTATGCCTTCGCCTGGATGGATTTCCCTGGCCGTCAAGTTCTCTTCGTCATCGTGGTGGGCCTGCTGGTGGTTCCCCTTCAGATGACCCTGATTCCGTTGCTGCGCGTATACAACCGACTGGGATTGGCTGGCACCTTCCTGGGCATCTGGCTGGCGCACACTGGCTATGGGCTGCCCTTTGCCGTCTATCTGCTGCGCAACTTCATCGGCTCGCTGCCCAGGGATCTGTTTGAGTCGGCCTATCTGGATGGCGCTTCGCATCTGACGGCTTTCTTCCGATTGGCCTTTCCCCTCTCAATCCCGGCCATAGCGTCGCTGGCCATCTTCCAGTTCTTGTGGGTATGGAATGACCTCTTGGTGGCTCTGATCTACCTGGGCGGAACGCAGGACGTCGCACCGCTGACCGTCAAGTTGTCCGGCCTGGTGCAGTCTATGGGTCAGGACTGGCAGTTGCTTACCGCCGCTGCTTTCGTCTCCATGGCCCTGCCGCTGGTCGTTTTCTTCTCCTTGCAGCGCTACTTCGTGCGGGGCATCCTGGCTGGCTCGGTGAAGGGATAGTAAGCGTCTGGGAGGTAGCATTTTGCCTACCGTGCACTCGACCGAGGGAGGCCGTCAGTTTGCCTCCCTCTCTCTGTGCGGCCATGAGAGATGGCTCATTGAATTGTCGGCGTATGTTCACGAGGTAGCCCTGCAGACATGACCCTTCCTCGAGCGCAATACTACTTCGAACGCGACCATCGGTTCGTCGTCGAGAGCTATAACTGGGCCAAGCCATTTTCCAACTTCTTTCCCGGCATCGCGGGCAAATGGGGGATACCGCTGTGGGCCTACTATGTCAGCAAGGCCCAGGGGGTTTGCAGCCTCGGCGTGCACGACAAGGACCACGCCATACTGGAGTTTCTGTCCTTCAACAAAGCCTGCCAGGCCGTTGGTAAGGAGGGGTTCAGGACGTTTATCAGACTCGATGGCGCGCGCGTGTACGAACCGTTCCAGAAGGTGGAAAACGAGGCCATTACGCAGTGGATGATCGTCTCCTCGCACGAGCTAGAGCTCCATGAACGCAACGCCGAACTCGGGTTAGAGACCACTGTGGTCTACTTTCCTTTGGTCAATATGCCGCTCGCTGGCCTGATCCGTCTGGTCACCATCACTAATGGCGCCCAAGAAACCAGGGAAGCTGAGGTGGTAGACGGCGTGGCGCGAGTGCTGCCTTACGGCGTGACTTTTGATCACGTGAAGGTAATCGCCAGGCACATCGAGGGGATGATGGACGTCCTTGACGTGGAGGGCGTCCCGCTCTTCCGGCTGAAGCAGACCCCGGCCGACGTCGAGGAGGTCAGAAAGATCGAGGCCGGGCACTTTTATTGCAGCCTGGTGGATGGCGTAAAGGCGCCACCCCGCAGTTTAATCGTTGACCCCGCCGTGCTGTTTGGAGAGGCGGAAAACCACGACTTCCCGTGGGTGCTGGCGCACGAATCTGTAGACACGATTCTGGACGCCGATCAGACCAGGGAGACTAGAACCCCCTGTGCCTTCACCGCCTTGACGCGTTCCATCCCGCCTGGGGAAACACTGACCGTGTGCTCCGTGATAGGCTACACCGCCAACGAACAGGCTTTGAAAGAGTTCCTCCCGGTTTTGGAAATGCGTGATTTCGTGCCGCAAAAGCGGGCCGAGAATCATGAGGTCATTGACCAGATCAAGAACTTCGCTTTTACTGTGAGCAGCGAGCCAACGTTCGACCAGTACTGTCGGCAGACATTTCTCGACAACGTAATGCGCGGCGGCATGCCGGTGACTTTTGAATCCGCGGACAATAAGAGTCTTTTCTACATCTACTCGCGGCAGGGCGGTGACCTGGAGCGTGACTATCACTGGATTGTCTTGGAGCCGACCTATCTGTCCCAGGGAAATGGCCACTACCGAAGCATCCTCCAAAACCGCCGCCTGGACACCTGGTTTTTCCCGGAGGCAGAGGATCACAACGTCATCACATTCCTGAATCTGACCCAGACCGATGGGTACAACCCATTGGTCGTGAATGGGCTTACGTTCGTCGCCGATGACGTGGAGGGGGTGGAAAGGTTGCTGAGCGGCCTGGTCCCCGATGAAGCTGCGCGCGAGGACCTCCTGGCGTTGGTGGCCAGCTCGTTCACCCCCGGCCAGTTCATCGTGGCGCTGGAGGCGAGTGTCACTTCAGTTGAGCGATCCTATGAAGAGATTCTGGCCGACTTGCTGCCGTTGTGCAGGCAGGGCGAGATCGGGGCACTCCACGAAGGGTATTGGATTGACCACTGGTTCTACAACCTCGATCTGCTGGATTCATTTCTGATGATCTACCCTGATCGGCTGCGGGAGATCCTCTTAGAGAAGAAAGTCTATACTTTCTATGACAACCCCGACGTGGTGCAGGCGCGGGCCGAGAAGACTGTGCTCGTGAATGACCGCGTCCGACAGTACGGTGCGGTGGTTCGCGACCCGGGAAAGCAAGAATTGATTCGGTCCCGCGCCAAAGACCCCTGTAAGGTCCGCACGCAGTTCGGGAGAGGGGAGGTCTATTCCACCAACCTGCTGGGGAAACTTTTGTGCATCGTTGCCAACAAGATTGCTACGCTGGACCCTGAAGGTGTCGGGGTAGAGATGGAAGCGGGCAAACCGGGTTGGTGTGATTCCCTGAATGGCCTCCCCGGCTTGTTTGGGTCATCCATTTGCGAAACCCTCGAGCTGATACGCGCCTGCCGCTTCCTCTTGGACAGCCTTTCGCAGGGCGACTTCGCCGCGTCAGAGTCGCTACCGCTGTTCGAAGAGCTCTACACCTTCGTCGGCGGGCTGAACGTGGCCATCGAAAAACGCCTGGCGTGCGAGGGCGCGGCTAGCCCGCTCGTGTATTGGAACGAGAGCCACGCCCTCAAAGAGGCGTTTCGAGCGGCGACGAGGCTTGGCATCCATGGGCAGGAACGACCGATGAATCTTGGGCAAGTCAAAGGATTTTTCCAGAACTGCCTGCGTTTACTGGAGGCCACCTTTGGCGGTATGCCACGAAACAGACTATTCCACGATACGGGCGTTCCCTACACCTATTTCATCAACGAAGTCACTGATTACAGCCCCTTACTTGATGATCGAGGCGGACAACTCGAGAGCCAGGCCGGTTATCCGCTGGTAGGAGCCCACGAGTTCAAACAGGTGCCGCTGGCTCTTTTTCTGGAGGGGCCGGCACACTGGCTCAGAGTGTTCCCAGAGCAAGCCGTCCCGATCTTTGAGGCTGTGAAGCGTAGCGGGCTGTACGACACCCGGTTGCAGATGTACAAGGTCTGCGAGTCGTTGGAACAGGAGCCGTTTGAGATCGGCCGCATCAAGTCCTACGCGCGCGGGTGGATCGAGAACGAATCCATCTACACCCACATGGAATACAAATGGCTCCTCCAGGTCCTGCGCAGCGGGCTGCACGAGGAGTTCTTCGAGGAGGCCAGACACACGCTGACGCCTTTCCTCGACCCGGCGATGTACGGGCGCAGCACGCTGGAGAATTGCTCCTTCATTGTCAGTAGTGAGTTTCCCGACACAACGCTTCACGGCCAAGCATTTCAACCGCGCCAGAGCGGCGTGACCTGCGAAATGCTGCAAATCTGGACGATCATGGTCGCGGGTGAGCATCCGTTCTTTCTGGACCAGAATTGCCGGCTACGATTGCGTCTTCAGCCCGTGCTCCCCGGCTGGCTTTTTACAACTGCTGAGGGCACTTACAGATACTGGGACGACAGAGATGGGTGGACGGATGTTCTCGTTCCTGAGAACTGTTTTGCCTTTAAGTTCATCGGCGAGACGCTGGCTGTCTATCACAACCAGGAAAGAAAAGCGACGTTCGGAAAGGATGGAGCTCAGGTGGTAGCCTACACCTTGAAATTTGTGGACGGCACAACAAGGTCAGTGACTGGCGACAGCCTTGAGTTGTCTCTGGCGACGGATGTGCGTGGGGGGCGGGTCCGCCGGATGGACGTAATCCTATCCTGAGCAAGTCAAGAGACCATACCTATGCCTGAGACCAGTCTTCCTTCTCCAACCAAGACTCTAAGCAAAACCCACAAGCCTCAGCATCTCTCTGATATCGTGCCCGATGACACGTTCGTGGGAACGAGCCTGATCCTGCGCCAGGGTGGCCGGTTCCTGTATGGCATTCGCCCACCACGAGCAGAAGGATCCCGCCAGATAATCGAGCTAACAGGCATCGGCGGTGGCATAGAGGATGAAGACGAATCTCTGGTGGCCGGCGTACTGCGGGAAGCTCAGGAGGAGATAGGCTGTGGTGTCAGATTGCTTCCATGCCCTGAGACCATCATTGTGCGTAGCCAGGGCGATGTCGAGCGGGCGACATTGCGAGGCAAAGAGCGTCCGGCAGCCGTGGTCTTTCGCTACTACTACCGCACGCCGCCGCACCAGCCCTGGCACGAGGACAACCAGGGTGAGGCATGCCTGGTTGTTTACCTTGCTGAGCTCGATGGGCAACCCTGGCCCACGATGGAGCTTCCAGCTCTTATCTGGCTGAAGCCAATTCACATACTGGAGACAGCCCAGCGGGACGTTCCTCTAAGCAAGCTGCTGAGTTCGGGGGCGGAGTTAGTGGAAGGCAAATCGGGACTCTTGCCCGAGCACAGTTGGGCGCGCATGACCGATTCCCAGGAAGCCCTGGCTTTGGCCCTGGGAGACGATGGGCTATCTTTCTACACAGGTCTCAAATAAGGAGGAGAACGTATGCGAGACAAAATCGAAGCAGCACTAAAAAGAAGCAGAGCGGACTACACCGAAATCCGAATAGAAGAACGAGAGGCCACCACCGTTGCCTATCGGGGCAAAGACCTGGAGACGGCCAGCGCGGTGATTGACGCGGGGGGCATCGTGCGCTGCCTGTGCAAAGATCGTGGCTGGGGCATTGCCACGTTCAACGACCGTGGCGATTTGCTGACCAAAGTCGAGCAGGCCTACCAATGCGCCAGGGTCGCCCAAAGCGAAGAGCCTATCGAATTGGCTCCTATCCCTGTTTCTGAGGATCGAATCGCGGTGACGCTGGAACACGACTTTCGGGGCACGACGATGGCCGGCAAAAAGGCCCTGGCCGAGGAATACAACAGCATTTTGCTGGGTCACAGCGACAGGATCGTGGACACGCAGTGTGGATACAACGACACCTTCAGCCGCGTCTTCTTCGCCAACTCGGAAGGTACGTTCATCGAAGAAGAGCGTCCCATGATCACTTTGTGGGTTATGGTCATTACACGCGACGGTGATAACGTGCAGACCGCGACAGAAACTCGCTCCGGGCAGAAAGGGTTCGACTTTGTGCAAGGACGAGAGGAGATGGCCCAGGCTGTTGCCCAGCGCGCTGTGGACCTGTTGAGCGCAGAGACGGTGGTCGGTGGTCAATATCCCGTCGTGCTCAACCAGATGCTGGCAGGTGTCTTTATTCACGAAGCCTTTGGGCATCTCTCCGAGTCGGACTTTGTCTACGAAAACCCCAAAGCGCAGGAGATGATGGTTCTGGGGCGGCGATTCGGCCAGGACATTCTCACCGTGCTTGACGATGGGTCTCTTCCCGGACTCCGGGGCACGCACAAGTACGACGACGAAGGGACGCCAACGGGACGCACCGATTTGATCAAAAACGGCGTCCTGGTCGGCAGACTCCACTCTCGCGAGACGGCGGCCAAGATGGGAGAGAAACCCACCGGCAACGCGCGGGCCACGGGCTATCGCTACCCTCCCATCGTGCGTATGACCAACACGGCCATCGAAGGGGGCGAAACATCTTTTGAAGACATGATCCAGGACATCGAGCTGGGCATCTATGCTTGCGACATGTACGGCGGGCAGACAGCGCTGGAGAATTTCTCTTTCAGTTCGGCCTACGCCTACATGATTCGCGACGGCCAGATCGCCGAGATGGTCAAAGACGTGATTCTGGCTGGCAATCTGTTCACCACGCTGATGAACATTGACGCCATTGGCAACGATTTCGAGTGGATGCAGGCGGGTGGCACCTGTGGCAAGGGACAGGGTGGCCTGCCCGTCACCTTTGGCGCGCCCCACATTCGCATCCAGAATGTCGTCATCGGCGGAAAATAGGACGCAGATGCCGCTTCGCTTACACGCGGATTTTCGCAGATAAGGTTAAAAAATCAGCGTTTATCTGCGTGCATCTGCGTCCGACAAGGAGGCAAGTAGCATGGATATTCTGAAGCAATTGAGCACTGAGGCCGAGCAGGTCGAGGTCGTGAATGTACAAAGTGAGTCCACCACGGTTGGCTTTGAGGCCAACCGGCTCAAGAAAAGCCAGGTGGAGGAAACCAGGGGCGTTGCCGTGCGTGTGGTCAAGAACGGCCGACTGGGCTTTGCCGCGTCGAGCGATGAGGCGGCGGCGGAAAAGCTGGTGAGCAACGCGCTAGAGTCGGCTGCCTATGGCGACGAGATACCGATTGCCTTTCCAGCCCCGCAATCCGCCCCAAAGGTGACGACCTTTGACCAGGCCATCACCGAGCTGTCCGTCCCGCGCATGGTCGAGATCGGCCAGGAGATCATTGACGTCATCTGTCTGGTTGAGCCCGATGCGCTCGTCAATGTCGAGCTGGAACGTGGCGTGCAGCATCTCTCTCTCCGCAACCAGGCAGGAAGCAACGTGTCGTTCAGGCGGTCGCCTT
Source organism: uncultured Anaerolineae bacterium (assembly GCA_964625745.1). Classification (GTDB taxonomy): domain Bacteria; phylum Chloroflexota; class Anaerolineae; order VGOG01; family VGOG01; genus CAZVCJ01. The sequence goes on along the minus strand of CAZVCJ010000087.1, from coordinate 2,377 downwards.
TGTCCATATCTTTCGAGGTCAATCGCATCAAAGGAGACGACGTGCTGTTCATGTTCGACACCTTGGGCACGACGGTCTGGGAGGACGACTACCTGGCGTTTGCGCGCCGGCTGGGCGAAAAACTGGAACTGGCCAAGAGAAGCGCAACCATCCAATCCGGGCGGATGCCCGTTCTTTTCGCGCCGACTGGAGCCCTGGTGCTGGGCCTTCCGCTCATGCTTGGGCTCAACGGAAAAAACGTCTACACGCGCATCTCGCCCATGGTCGGCAAGATTGGCGAAAAGCTGTTCGACGACAAGATTACCATCGTTGACGACCCCACCCTGGACGGCAAGTTCGGCAGCGCCTCTTACGACCACGAGGGTGTGGCCCACCGGCGCAACGTGCTGGTAGAGCAGGGCGTGTTGAAGGGGTTTCTGTATGATCTCAAGACGGCCGCCCAGACTTCGGCGAGCTCAGTCGAGTCGTCGGGCGTCGAGTCAACGGGCAACGGCTCCCGCAGCCTGTTCAGCCCGCCAGCCCCTTCGCCGACCAATTTGATGTTCGGTGCGGGTGAAACGCCGCTGGCAGAGATCATCGCCGGCATAGACGAAGGATTGCTGGTCGAGAACGCGCTGGGTCTGGGGCAGGGCAACGTCATCTCAGGCGCCTTTTCCAACTCGTTGAGCCTGGCTTTCAAGATCGAAAAGGGTGAGATCGTGGGACGGGTAAAGGACGTATCCATCGCTGGCAACGTCTACGACCTGCTCCAGGACGTGGCCGCTGTCAGCCGAGAGACAGAGTGGGTCTACCGCATTTTCAGCCTGCCCTACATCCTCCTGCCGGATGTGAATGTGGTAGCGAAAGAATAGTGCGGAGCTCATTTGTAAAATGCCCGCGGCACTTGATTTCGTGTACGAGATGTTAGGCACTGTTGCTGTATGGTGTTCTATACGGAAGAATGGCAGCATAATATAGGATTGTGCCGTTTGGCAAGCAGTCCAATCGATGTACCAGTGAGGTAGGCTATGCCTTTTATTAAGCAACTATGGAATTGGCTTGATCAACAGAGAGTGGCCCCAGAACCAGACACAGATGACTACAAACGTTGGCTCGAGCTTGAAGAAGCGCTGTCGTTCCTGATGGCAACTACTGCCGGGATAGTTCCCATCGATATCTCAGCACATCAATTCTACCTTTATTCAATGATGATGCCTGAGGAGCGTTTAGGAGCGGAAGATTACGTTGATGACATCATGGGGTGGAATTTCTTTGCCAGCCGAGGTTGGGGATATGGCTACTCCCCCGAAGACGGTGAAGCAAGGAAACGGATATTTCCACCTCTGGACCATACGGCTAGTCGCCTCCTAGACCATAGTGAGCCACTTCTGTTCCATCGCCATTTCTATGGGTTTGAAGAGGGCAAAGAAGCCTATCTCGAGCTAAACCAGCGAGTAGCGCACATTCTTGATATTCACTGGGTTGAGCGGCGAAGTGCCTACTGCAAGCTTGATGCAAATGGTGATCTAAAGAACGTAGTTGAGGTTTCCCAAAGCGATGAGGGTTGTCTCACTGTTGTAGATTCTGATGAACTTGAACTGTATCTGTTTCTGACCGATGCCGTCTTGGTTAGAGTGTTTGATGTGATCCGGTACAAAGGTCATCCGTGGAGTGACCCACTTTTGAAAGATTGTGTGGCACTAAAAGAAGGGTCCAGTGAGCTACATGCACTTCGGGTTCTCACATCCAGTGGACAATCCCATTTGAGAGGATTTCAGATCATCCGTCAGCGAACTTCAGATGAGGTCATGATGGAGGTTGTGAGGGGCGGAGAGAGACAACCAAGGCAGTACGCCAGCTTCATTGTTCTTGACTGGAAGCACAATGTGGTGACAGAGCGTTCATGTGCTCCGGATCAACTTGGAAACTACTTTGTCCCATCAGACTTGCCCTTCGAGATCTCACCAGCCTTCTTCAGGTCCGAGGTAATGCTTAAGTACAAGCAGGATCCGGATAAATACACGATAGAGGAACGGACGATTACATGCCGTGGGACTTGGTCACTCAGCTATGACATCAACGAGGCTGGGCAAGTGCATGCTTATCTCTGCGATTTGAGAAACCTACCTTATGAAGAGCAGCTCTATTGGAGGTCTTTCAACGAGGCACCGAAAGCGGGAATCTCTCAAAGAGCCTATAAGACCGATTTTCTTGCCGAGTGGGATAGTGAATATGGCCCGCTACGTTCGCTCAAACAGATATTGGCTAATTTCCCATTGGCCATGCAGTTTGGAATTAAGCGCTCTATCTGGGAGATCCCAGATGGTGTGAGTCCGTTTTCGAGATTGGCGTATGTTGTCACTGATTCGCCAAAGGAATGGGAGGATCAAATCCTTGA
>CAZVCJ010000086.1:3740-16493 GCA_964625745.1 uncultured Anaerolineae bacterium | reverse complement strand
GGGCGGAAGTCTATCGCCAGGTCGCCGAACGCAATGCCGACTTTCTCCTGAGCGAGCTCAGGACACCTGATGGCCGCCTGTACCACACGTGGAAAGCGGGCGAGGCCAAAATCAACGGCTACCTGGAAGACTACGCCCACCTCGTCGTCGGGCTGCTGGAGCTGTACCAGACCACCTTCGAGCCGCGCCGGTACCTGGCCGCCCGTGAGCTGGCCGAGGTGACGATCGAGCACTTCAGCGCGCCCGATGGTGGCTTTTTCGACACCAGTGATGACCACGAGGCGCTGATCACCCGTCCCAGGGAGCTGCAGGACAACGCCGTTCCCTCCGGCAACGCCATGGCCGCTTTTGGGCTGTTGCGCCTGGCGGGGCTGGCCGCCGACCCGCGCTACGCCGAACTGGCCCATCGCAGCCTCGTTCGGGTGCAGCCACTGCTGGCACAATATCCGCTGGGCTTTGGCCAATGGTTGATAGCGTTGGATTACGAGCTGTCGCATCCCCACGAGGTAGCCATCGTGGGAGATCCTGAGGCAGCCGACACCCGCGCCCTGCTCGATGTTTGCACCACTGGCTATCACCCCCACCAGATCCTGGCGCTGGGCGCTCCCGATTCTGAGGTGTCCGTCGTCCCCCTGTTGCAGGGACGCAGCCAGATCGAGGGGCGCGCCACGGCCTACGTCTGCGTTGACTTTGCCTGTCGTTCCCCGGTCGCCGACCCGGCCGCGCTGCGGGCGCTACTCGAATAGCCCGTAACGAAGCCGAGCGCCAGGTGGGTGACTCGGCCTATTACGAGCCGGAACGCCGCGCTGTCTTGCACTACAAAGGCAAGCGTTGGTTCCTGATCAACACCGCCAGGGAGGGGCCTGATGGCTGGACCCTCGGGTGGCTATTTGAAATTGAAGGGAGGAATCAGCGTGGTCAAGATCGATCCATCCGAGATTACCCCGGAACACATTTATCTATCCCGGCGCAAGTTCATGGTAGGCATTGGCGTTCTGGCAGCAAGCTCTTTGGTTCTCAGTGCTTGCGAGCGGCAGGAGCCTTCGCCAACCCTGCCACCTGCCGAGCCCAGCCTAACTGGCCCGGTGTCTCTTACCCCAACTGCCGGCACTGATGAGTTGAAGGATCAACTCACGTCCTTCCAGGCGATCACCAACTATACCAACTACTACGAATTCACCACCAGCAAAGAAGGTGTAGCGCGCCTGGCACAGGATTTCAGGACATCTCCCTGGACAGTGGAGGCAGGGGGGCTGGTACATAATCCAAAGACCTTTGATATAGACGATCTACATAAGTTCGGCCAGGAAGAGCGCATCTATCGCATGCGATGCGTGGAAGCCTGGTCCATGGTCATCCCTTGGGTGGGCTTTCCCCTGGCCAAACTGCTCCAAGAGGTCGAGCCAATGTCAAACGCCAAATACGTGCGCTTCGAAACCCTCTACGATCCGGAGCAGATGCCCGGCCAACAACGCGGCGGGTATAGCTGGCCCTATGTCGAGGGATTGCGCGTGGATGAGGCGATGCACGACCTCACCATACTGGCGACAGGTCTTTATGGCAAATCTCTGCTGCCGCAGAACGGCGCGCCGGTGCGTCTGGTGGTTCCCTGGAAATATGGGTTCAAGAGCATCAAGTCCATCGTGAAGATTGACCTGGTGGAAGAGATGCCCGTTTCCCTGTGGAGGGCCGCTGCGCCCCACGAATATGGCTTCTTTGCCAACGTGAACCCCGACGTACCCCACCCGCGCTGGTCTCAGGCCACAGAGCGCAGGATCGGCGAGACCAAGCGTCGCCCGACCCTCCTCTTCAATGGCTACGCTGAGGAAGTGGCTCACCTTTACTCGGGCCTGGACCTGAAAGAATGGTACTAATGCGCAAGCTCAAGGCGGACTGGCTGCAAATCCTGGTCCACGTTGCGGCGCTGTTGCCGCTGGCGTGGCTGATCTGGGATTACTGGCAGGGTTTGTTTCTCATTGACCCGGTCAAGGAAATCACGAGCCGCACGGGCAGGGCAGCCTTAATCCTGCTGATCCTGTCGCTGGCTTGCACGCCCATCCATACGATCCTTGGGTTCAAGCAAGTGCAACGTTTACGTCGTCCTCTGGGGCTTTACGCCTTTATGTATGCCGGCCTGCACTTTTCGACCTTCGTTGGGCTCGATTACGGATTTGACCTCGATCTGATCAGGCAGGACATCTTGGACCAGCGCTATGTGTTGGTGGGATTCGTCGCTGGCCTGCTATTGCTACTGCTGGCGATAACCTCTACCCAGGGTTGGCAGAGACGACTGGGCAAGAACTGGAAGCGGCTGCACCGGCTGGCCTATCTGGCGGGCATGCTGGCCATTGTGCATTTCATGTGGCTGGTCAAAGACATCCGCGAGCCTCTGCGTTACGGTGCAGTGGTGGCTTTGTTGCTCGTAGTGCGGATCCCTGTCGTTCGAAAAGCTCTGAGTAATGCCCGTCACCGGCTCAAGACAAGAACTCCTCGGGAGGTTTGACATGCCAATTTATGACATCTCACTTCCGATTTCCGAGTCGCTCATCATCTGGCCTGGCGATCCAGGGGTGAAGATCACCCAACCCTATCACCTGGACAAAGGCGATACGGCAACCGTCACTCGCTTGGACATGGGCGCGCATACCGGCACCCACGTGGATGCGCCTGCTCATTTCGTCTCAGGTGGATTGAGCGTGGACGCCCTGGATTTGGACGTGCTGGTCGGGCCGGCCCTGGTCGTCCAGGCTCTGGAAGCCGATGCTCTCTCGGCAGACTTGCTGGGAGGGCTGGCGATTCCGCCCGGCACCGAACGTGTGCTCTTCCGCACTCGCAACTCCGACCATTGGGCTCGCGGCGAGCAGGAGTTTGACAAGGACTTTGTCGCCATTACAGAGGATGGCGCGCGCTGGCTGGTGGAGCACGGCGTCCGGCTGGTGGGAGTGGATTACCTGTCGGTCGGACCCTTTGACGAGCCTGTGCCCACGCACCAGATTCTGCTCCGCGCTGGCGTTGTCGCCGTGGAGGGGTTGAATCTGAGTGATATTGCCCCAGGCGTGTACCAGTTTGTGTGCCTGCCCCTCAAGATCGCAGGCGGGGAGGCCGCGCCCGCGCGAGCGATTTTGATTGACCCCGAGCACCACACAACGAACATTGTCTTTGAGGATTCTGGCCGAGGATGAATGGCAGGACATCAGGCAGCAATTCGATGAGTTGGGCTATTGCAGCTTCACTCCCATGGAGGCGGGGGCGCCGGCCCCCAAGCCCGAGGTGGAAGGTGAAGAGGCTGCTGGATGACACCGTTGCCTGACGGTGGATAAGACAAAGAGAGGGCAGGCATGATAGAAGACCTGACCACCCTCAACCAAATCGTTGAAACGCTGAATCGGGCGGTGGATGTCCGTAGCGCGCTCGACTCTGCCCTGGCCCGGCTGGTCGAACTGATGGGGCTGGAGACCGGATGGGTCTTTGTGAAGGCCGCGACGACCCAGGATGGCAGGGAGGATGGAGACTACGTGCTGGCGGCGCACCACAACCTGCCACCCGCGCTGGCTGACACTGGCGTATGGTCGGGAGGCTGCAAATGCCAGAGTCTTTGCGACCAGGGGCGCCTGACTGAGGCGTACAACGAAGTCCGTTGTAGCCGCCTTGGTGGCGCGGGCGGTGATCGTCGTGGGCTGGCGGTGCACGCTTCGGTGCCCTTGCGTTCTGGCGATCGTGTCCTGGGCATCCTCAACGTGGCCGGGCCAGACTGGGCCTCTTTCAGCCCACGGGCCCTGGCGCTGCTGACCAACGTCGGCAACCAGATGGGCATCGCTCTGGAGCGGGCACGCCTCTTCGACTTGCTGAAGGAGCAGCGCATCCACGAGCAGGCAGCGCTGCTCGACCTGTCCAACCAGTTGCTGAGCCGTCTGGATCTGGATGACGTGGTGGGCTACGTGGTCGAGGAGGCGCGTCGCTTGCTACAGGCCGACGCTTGCGCGATCCTGCTCCCTGGTGAGGACCCTGGCCACCTGGTGTTCAGCGCCGCTAGCGGTTGGCACTTCGACCCTGTGGCCAACCAGCGCCAGATGATCACTGACGAGCACAACGGCCCCGGCTTGGTGATGCGCACGCAACAACCCCTGCTGGTGGAGGACATTGAGGCCAGCGATCCGGGCACCTGGGGCGCGGATTGGGTTTTAGCGGAGGGCTTCCGGGGGCACGCAGTGGTCCCTCTGGTCGTTGATGATCGCTCCATCGGCGTGCTGATGATGGACACGCGGCAGCCACGGCTGCTGAATGAGGACGAGGTGCGCTTCCTGCGTCTGATGGCCAACCAGGCCGCCATCGCTATCGAGAAGGCACGGTTGCATCGGGAGGAGATCGAGCGCCAGCGGCTGGAGAAGGAATTGGAGGTCGGTCGGCAGATTCAGCTTGGCTTGTTGCCGAAGGATTGCCCGGTCGTGCCAGGCTGGGAGTTCGCCGTGGTCTATCAGGCAGCCCGCCAGGTGGGGGGCGACTTCTACGACTTCCTCGAGCTGCCCGACGAGCCTGGGCGACTGGGACTGGTCATCGCCGACGTGGCCGACAAGGGGGTGCCTGCGGCCCTGATGATGGCCCTCAGCCGCACGATGGTTCGTACCGCCGCGGCCGACGGCCGCAGACCATCGGCTGCGCTGGGCCTGGCCAACGAGCTGATACTGAAACATAGCCGGACGGATCTCTTCGTGTCCGCCGTTTATGCTACGCTGGACATCCACACTGGTATGTTGACCTATGCCAATGCTGGTCACAGTAGGCCACTGTGGCTGAAGAGCAGCTCAGGCGAGATCCAGGAACTGGCGGCGCGGGGTATCATCCTGGGCGTTTTCGAAGACGTCGAACTGGAGGAGCGGGAGATTGACGTGGCTCCAGGTGACATTTTGGTCTTCCATACCGACGGCGTGACCGAGGCGATGGACGGCGATGGCCAGCAGTTCGGCCAGGAGCGGCTGCGGGCGGCCGTGGCGGCCACCCCGGACGCTAGCGCGCAGCAGATCCTTTCGGCGGTGGTAGATGCCGTAAACGCCTTCGCCGGCAACGCCCCACAGTCGGACGACCTCACCCTCTTGGTGGTCAAGCGGTGTCCCCTGGCGATGGGTGCTACGACTTAAAAAACCATGGGGGAGGATCTGATGCGGCGCCTCTGTTTGACCGTCTTGCTTCTTTCTGGTATAATTGCAACAATTGATGATATAATCGAGTTCAGCAGATCACAATTGCTCGCGGCGGATTGCCAAATCCGCCGCCACCCCAATTGGGGTGTACTGAAGTCATTGCGTTACTGGAATGGAGGTGATAGACGCAAAGCACACAAATCGTGGTTGCAGTGCAGAGCCTATTTCATCAATACAATAGCAGGAGGTGAGTATCATGACAGAGTTAGGCGAGCGCATCCAGAAAGCTGACTGGAAGAAAGAGAAGCACGTGCCGGTCATCGAGTGTCCGGACCAGGTGAAGGCGGGCGAGGTGTTCGAGGTGAAGGTCGGCCTGGGGAAGGAGATCGCCCATCCCAACACCACCGAGCATCACATCAGGTGGATCACCCTCTACTTCCACCCGGAGGGTGAGAAGTTCACTTATGATGTGGGCCACTTCGAGTTCAATGCTCATGGCGAGGCCGTGGCTGGCCCGAACCAGGGCCCCGTTTACACCCACCACGCGGTGATCGCGTCGCTGAAGGTCAGCAAGCCCGGCACGCTGCACGCCCTGGCCTATTGCAACATCCACGGGCTGTGGGAGAGCAGCAAGGAGATTGGGCTGATTTAGAAATTGGAAAATCGGTCCGAACGAAGAAAAAATAAAAGGAGGTAGGAAAATGCCTGAGTTTCTCAACCCATTCAGTGGAAAGGTGCCGGATCGCAAACTCACTACCGAGGAGCTGGTCCGGGCGATCCGTCTGGACCTGGCCGCCGAGCACGAGGCGGTCCACCTCTACATGTCCCACGCCGACGCCGCCGACCATCCCCTGGCCAAGGAGGTGCTTATTGACATCGCCAACGAAGAGCGAGTTCACGCCGGTGAATTCGCTCGCCTGCTCCAAATCCTGACCGGCGACGAGGACAAATTCCTGGCGGAAGGCGTTCAGGAGGTGGACGAAATGGCCGCCGAGCTCGGCGGAACCGAGGAGGCCGGCGGTGAGGAGGTCACTATCGGGTCGTTGAAGGAGTGAGCAGCCAGAAACCAGGTTTTTGGAAACCTTTGTCCCCAAAACGCGCGCAATTGCGGACGCTTCCGACACTCCGGAAAGCACTGTGAAGTGGAAAAACCTGGTTTCTCGACAAAGAATAAGGAGGAAGTTACATGGCGAACAAGTACTTAGTTCGAGAGGATGCACCCTTTGGGTCAGAAACGTGGGAGGTGTTGGACGCCGCGATGATGGAGGCGGCCAAAAGCCGACTGGTGGGTCGCCGCCTGCTGCACATCGAGGGACCCTTTGGCCTGGGGTTGAAAGTAGTGCCCTTGCGGGATGTCGAAATAGAATCGGGCTTGGTCGTCAGCGAGTTCCTTCCCGTTTTGCTGATCCAGAAGACGTTTGCCCTCGGCGTGCGGGATCTGGCCAGTTACGAACGAGAGGGGATAGCGCTCGACACCAGCGCCGTGGCGGAGGCCGCTATCGAGTGTGCGCGCTTAGAAGATGGTTTGGTCTTCAATGGAACGCCGCCCATGCCTGGCCTGTTGACGGTAGAGGGCGCGAACGAGCTGGAACTCTCTCCGTGGGACGAAGTCGGCACGGCCGCCGAGGACATCATCAAGGCCATGACCACCCTCGACAAAGCGGGCTTTCACGGCCCCTACTGCCTGGCTCTAGCGTCCAGCCGCTACAATCTCCTGTTCCGCCGCTACCCCAGGGGGAACTTCAGCGAGATGGAGCACGTGAAGACGATGGTGACGGAGGGTGTCTTCAAGGCGCCGATACTCGAGAGCGGCGGAGTGCTGCTGGCTTCGGGCCGTCAATTCGCCTCTATCGTGCTGGGGCAGGACATGACCATCGGCTTCGTTGGCCCCACCGGGGAGGAGATAGAGCTTTCGATCTCCGAGAGCCTGGCCCCTCTCGTCCGCCAGCCGCAAGCCGTCTGCGTTCTGAGGGAGTGATTAGTGGTCGGTAGACTGGTAGACTGGTAGATTGGTGGCATCTGCCCAATCTGCCAGTTTACCCATCTACCGTCGGAAGAAAAAGAGAAATGGACATCAGTATGGAGTTGCGAGAGCAATTGCTGGTTTACCAGAAAAACGAGATCGCCGAGCATCACATCTACCAGAGGCTGGCCAGCACGATCAAATCTCCTGAAAACAGGCGGATTCTGGAGAAGATCGCCGATGACGAACTCCGACACTACCGAGCATGGCGAAGCTATACCCAGCAGGACGTCAAACCTGACAAGCTGAAGATCTGGCGGTATTACTTGATCAGCCGGATCTTCGGCTTCACCTTCGGAATCAAGCTTATGGAGGAAGGCGAGGAGGATGCTCAGGATAGCTACGAGCAACTGCGGGAGACGATCCCGGAAGCCGAGGCCATTGTTCGCGATGAGAACGAACACGAGAACGCTCTGATCGAGCTTCTGGATGAAGAACGGCTTCGTTACATAGGTTCTATCGTGTTGGGTCTGAACGATGCGCTGGTGGAGCTGACCGGCGCCCTGGCCGGTTTCACCCTGGCGCTTCAAGACACGGAGCTGATTGCCCTGACCGGTTCGATTACCGGCATCGCTGCCGCCTTGTCTATGGGAGCATCGGAATATCTCTCCACAAAATCCGAAGCAACCGTCAAGAACCCGGTGCGAGCTTCGATCTATACAGGCGGGGCGTACATTGTGACCGTGCTTCTTCTTATCCTGCCGTATTTGATACTGGAGAACTTCTACGTTTGTCTGGGTTGTACGTTGGCTGCTGCGATCTTGATCATCGCCTTTTTCAACTACTACATCTCCGTGGCCCAGGATGTGCCATTCAAGAGGCGTTTTCTGGAGATGGCTGGCCTGAGTCTTGGTGTGGCAGCGTTGAGTTTCTTGGTGGGCTTTGTCCTTCGCTTTTTTCTGGGGATTGACGTGTGAGAATTGGCGGGTTGGTAGACTGAGAGCCCCGTCCGGGGTTTCGTTGGGCGAGGTCTCCTGACCGAGCCCCAGGAGCCTTTCGCCTCGGTCGGGAGACCTTCGGCGAAAGATGGGGGTTGACGTGACATGTGACGTTGGGTTCGCGCTATTGCTATCAGCCCTGGCCGGGCTATCTACAACCATCGGCAGCTTGCTGGCGTTGTTCGTCCGCAAGCCCGGACCCCGCTTGATGGCGGTGACGCTGGGTTTTTCCGGCGGGGTGATGATCCTGGTCTCCTTTGTCGAGTTGTTGCCCAGGGGGATTGAGGCTATCGGATTCGCGCCGGCCAACCTGATCTTCTTCGCCGGCATGGCCGTCATGTTTTTGATTGACGAATTGATCCCGCACGACTACATGGCCGAACACCACCACACCGAAGCGGGAGAAAAGGCTGGCTTCCCTCCCAAAGCCTGCCCTGAGCCCCGTCGAAGGGTTGGGGGGGACCGAGGGGGGGCTCAGGACGCAGCCCTGCAGAGTCGTCTGCTCAGAGCCGGGCTGTTTGTGGCCCTCGGCCTGGGCATCCATAACTTCCCCGAGGGCATGGCCTCTTTTGCCACCGCGCTGAGCGATCCTCAACTGGGCATGGCTATCGCCGCCGCCATCGCCATTCACAACATCCCAGAGGGACTGGCCGTTTCGGCGCCCGTCTACGCGGCGACCGGTAGTCGGAGCAAGGCCTTCTGGTGGTCGTTTCTCTCCGGCGTGGCTGAGCCGGTGGGGGCACTGCTGGCGGCGGTCGTCCTGCTGCCCTTCCTGAATGAGGCCATATTGGGCGGGCTGCTTTCGGCGGTGGCGGGGATCATGGTCTTTATCTCCCTTGACGAATTGTTGCCCGTATCCCGCGCCTACGAGGAGGAGCACCTGAGCATCATTGGCATCGTCGTGGGTATGGCAGTGATGTCGTTTAGCTTGTGGATGTTGGCGTAAAGCGTAGAGCGTAAGTGATTTTAAGGAGGATAATGTTGAGCGTTAAAGAGACCATCAAAGCAAGGAGGGCCTACCGCTCGTTGGAGCCGGTGGAAATAACCGAAGAACTGATCAGGGACCTGGCCGAGAGTGCCCAGTTGACTCCTTCCTGTAACAACAATCAGCCCTGGAGGTTTGTCTTCGTCCACGATCCTGAGGTTCTGAAGGAATTGCATGGCGCTCTATCTAAGGGCAATCAGTGGATTCAAGCTGCATCTATGATCATCGCCGTGTTCAGCCGGGAGGACCTGGATTGTCGCATCAAGGGTAGAAACTACTACCTCTTCGACACAGGTATGGCCACAGCCTTCCTCATGCTGAGAGCCACGGAGCTGGGATTGGTAGCTCACCCGGTAGCCGGCTACGACGAAGAGGCGGTCAAGGAAATCCTGGGCATCCCCGAGGACATGCAAGTGATCACCCTGGTGAACGTCGGCAAACATTCTGACACCATAGGCCCTCTTCTCAGTGAGAAGCAGGCGGAAAGGGAGATGACCAGGCCGGAAAGGCTGCCGCTGGAGGAATTCGCGTACGTGAATGCTTTCCGAAATTGATCTAGCAGCCTGTCGGAGAGGGCATGCTCCCAGACTTCCGAAGTCTTCTCCGACAAGCTCCTGGGGAACGTAATGAGTCAGCGAGTAACGCGTTGGAAGCATGATCGCTTGAACTGCACAAAGGTGCACTTTGGAAAAGAGAGGAGGTTGAAAAAATGATACGGCTTGGAAAAGAGAGCAAGCTGCCCCCCGCAGAGGTTCTGGAAAGGGCCATCGGGTTCTTCGGGCCAGATGGAATAGGCCTGGAAGTCAAGGAGCAGGGCGAGGGCTGTGCCCGCTTCGAAGGTGGTGGAGGCTACGTTTTCGTTCAGGCCTGCAAGGAGGAAAAAGGCACAGAGGTAGACCTGGAGAGCCGAGAGTGGGATTACCAGGCTAAGCAGTTTATGGGGAGAATCTGAAGGCAGCGCAGAGGTGGGAGCATAACATAAATGGGAGGGTGAGAAATGATAACCAACGACATGACCATCAGAATCGGCGGAGAGGCGGGTCATGGGGTGGAATCGAGCGGCGCTGGCTTCTGCCAGGCGCTGGCGCGGGGCGGGCTGCACGTTTTCGGCCTGCCCGATTACTATTCGCGCATTCGAGGTGGACATAACTTCTTCTCCATCCGCGTGAGTGACCAGCCGCTTCATTCTCACGCGGAGCCGGTGCACCTGCTTCTGGCGCTGACCGAAGAGACGATCCCACGCCATCGAGACAAGGTGGTCGAAGGCGGCGCCATCGTTTACGACTCTAACGTGGTACAACGGACGGGGGGATTTAGCGGACGGACGGAGGGATTTAGCGGACGGACGGGGGGATTTAACGGACGGACGGGGGAGGGTTCAACGGACCTTTCGTTCCTGCCGATTCCCCTGAGCGATATGGCCAAGGAGAAGGCTGGCACGGTGCTGGCTCGCAACACGGTGGCTCTGGGCGTCACGGCGGGGCTGACCGGCTTTGACCTGGAGCCTATGGAGAGCGTCATCCGCCAGAATTTCGCCCGCAAGGGCCAGGCAGTGGTAGACGGCAACCTGGCGGCCATCGCGGCGGGCTACCAGGAGGGGCGAAAGCACGCCGCCGATTTCCCTTTCAAGCTGGAGAGGAACCCGGACGGGCCGCCGCGCATGGTGCTCAATGGCACCCAGGCCTTCTCCCTGGGCGCGCTGGCGGGAGGGTGCCGCTTTGCCGCTGGCTACCCGATGACGCCCGGCTCGCCGGTGCTGCACTGGATGGCGGCCCACTCGGCTCGCTACGGCGTGGTGCTCAAGCACACCGAGGACGAGATCGCAGCCATCAACATGGCCATCGGCGCTGCCCATACGGGGGCGCGAGCCCTGGTGCCCACTTCTGGAGGTGGCTTCGCCTTGATGGTGGAGGCGCTGGGGCTGGCGGGCATGACGGAGACGCCGGTGGTCATCTACAACGCCCAGCGGCCGGGGCCGTCCACCGGCCTGCCCACCCGCCACGAGCAGGGGGACATGCTCTTCATGCTCTACGCTTCGCAGGGGGAGTTCCCCCGCTTCCTGCTGGCCCCGGGCACCCACGAACAGTGCTTCGTGGCCGGCTGGCGGGCCTTCAACTTGGCGGAGAAGTACCAGACGCCGGCCCTGGTGCTCAGCGATCACTACCTGGCGGTGGCGGTGCGCACCCTGGAGCTCGACGCCTTCGACTTCGAGGCCGTGGAGATTGACCGGGGGGAGCTGCTGAGCGAAGCGGAGTTGGACGCGCTGGACGGCGAGTATCTGCGCTATCGGATCACTGATTCCGGCGTCTCGCCGCGAGCGGTGCCTGGCCATCCCAAGGCGGTCTACGTGGCGGCCGGCAACGAGCACGATGAGAGGGGGGGCATCACCGAAGAGCCGGAGATGCGGAAGGCGCAGGTGGAGAAGCGGCAGCGCAAGCTGATCGGCATGGCTGAGGAGATGTCCGGCCCGCAGCGATACGGCCCCGACAATGCGGAAGTCACCTTTGTCTGCTGGGGCTCCACCTACGGCCCGCTGCGGGAGGCGGTGGATCGGCTGAATGCAGAACGGCCAGGTCAGGCCAACGTGCTGCATTTCGTGGACCTGTGGCCCTTCCCTGCCGAAGCGGCGATGGCAGCCTTTGAACAGGCCCGGAAGCTGGTGGCAGTGGAGGTCAACGCCACCGGGCAACTAGCGACGCTAATCCGCAGCCAGTCCGGGTGCCAGATGGACGGCGCGATCCTGAAATATGATGGCCGGCCTTTCACGCCAGAGTACATCATGAGTTCCGCGTTTTGAGTTTCGGGTTTCGAGTTAACCCGAAACCTGAAACCCGAAACTTCAAACTTCGACAGAGGTGAAGCATGGTTACGAGAAAAGACTTCGACAGCCCCATCCCGCCCACCTGGTGTACGGGATGTGGCAACTATGGCATTTTGAACGCGGTCAAGATGGCCCTGGCCGAGCAGGACCTCGCGCCTCACCAGGTGGTCATTTTCACCGGTATCGGTTGTGGCAGCAAGCTGCCACACTACATGAAAGTGAGCGGCTTCCACACCATCCACGGCCGCGCCTTGCCGGTGGCCACCGGGGCCAGGCTGGCCAATCACGGCCTCAAGATCATGGCCATCCACGGCGACGGCGACGGGTACGGCATGGGGCTGGGCCACATGATGCACGCCGTTCGCCGCAACATCGGCCTTGTGGACGTGGTGCAGAACAACCGCGTCTACGGCCTGACCAAGGGCCAGTACTCGCCGACCAGCGACGCCGGCATGCGCACGCCCACTTCGCCAGAGGGGGCCATTGACCGGCCGGTGCCGCCACTGGGGCTGGCCATCGCTGCCGGAGCCACCTTCGTTGCCAGGGGTTTCCCTGGCGAACTGCGCCAACTGGTCTGGCTGATTGGCCAGGCGCTGCAGCATCCGGGCTACGCCCTGGTGGACGTGCTCCAGCCGTGCGTCACCTTCAACCGGCCTAGCTCCTATGATTTCTACAATCCGCGCGTTTACAAGCTGGAGGAAACTGACCACGACCCGACGGACAGGACCGCTGCCTGGGAGCTGGCCTACGAGTGGGGAGAACGCATCCCCATTGGGATCTTCTATCGTGTGGGAGGTGTGCCCACTTACGAGGAGCAGGTGCCGGCGCTGCAGGCCGGGCCGCTGGTG
>CAZVCJ010000086.1:0-3640 GCA_964625745.1 uncultured Anaerolineae bacterium | reverse complement strand
ACCACGAGCAGATCATAGAGGCGTTAAACAATAATCTGCGTGCTGAATTGAGCGCATTGGAGATGTACTCCGCCCACGCCAGGGCTATCCCTGAGGACGCTATCGCCCAGGGCGTGCGGGCCATTGCTGCTGTTGAACAGCGCCATGCCCGCGACCTGGCCGCTCGCATCGAGGCTTTGGGGGGCACGCCAGCCGAACCAGGCGGTGTGGAGACCGTCGTCGGTCGCGCAGCCGGCGCAGCCAGCGCGCAGGCCTCGACCGTAGAGATGTTGCGCCTGGAACTGGCCGAGGAGCAGCAGGCCATCAAAGACTACGCCGTGGAAATCGCCGAGATCATGGACGACGAGGAAACCCTGGATATGCTGCAAGAAAATCTGAACGACGAGATCCAACATTCCAGGTGGATGAAAGCCCATATCGCGGTGCTGGCCAGTAAAGCCAGATCGAAATGACGAAAACAGGCAGTTGCCAGATCGCCGCACTGTACGACGACGAGGCGAACGCGCTGCTGGGCGTGGATGGGGTCGAAGAGAGTGCGATCTATATGACCGTCGTCGGAAGACCAGGATGAGCTGGTGACGAAACGAGCTGCGCTCATCTCACCAACACCGGCTTCTGGTTCGATGTGCGGGAGTTTGGCCTGGAGGCGGCGGGGTAAGGAGCATAATATGAGCAAGTTGGGAGAACTGCAGACGCCCGTCTTCTGGGCCGAGGGACATCCAGGCTCTCTGGAAGCTGAGGGCTGGAGGGTCGAATTGGGCGGACTGATCGAGAAGCCGATCACGCTAACCTGCGAGGAGATCATGGCCCTGCCCAAATCCATCGCCGACGCCCGCTTGACCTCCGTGTCGGGATGGAGCGTGCGGGGCAAATGGGGTGGCGTGCGTCTCAGCGATCTTCTAGCCGTGGCCGGGATCAGGCCGGAGGCCACCCACGTCCGGTTTGTCTCCTACCGCCAGATCTATACGACGTGCATTCCGCTGGATGTGGCGTTGAAAGAGCGTACCTTGCTGGCCTACGAGTTCGATGGCGAGCCGCTGGATGCCGACTATGGCGGCCCCGTGCGCATCTTCTGCCCCTACCTGTGGGGATACAAGTCGGCCAAGAGCGTGGTCGCCGTCACGCTCGAAGATCGCTCGGTCCCCGGATTCTGGGAAGTGCGCGGCTATCCCGATGGTGCGCAGATAAAACCTCGTCGAGTACTTGACGTCAACAGCAATCGCTGGCGACGCATCCCTTCGACAGGCTCAGGACACCGCCCCGGCGGCGAGATTACCGAGTTCCTGGATTGATGGCATTCTGTTGAGCAAGAATGGTCTCAAAGTTAAGGAGGAAGGTAGGGATGACCGTTTTAACTGCTGCTGAAGCCCTCAGATGGGCGATGGAGATCGAAGAGAATGGGGTGGCCTTTTACAGCGCTGTGGCCGCGAAGAGCGCGGATCTCGAAGTGAAGGCCCTTTTCGAGGACCTGGCTGTCCAGGAGCGGGGACACTATCAGGTTTTTCAGAAGATGCTGGAGAAAGTGAAGCCAGAGCCTGACCTGTCTTCTGTCGGTGCCCGGTACGAAGATTATCAGCTTTACCTCCAGGCTGTACTGGCTAACGCTCTGTATGCAGGGCCAGACAAGGGATTGACACTGGCCAGGCAGGCCCAGGATCGGGAGACAGCCTTGCAGGCAGCGATGGGTTTCGAGAAGGACACTCTGCTGTTCTTCTACGACCTGCGCGAGATGGTGAGCGAAGCGGAGCGGGGGGCTGTCTCCGACGTCATCCTGGAGGAGAAGGCTCACCTGCGCCGCCTGGCAGAAATGCTATAGCATGAAGGTGATTGGGATTTCCGGGAGCCCCCGCAGGGGAGGCAACACCGAAACTCTTCTGAGGGAGGTGTTGCGAGGGGCGGAGGAGGCCGGGGCCGAAACTCGTCTCTTCATCCTCTCCAGGATGAACATCTCACCTTGCCGTCACTGCGACGGATGTCTGGCAGAGGGAGAGTGCGTGGTGAAGGACGACATGTGGCTGATCTATCCGGAGATCGAGAGCCTGGATGCCCTCGTCTTGGCCTCTCCCATTCATTTCTACGGAGTCACCGCCCAGGCCAAGGCCATGATTGACCGCTGTCAGGCCTTCTGGGCGCGCAAATACATCCTCAACAGAAAGATTGCGGACAGGAAGAGAAAAGGCGTTTTCATCTCCGTGGGCGGGACCAGGTTTCCTGACCTTTTTGACCACGCCAAGGCTACAGTGAAGAATCTCTTCCTCACCATTGACGTAGCATACTGGGGAGAACTCCTCTTCCCCGGCATAGACAAGAAAGGCGAGATAAGAGAGCACCCCACGGCTTTGAAGGATGTCTATCTTCTCGGGAAAAGGCTCGTCAAGGAAGAAGGAAGTGAAGGAGGTCTTGATAATGCCAGCAGTTGAAATCAAACCGGATGTCTATTGGATAGGCGTAAACGACAGGACCACCGACCTCTTCGAGGGCCTGTGGCCTATCGAACAGGAGGGTGTCTCCTACAATGCCTATCTGATCAACGACGAGAAGAAGGCCATCGTTGACCTGGCCAAGGCGCTGAAGACGGACGAGTTCTTCGATCACATCGCTGAAATCGTGGAACTCTCCGAGGTTGACTATGTGGTCATCAACCACATGGAGCCGGATCACACCGGCGTGTTGCGCACTCTCAGGAAGATAGCCCCCGGTGCAACCATCCTGGGTTCCCCAAAGACCCAGGCCATGCTGGAGTCCTTCTACGGCATCACCGAAAACGTCAGGGTGGTCGAGGATGGGGAGACGCTCTCCCTGGGCCGCAGGACGCTGCAGTTCTTCTCCACGCCCTTCGTCCACTGGCCGGAGACGATGATGACCTACGAGACGACGCACCGCGTCCTGTTCTCCTGCGACGCCTTTGGCGGCTACGGGGCCCTCCGTGGAGCCATCTTCGACGACGAGTGCACGGATCTGGACTTCTACCAGAAAGAATCGCTCCGCTACTACGTCAACATCGTGGCCAAGTTTAGCAAGCCCGTGCTCAAGGCCATCGAGAAGCTGGCCGACGTGCCGGTGGAGATTATCGCCCCATCCCACGGCCTCTTATGGCGAGAGCGGCCCCAGCTCATCGTGGAGCTCTACCAGAAGTGGGCCGAATACGCCACGGGTGAAACCGAGCCGGGGATAACGCTCGTCTACGGCTCGATGTATGGCAACACCGAGGCGATGATGAACGCCGTGGCTCAGGGCATTTCCCGGGTGGGGGTTCCCTTCGAGATCTTCGACGCCGCCCGAACCGACGTCAGCTACATGCTCCCCTCCCTGTGGACGAGGGCCGGGGTGATGATAGGTGCTCCTACCTACGAGGGCACCCTGTTCCCGCCGGTGGCCCGGGTGCTGGAGATGGCCGCCCTCAAGCGGGTGCTGAACAAGAAAGTCGCCTATTTCGGCAGCTACGGCTGGAGCGGTGGAGCTCTGAGGCACCTCAAGCAGATCATCGAGCCTGTGAAGTGGGAACTGGCGGACGCTTTCGAGTTTGTTGGAAAGCCCGTTGAGGAGGATCTCAAAAGGGGGGAGGAGTTCGGAGCCAGTTTTGCGGAAGTGATAAAGATAAAGAGTAACGAGGGATGAGGGATGAGTAACGAGGGATGAG
>CAZVCJ010000085.1:9297-17132 GCA_964625745.1 uncultured Anaerolineae bacterium | reverse complement strand
ATGATTTGATTGGAGGAGACGAAATGGCTAACTTTGATCTCTTGAGAAAACTGCACATTGCTGGCCAGACCAGGATCGTGATGCTGGTAATTGACGGACTGGGTGGCTTGCCGATGGAGCCAGGCGGCCCTACCGAGCTTGAGGCAGCCCGGACGCCGAACCTGGACGCCCTGGCAGTTGAATCAATCTGCGGCCTGAGCACGCCTATCTCGCCAGGCCTGACGCCCGGCAGCGGGCCTGCGCACCTGGCCCTTTTTGGCTACGATCCATTGCGCTATGAGATCGGGCGGGGGGTGCTAGAGGCTTGCGGAATCGGCTTTCCGCTGGGGCCAAACGACGTGGCTGCTCGGGGCAACTTCTGCACCGTGGATGAGAGCGGCCTGGTCGCCGACCGTCGGGCCGGGCGTATCCCCACCGAGAAGGGTGCGGCGCTATGCCAGATGCTGCGGGCGATCCAGTTGCCCGGCGTGGAGACCTTCGTCGAGCCGGTCAGGGATTACCGCTTTGTGGTGGTTCTAAGAGGGGAGGGCTTGTCGGGCGGGTTAACCGAAACCGACCCTCAGCAGTTGGGGGTGCCTCCCAGACCTGTCGAGGCCCTGACTCCCGAAGCGCAGCCCACGGCCGAACTTCTCAATCAGTGGATCGCTGAGGCCCGGGAGTTGTTGGCCGACCAGCGCCCCGCCAACATGGTCCTGCTGCGGGGGCCGGATAAAACCCCTCTGCTGCCCAGCATGGCCGAAGTTTACGGGCTTAGAGCAGCAGCCATCGCTACTTATCCTATGTACCGTGGCGTGGCCAAACTGGTGGGTATGGATATCCTGGAGACTGGGGAAACGCTGGAAGAGGAAGTGGAGACGCTGAAAACCAATTGGGCAGAGTATGACTTCTTTTTCCTCCACGTCAAGAAGACGGACTCGGCGGGCGAGGACGGCGACTTCGCCCGCAAGGCCGCGGTCATCGAGCACGTGGATGAGGCGGTGGTACCAGCTATCACCTCTCTCGAACCAGACGTTCTGATCGTAACTGGCGACCACTCCACGCCGGCCCTGCTCAAAAGCCACAGTTGGCATCCGGTGCCCACTCTGTTGCACAGCAGGTATTGCCGTCCCGACGAGGTTCAAGCCTTCGGCGAGCGCGCTTGCATGGGCGGAGGATTGGGGGTCTTTCCGGCCACAGACCTGATGCCCCTGGCTATGGCCAACGCTCTGCGCTTGACTAAGTTCGGGGCGTAGCATCTCCGACTAGCAGAGCAGCAAAACCTCATTACTCATTAACTTGTTGCCTCGTTACCTCGTCACCTTGCCGTCCTGCTATACGTCAGTCTACCGCTCAGCCACGCTACTACACCCAAGATCACCGCTTCCCCCAGGGTAAACACTCCCCAGAGGCTGGCCGCGTCGAACCAGAAGCGGGTGGGGAAAAGGCGAATCAAAGTATCTGACAGGTCAAAGATCCAGGAGTCACCTTCGAAGAAAGTCAAGTGGAAGCGGGTGAAGAACCAGTCGAAGTTGAGATAGACCAGGGCTACCAGGGCGACCAGTAGAGCTATGGTCAACAGAGAACCCCTGAGGAGAGAAGTGGATATTCGGGGCTGGGCGTCTCGCAGTACCAGCAAAACGCCCAGTGAGAAAGCGATGAGCAATCCCAAGAATCCATGAGCCAGGAAGGCCTGCCTGGTCACCGCTTTGACATCCTCCATGTGAGCTAACTCCCTCTCATTGAATAACGGCCCCTCATCTCCCTCCAAATCCCCCAGTAACTCGATGCCCGCATCCGAGCGCAAGTAAGTGATCGCCCTATCGGCCACTATCAGCCTTTCCTCATCCGTGAACCCAGGCGCGGGTGGGAAATCCGCCTTCCCGTACTCGTAGCGCAGGAAGGTTGGGGACATGAAGAGGTAGAGGTTCGTCAGCAGCAGAAAAACGGGGATGGACAGAACTATCAATGCCCTGGCAATCGCGAGGATTATTCTCTTGAGCATGGTTTGAGCCTTTCCTGTAAGGGCCAGGAGCCCCTGTATTTGCGGTGGGCCTATTATACTCCGTTCCCTGGGTTCTGGCAAACCACCGCCGCTCAAGGAATCTAGGTCTGCGTACAGCAAGTTGACTCGCGAGGTCTTTCGTGGTATAGTTTGGCCAACGTCGTTGGCACATTGCCATTGACCAGGCCAACTCGAGGACTCAGTCATGGCGGGAGTGACCACTTTGGAGCGCGTTGAGGATTTAACGGAATTTCTCGATAAGCTAGTACTCACGCTGGCTAAGCACTGGCTGTTCCTGGTCAATCTGGTGTTAGCCGTCTACGGTGGCTTGCCTCTGTTAGCTCCGGTTTTGATGGGCGTGGGATACCCCCGGCAGGCCGAGTTTATATACACGATCTACAAACCACTCTGCCACCAGTTGCCCCAGCGTTCCTTCTTCCTCTTCGGTCCCCAGTTGGCCTATTCCCTTGAGACCCTGCAGGAGCTGTTGGGGCCGCAGACGCTGGCTACCGATTCCCTGGCTCGTGCATTCATCGGCAACGCGGCTCTCGGTTATAAGATGGCCTATTGCCAGCGCGATACAGCCATGTACGGTTCAATGTTGCTGGCGGGGATTGTCTTTGGGCTGGTGCGCCACCGCCTCAAGCCTCTTACCTTTACCCGCTATCTCATCTTCCTCGCCCCCTGGGCAGTTGATGGCCTCGTCCAACTCCTCACTTCATACGAGAGCACCTGGCAGGTGCGGACCATCACCGGCGGCCTCTTTGGCCTGGCTACCGTTTGGTTTGCCTACCCGCACCTGGAGGCGGGCACGGCGGAGCTTCGACGCACAGCCAGCCCCAAACCTCACCTGGAATTGGAATAAATATACAGAAACATATAGAAACCAAGAGGGCCAGGAATACTCATCCCTGGCCCTCAATCAAAAGGAGGAGAAGAAATTGGACGGCATGGCCCATTCTCAGCACGGTGCATTGCTCATCGCCTTTGATGAGCCATGCCTGATTATATGATACCACCTTTTGATTCTTCTTGCTAGACGTTTCCCCTACGATTGCCCTACGGAATGCCTACAATTACTACATTCTTCCCTTCAGGAAGGCCTGGCGATTCAATGCCACGTACTTCTCAGGCACTCGCTCGGCGATGACTTCCAGCCAGACATCCAGATCAATCGCGATGAGTTTGGAAAGAGCGCCCAACATGACTACATTGCTGGCCCGGGCATTGCCCAGTTCCTCGGCCAGCTCGACGCCGGGCACGAAGTGGACAGCGGCGGCAACTTCGCTCAGCACGCGCCGCACTCTCTGGTCATCAGGGTATTCATCATTGCCAGAGCTCACGGAGACGGGGGAGATGCGGTGGTCGTTGACGATGACCGTGCCTCCCGGTCTGAGCATCTCGATGTAGCGCAGGGCCTCCAGCTTCTCCAGGGCCAGGAGGTAATCCACCTCCCCCAGGCCGATGAGGGGCGAAAGCACCTTCTCGGCCCAACGCACGTGGCTCACCACGCTCCCCCCGCGTTGAGCCATGCCGTGCATCTCCGATTTCTTGGCATCGTGGCCAGCCTTGAGACCCACCTCGGCCAGGATGTCGCTGGCCAGGAGAACCCCCTGCCCCCCAACGCCAACCAGTAGAAAATCAAACCTGGTCATGTTTGCCTCCGTTTTGACAAGGTAATACGCTCAACTGGGACCGAAAGAGGATGGCCTTCCTCGCACAAACCTGGGCGCAGATCTCACAGCCAGTGCAGAGGAGGGAATCAATCCAGGCTTTAGGTCGCCCGGTCTTCTCGTCTAATTCCTGGCTTTTGACCAGAGCGGGACATCCCACCTGGAAACACAACTCGCAGCCGTTGCAGCGCTCCGCATCAACCTTGAGGGGCATCCACTGCCGCCTCACCTCAGGGAGCAGGGCGCACTCGCGTCGGGCGACGATCACCGCGGGCCTATCCTGGGCCAGACAGGCTCGCAGGGCCTCCTCCACTTCCTCGAGATCGTAGGGATCAACGGTGTGTACCTCCTCTATGCCCATCGCTTTCGCCAGACCCTCGAATTCTACGGCCACCGTCTCCTCCCCCCGCAGGGTGCGGCCCGTGCCAGGATTATCCTGCTGGCCGGTCATGGCGGTGGTGCGGTTGTCGAGGATGATGGTGATGGTGTTGCCCTGGTTATAAGCCACATTCAGGAGGGCTGGCAGGCCGGTGTGGAAAAAAGTGGAATCGCCAATGACGGCCACGTTGCGTTCTTTGATCCCAGCTTTGGCTACGCCGTGAGCCACCCCGATGCTGGCCCCCATGCAGCCACAGGTGTGAAGGGCCTCCTGAGGAGGCAGGAAACCCAGGGTATAGCAGCCGATGTCGCCGTTAACTACCAGCTTCAGCTTCTTGGTGACATAGAAGACGCCACGGTGGGGACAGCCTGGGCAGAGGATAGGCGGCCTGGGCGGCAGCGGGCCCTTTTCCGGCTCTTTTACCTCCACCCGGGCCGATTCGGCCAGGAGACCAGCCTGGATCGCGCTGTCGCGCACCACCTGGGGGTTGAACTCGCCGCAGATGGGGAAGATGTTCTTGCCCTCCACCTCGACGCCCATTAAGCGGATCTCCTCCTCGATGAAGGGGTCCAGCTCCTCCAGGACGATCAGCCTGTCCACCTGGGCCGCGAAAGCCCGAACCATCTCCGGGGGCAGAGGATAGGTCATCCCCAGCTTGAGGATCGAGGCATCTTTGAAAACCTCTTTGGCGTACTGATAGGCCACTCCGCAGGTGACGATCCCCAGCGACCTGTCGCCCATCTCCATCCGATTGTAGGGAAACGTCTCGGCAAACCGGGCCAGCCTGACGATGCGCTCTTCGATGACGGGGTGACGCCGTCGGGCGTTGCCGGGCACCATCACATACTTCCTGGTGTCTACGCGGTAGGGGGGAGGCTCTGGTTTTTCCTCGATCTCCCGCTCCCCCAACTCCACCAGGGTGTAGGAGTGGGCGAGGCGGGTGGTGGTGCGCAGCATCACCGGCGTGTCGAACTCCTCGCTGATGGAAAGCGCCACGCCCACTAGATCCTTGGCCTCCTGGCTGTCACTGGGTTCCAGGCAGGGGACGCGCGCGAACCTGGCATAGCGGCGATTGTCCTGCTCGTTCTGCGAGCTGTGCATGGCCGGGTCATCGGCAGACACGATCACCAGTGGAGCTTCCATCCCCGTCATCGAGGCGTAGAATAAGGAATCGGCGGCCACGTTAAGGCCCACGTGCTTCATCACGGCCATGGCTCGTGCTCCGGCGTAGGCTGCCCCGATGGCCACGTCCAGGGCCACCTTCTCATTGGGGCACCACTCGGCGTAGACACCGGGCATGGGGGCCAGGGTTTCCAGGATCTCCGTTGAGGGTGTGCCGGGATAGGCTGCCGCTACCTGCACCCCGCTCTCCCAGGCTCCGCGAGCGATGGCTTCATTGCCAGATAACAGCTTCTTCACTCATGCACCTCCGTTGGCGCTTGATTTGATAGAGCGTGTTTTAGATTATACGTTGTTTCACCTTTTTGGCAAATCAGGCCAGCTTATGCTATAATATGCCTCATGATACAGACTCACTACCGGACACTTTTTGAGAAACCAGGTTTTTCCTCTCTAAACAGGCAAGGCGTCGCCCCTGGAACGTGCTTTGGCGCGAGAGAACCGCTTTCTACAGCCAAAAAACCTGGTTTCTGAGCCGTTTGGAAAAAGTGTCCGGTAGCAAAGACACAGACGAGGTTGTTTCGAAGGAACATGACGGAGCGCTTGTACTATCTGGACCCATATAGGCTGGAGTTCGAAGCCAGGGTTGTAGAGCGGGTAGGCGTGGAGGCCAGGCCAGGGGTTATCCTGAAGAGCACCTGCTTCTATCCCACCTCTGGCGGACAGCCTCACGACGAGGGCCATCTGAACGGCGTGCCCGTGATCAACGTGTTTGAGCGCGAAGATAAGGCCATCGTCCACGTCCTGGCAGCGGAGCTCAGAGAGGACACCGTCTATGGGGCGATTGATTGGGAGAGAAGGTTCGATCACATGCAGCAGCACACCGGTCAGCACATCCTGTCCCAGGCCTTCCTCGAGATACTGAGGGCAGAGACAGTTGGTTTCCATCTGGGGCAGGTCGCTTGCACGATTGACGTGGACAAAGCGCCCCTGGCTGCTTCTCAGTTGGACAGGGTTGAGGATCTGGCCAACGAGATCGTCTTCGCTGATCGCCCTGTGAAGACTTATCTGGTGGCCGAAATGGAGTTAGCCAGCTTGCCTCTGCGGAAGCGGTTTCCTGATGGTTCGACAAGCTCACCACGACGGCTGGTCGAAGGGTTGCCTACTGCAGAGACGCCTATCAGGATAGTCGAGGTGGAGGGCTTCGACTGCTCGCTATGTGGCGGGACTCACTGTCGGAGAACAGGCGAGGTGGGCTTGATCAAGATCACCAGGATCGAGCGGCGGGGTCAGGATACCCGCGTCGAGTTCTTGTGTGGAGACAGGGCTCTGGCTGATTACCGGGGCAAGGACCGGACGGTAAATGAGCTGGCCAACCGGTTCAGCGTGGGAGCGTGGGAACTTGCCGAAGCGGTGGGGAGGCTGGCCGAGGAGGCCAAAAGCAACAAGCGGGAGTTGAGCGCAGCCAGGAACCGCCTGCTGGACTATGAGGCGGCCGAGCTTCTGGCGGAGGCGGAGCAGCGTGGCGATGTCCGCGTCGTGAGAAAGGTGTTTACCGATCGCGAGGGCGAGCAAATCAGGTGTTTAGCGCTGCGCCTGATGGAGTCGGAAGGGCAGGTAGCTCTCCTGGGATTGGCCGGGAAGAAAGCTCAGCTTTTCTTCGCTTGCTCGGCCGATCTGCCCTACGATATGAACGATTTCCTCAAGAGGGCTTGTCAGGCTGTCGGCGGTGGCGGAGGGGGACGGCGCCGCTTCGCCCAGGGCGGCGGCACTGATGGCAGCAAAGTGGGCGAGGCTCTGGAAATTGCCTATGAGAGATTGTTGGAGGTGGAAACCTAGATGCAGCGGATCGGACGAGACATATATGTAGAGACCGGTTATCGAGGAGGCAATGTGGGCTTCGTAGTCACCGGTGAGGGCGTGATTATGATCGACACCCCGCTGTTGCCGCTGGAGGCTCGCCAGTGGCGGGATGAGATCGCCAGGGTGACGGATCAAGAGGTGATCTACATCATTAACACAGATTATCACCCAGACTGTGTCATTGGCAACCACGTTTTCGGCGCCCCGGTTATAGCCCACGAGTTGGTCTGGACGAAGATGAAGAGCTACCGCGATTCTTTCCGCCACCGCCTCATTGATGCCTTCAGGAGTGAGCCGGAGGTGGCCGCCGGCTTGAAAGGCCTCAGAATCGTTACCCCTCAGATCACCCTCACCGATAGAATGGTATTGCATAAGGGTAACAAAGAGCTCAGGCTGATCTACGTCGGAGGTCACACGCCAGCCAGTATCATCGTCCATATTCCTGGGGATGGTGTCCTCTTCGCCGGCGATGTGGTAGTCAACGGCGTGCACCCTCTTATGGGGGAGGCCAACTCCAAGGAGTGGTTAAATGCCCTGACCTACATTCGGAGGCCGTGGGTGAAAGCAGAGGTCATCGTGCCCGGCGAGGGCGAGATATGCGATAAGGAGGCCACCGAGAAACTATCCAGGTACATCCGCCGATTGCGAGCCAGGATACGAGGGATGTATGCGACCGGCCACAGCAGAGGCGAAGCCATCGCCGCCGTAGCTGAGATGATTGATTTCTTCCCTACGACCGATGATGAGGAAGGAGGGGAGGCCAGGCAAAGATTAAGGGCCAACGCGGGTCAGGTCTATGAGGAGATGAAGACCAGCGGGG
>CAZVCJ010000085.1:0-9197 GCA_964625745.1 uncultured Anaerolineae bacterium | reverse complement strand
CAAAGATTAAGGGCCAACGCGGGTCAGGTCTATGAGGAGATGAAGACCAGCGGGGTCTAGCATTTTGCCAGGGACGTCAATTCGTAGTATAATCCAGGTGAGCGTTCAGCCGCCAGGCGCTTTCACCGAGGATTTCTAAGCAAAGGCGCTTTCCAATCGTCTTCGACGTTAGAGCAGACGGCTTTGGGGGAAGTGTCTGGCATCTTATGGGAGGGATGATATGGCTGAAGAGAAAAGTATCGAGGAGATAAGAGCGGTTAAAGATCGGTATGGGGAAGAACTTCTAAGGAAAAAGAACGTCGTGGGATTGGGGATCGGGTACAAGGAGGTTGAGGGCCAGGAGACCGGACTGTTGAGCCTGGTGGTGATGGTAAGGAAGAAAGAACCACCCTCACGACTCGATGCCACGGGCCTAATCCCTTCTGAAATAGAGGGGGTACCCCTCGACGTGAAAGAAGTAGGGGAGATCGTTGCCCTGGCTTCGTAGAACCATATCCAACACTGATAATTCTTAAGGAGGCGAAGAAATGAACCTAGAACCAATTATCCAGGTCAAAAGGCAGAACCTTGCCTACTTGTTGAGCAGGAGGAACGTGGTTGCCTGCGGGGTCGGCTTCAAGGAAACCGAGCGTGGGATAACCGATGAGCCCTGCGTGGTGGTCTCGGTGACGAAGAAAGTGCCCGAAGCGCAACTCTCGTCCGCCGACATCGTGCCCAAAGAGCTGGGCGAGGTAAAGACCGACGTTCAGGAGACGGGGGTGATCAGAGCTTTGCAAGGTCACACCGATCGCTGGCGTCCCGCGCCAGGGGGCGTTTCCATCGGGCACGCTGACATCACGGCGGGGACCCTGGGCTGCCTGGTAATCAGGGATGGCGAGCTCTTCATCCTCAGCAACAACCACGTGCTGGCCAATACAAACGCGGGCAAGAAAGGCGATCCCATCATCCAGCCCGGTCGCTACGATGGGGGCACCCTCGACGATCAGATCGCTACCCTGGAGGATTTCATCCCCATAAACTTCGGCGACGCTCCACCTACCTGCCCGATTGCTACGGGGACGGAGAGCCTTCTCAACTGGCTTGCCAAATTGCTGGGCTCGAGCCACAGGGTGATGGCATTCCAGGAAGCGCCCGCAACGAACCGGGTGGATGCTGCCATCGCCCGGCCTCTGTCCGATGATCTCGTAGAGAAGCGGATCTTCGAGATCGGTGTGCCCCAGGGAACAAAGGAGGCCACTCTGGGCACCCAGGTCAAGAAGAGCGGGCGCACCACGGGCTTCACCACCGGGCGGATCACCCAGATTGATGTCACTTCCCAGGTAAGCTACGGAGACGAGCGGATCGCTGTCTTCGAGGATCAGTTGATGGCCGGGGCTATGAGCAAAGGGGGAGACTCAGGCTCTGCTGTGCTGGACGAGGAGGATTTCGTCGTCGGTCTGCTATTCGCGGGCTCTGACACCACTACTATCATAAACCCCATCCAGTTCGTGCTCGACGCCCTGAACGTGGAGATCGCGGTTTAGACACTTGCAGTAAAACGTAAAACGTGAAACGTGAAACGTAGAACCATCACGTTTCACGTTTTACGCCATGCGCCAGTAGTCGCCACCTCCGCCTTCTCGATCCATCATCCTTCTCATGATGAACTCGCGGCGGATGGTGGCGTAGTCTTCGTGGAAGCGAGAGATGATCTCGTTGACTTCGGTCTCGGCGTAGCGGCGGCCGGGTTCGAACTCCCGCACGATGTGGCGCAGGATAACGTCTCGCTTCTTGCGCTGAGCGGGAATGTTTTTCAGGCGACCATCCTCAAAAAGGTAGTCCCGCAGCACCTTGCGGTCGTAGCTTCCCAGGTCCAGAGCTCGAGCCGTGTCCTGGAACGTCTCGGCGGAGAGGAGCCGCCTGGACATCTCGCGCAGGGTCTCGGCCCGCAGGGAGTAGACGTTGTAGTACCCCTCTGCCGAGGCTTCGACCAATCCAGCCTCCGCCAGCTTGCGCAGGTGATGGGACACCGTGGCCGCGCTGAGGTCCAGGATCGCCGCCATCTCCTCCACGCACAGGGATCTCTGGGCCAAAAGCCCCACGATTTTCAACCGTTTCTCGTCGCCCAGAGCCTTGAAGAAGGTGAGCAGTTCCTCGAATTCGGCAGTTCTTTCCTCCATGGTGGTTCCTCCAATCTAACTAATTTGATCAACTTCAAATTAATTATATCATTGTTGGCCTGGTTTGTCAAGGAGTAAACGTCGTGATGGAAACAGACACGGAAGCGGTCATCATCAGAAATACTGATGTAGCCTACATCATGGAATGTATCGAGGACAGGGATTGTTGCTCCATAGTGGGATTGAGCAACATGGGCAAGTCCACTTTGCTGCGCTCTATCCCCTGGCCGGCGGTGAAGCGAAAGTACCTGGGGGATCGAGCCGCTGGCTACGTTTTCGTTTACATTGACTTCAACCTGATGTTGGAGCTCACGGAGCAGGGGTTCTACGAGCTTATCCTGCGCAGCACTTTGGCCGAACTCAGGAAGCTGGAGATAGAGCCGGGGCTGCTGGATCGCGTCGGTGCTTCTTATCGCCAGTTGGTAGAACCTGCCAACCCGTTTCTGGTGCCGCTTAGTTTTAACGAGGGCCTCACGGCAATCAGCGAGGGTCTCAAACAGCGCGTCGTCTTTCTCTTCGATGAGTTCGATGAGCCCTTCGCTGGCCTGGATGAGCGCGTCTTGTTGAACCTCCGGGCTCTCAAGGACAACTATGATCCCCGCTTTTCGTACGTGGCGGCCACTGACCAGCCGCTCGGCGGGCAGCAGCGTGGGGAGAAGGTGGCCGAGTTCTGTGAGCTTTTCGCTCTCAACACCCTCTTTCTATCCGCCCTGGGGAGGGACGATGCCCAGCGGGTTATCGCCCAGTTTGCCCAGGAGGAGGAAGTGGAGTTCGGCGCGGATGACGTCATCTTCATCATCGCCCAGGCTGGCGGCCATCCTGGACTGCTGGAGGCTGCGTGCCGCGTCCTGGCCGAGGTCAGCGGCGATTACCCCGATTTCTACGACTACCAAAGCTACAAGCTGGTTCGAGAGCGACTCGATAACGACATTAGTATCAGGACTGAATGTGCCAGGCTCTGGAACGATCTTACCGCCGAAGAGCAAGAGGCGTTGACGGCTTTCGTCTCCGAGCCGGAGGAGCCTTTGGATGCGGAGTTGGGGCGTTCCCTGCATCGAAAGGCCATCCTGGAGGAGAAAGACGGCGAGTTGGCGATCTTCGGCCAGTTGTTCGAGGGCTTTGCCTGCAGGCAGAGGTTGGTGAAGAGACCTGGGCCTCAGGGAGTGCGGGTAGATGTGGATTCCGGCCACGTCTGGGTAGCTGGGGAATTGGCCCCCGATTTGACTGACCTGGAGTACAGATTGCTGCTTTTGCTCTACGGCCACCTGGACAGAATCTGCGACAAGTACGAGATCGTGGAGTCCGTCTGGGGCCAGGACTACATTGACGAGGTTGACGATGCCCGCATCGGGAAGTTGGTCAACCGCCTGCGCCAGAAGATCGAGCCTGATCCGTCGGAGCCCAGGTATCTGATCACCATCCGAGGTCGGGGCTACAGGTTGGTTAGTCCGTGAAGCCGCAAGAAACCAGGTTTTTTGCGTTGGAAAAGTGACTCTCGCTGGCAGCACTACATGGGTTAGCCAGCTCTTCGACCCAACAGCGAGGAAAAACCTGGTTTCTGGTAGTCTGTGAGATGTCCGTCTTTTGTCAGTTGTATGTCGTGCAAAGCTGAGGGTTTTGTGATATAATATGGCTAACTCGATTGAGGACAGACTTGGGAGCTTCTTCAATGCAACTGGTTCTGTGCTCTGTCGAAGTAAGGGGGAGGTGATATAGCAAAGCTTGTGTGAGTTTCTGTCGAAGTAGGCGACAATCTGCGCCACAACTGAAGTGCAAGTAATCTGATCACCAAAAAAGAAAGGAGAATCTGGAAAATGGCATCACTGTTGGAAAAAGTCAGGACGCTGGTCTCAGCTAATCTGCACGCCATCGTGGACGCGGCCCTCAAGTCCAACTCCATCGCCGTCGTTGATCAGTACATCCGCCAGATAGAGGACAGCCTGGAGGATCTGGAGGACGCGACGGCTACGGTCGGGGGGCAAGTCAAGACGCTGCGCCGCAAGCTGGATGAGTATAGCAACAAGGCGGAGGAGCTGGATCGCAACATTGATCTCTTCCTGAAGGAAGGAAAGGAAGAGGTGGCTGCGGCGGCCCAGAGCAAGCTCAACTCCGCGCAGCGGCTGGCGGAGAATTATGCGGAGCAGCTCGCCCGCCAGGAGAAGGAGTTCGCGGCGCTGCAAGATGCCCGCCTGAAGCTGGAGGCGAAGCTGACCAACATCCGCCAGGAGCGAGAGGAGCTGCAGGCGCTGCTGGACCTGGCTCGCTCCAAGGAACTCACCGCCAAGGCCATTGGCTCGCTCGATGACCTGGCGGGGTCGGGTGACACAGATGTGGCCCGCATCGCCGAATCCATCCGAGCCCGGCTGGACAAGGCTACTGCGCGGACTGAG
Organism: uncultured Anaerolineae bacterium; assembly: GCA_964625745.1. Classification (GTDB taxonomy): domain Bacteria; phylum Chloroflexota; class Anaerolineae; order VGOG01; family VGOG01; genus CAZVCJ01. The sequence goes on along the minus strand of CAZVCJ010000085.1, from coordinate 4,648 downwards.
ATGATGGCTACCAGCCTGGACGCTCAGATGGATGAGATCCTGGAACGACACGCCATTGATCAGCAGCTCGCCGAGCGCAAGCAGCGGTTGGGGCTCGAATAACCGAAGGAGCAAGGGAGCAGGGAGCAAAGGGCTGCCTTTGCTCCTCTGCTTCCCTTGAGAGACCATTCAGGAGGGAGACAAAACTCCTCCCCCTCGCAGGGGGAGGCTGGGTGGGGGTGGTTCTTCCAATGGAGAGTCTACCCTCCCCTAACCCCTCCCTGCGAGGGAGGGGAAGAAAGCAACTCTGGAGGTATGACAACATCATGTATAATGGCAACGGATTTGATCTTTTCGGCTCGTGTCTCGTCGGCCTCTGTTTTCTCGCCATCTTCATCCTGACCCTGGTGGCCATGTTCTGGGTCTATCGGGACGCGGAGAAGAGAGGTAAGACAGGCTGCCTCTGGTTGCTGCTCATCTCGGCTACGGGGCCGCTGGGCATCATAGCCTATTTCGTCCTGCGCGACCGAGAGGTTAGGCTCTAACGCTGTGGTACCGCTAAATGGAGACAATAGATTATGCCTGAACCACCCAGTATGCGCTTCATACGTGAACGTGTCCGCACTAAACGTTACCGCCTGACGAGACACGTTACCATCGTCCGTTTGGAGCGAGGCATCACGATCGCTGCGCTGGAGCAGGCATTGCTCACTGGTGAGATCGTCGAGCGATACCCAGATGATCAGCCATATCCATCCTGTCTCGTGCTGGGCTGGTTGACTTCGGGCGACCCATTACACGTTGTTTGTTCGAAGGGGAGCCTTGAGCCGGCGTTGCGTATCGTGACGCTGTATGAGCCCGAGGACGCCTTGTGGGAAAGCGATTACAAGGCTCGAAAGGTGAGAAAATGAACGACACAATTGATCGGTGTGACCTATGCAGCGGTGAATTGAGGCCTGGTAAAACCGTGTTGGAAATCTGGCGTGGTGAAGAGTTGCTTATCATCAGAGATGTCCCGGCTGATGTATGTCAGCAATGCAATGAGGCTTACATCTCCGCCGATGTTTCTGAACAGCTTGATCATTTCCTGAGCGAATATCATCGGCATCGGCCAGAGCGGTACCTTGCTGTGCCTCAGTATACTGCGGTGCAAGCACTGGGGGGATAGGGCGGGAACGGGTGAGTTGCTGATTTCACTGGAGGATAAATGAGTCGAACCCGGATTGTGTTTTTCGTTGTCGTGTTGGCGGCGGTTCTCATCGTCGCTGGCTCCTTCGCTGTGCGCTGGTTGGGCCAACAAGGGGGCGTGGTGACGACGCCAACCAAAGAAACCCTGGAGGTGCGCATCGTCTGCGCTTTGCCAGTGGAACCCTGGGTGCGGGAGGCGGCCAAGCAGTTCAACCAGGAGAAGCATACGCTGGAGGGCCAGCCCATCGAGGTGAGTGTGATCCCCATGGACGGGCTGACAGCCATGGGCCGCTACGAACGGGAGGAGATGGCCCCGCTGCCCACCGCCTGGATCCCCGACAGCCGCTACCTGGTGGAGTTGGTCAACGCCGCCTACAAAGAGAAGCTGGGGCGCGACGTGTTCCTCACCGACGGGGAATACAGGGCGCGTCCTATCGCCGTCTCCCTGTTCTCCTGGGGCATCTACTCCAGCCGCGCTGAGGTGCTGCGCGACAAGTATGGCGAGATAGACTGGCAGGCCATCCACGACGCGGCGACAGCCAAGGGAGGCTGGCCCGAACTGGGAGGTGATCCAGGTTGGGGTTTCTTTAAGCTGGTGGTGCCCAACCCCCGCAAGAACGTGGGAGGGCTGGCGGCCATGGTTGCTGCGGGCGGCGAATACTACCAGAAGACCAACATCAACACCGCCGACGTGACGGATGCTGACTTCCAGGCGTGGTTGGGAGAGCTAATGGGTGCTGTCACCGACTTCTCCAGCCTGGGGTCCTACTCCGTGGAGAACCTGGCCCTGTTCGGCTACTCCATGGGCGATGGGGGACAACTGCTGGAAAGCGATCTCCTGGCCAACATGGCCGGCATCCAGACTCGCTGGGAGGACCCGCTGGTCATCGTCTATCCCCAGTACCTCACCTGGTTCGACTTTCCCTTCACCGTCTGGATGGGGCCAGAGACCACTGCCCTGGAGAAGAACGCCGCCCTGGAGTTCGAGAAGTACCTGCTGATGCCTGAGGTGCAGCAGTTGGCCGTCGAGCGGGGCCTGCGCCCGGCCAACCCAGAGGTGCCCGTCACGGGTCAGGACAGCCTGTTCGTCCGCTGGCAGGAGCAGGGGGCCATGACCATCGTGCCCCGTACCACCGCCATGCGCTCGCCCGATCGCGACGTGCTGATGGCCCTGCTGCGCTGGTTCGATCTCAACGTGGCCCAGAGGTAGGGGGGATAGATGAGACGTAAGAGAGACTCCCGTAATCCGATATGGGTCATTCTGTTCGTGGTGTTCGTCATCTTGCTCGTCATCTGTGCGAGCTGCGCCGTGCTTTATAGGGCCGTGACCAAGCTGCTCCCCACTTCTGAGCAACTTCTCCCCTCCGTGACTCCCCCCAGCGGCGCGACGCTGACGGTAGCCTATTCTCCTGAGAAGCAGAGCCTGTTCGAGGAGCTGGTGCGCGGGTTCAACGCTCAGAACCTCAAGACGGATCAGGGCGAGAGCATGACCGTGCAGAGCGTCGAGCTGGAGCCTGAGGCGATGATCGAGGGGGCCCTGGCCGGGGATTTTCAGGCCATCAGCCCTGACGTATCCTTATGGCTGGATCAACTGGACCGGGACTGGATGGACCAGACCGGGGGCGAGTCGTCGCTGGTGGGTGAGACGGTTCGCTACGCCGTGAGCCCGGTGGTGATCGCTATGTGGGAAGACGTGGCCCGCTCCTTCGGCTACCCTGAGAGCGACGTCGGCTGGGGGGACATCCTGTCCAAAGCCCAGAGCGATCCCGACTTCAAGTGGAGCCACCCCTCAACCACTTCGGCCAGCGGTCTCCTGGCCACCCTGGCTGAGTTCTACGCTGGTGCAGGGAAGACCAGGGGCCTGACCATTGAGGACGCTCAGCAGCAGGCCACCCTCGAGTACGTGGGGGCCATCGAGAAAACGGTGCGCTACTATGGCGAAGGGGAGTGGGCCGTGGTCCAGCAGGTCCTGGAAAAGGGGCCGGCGTATTTGGACGCCTTCGTCTGTCAGGAGCAATTGGTCATCTACTTCAATAGCCAGGCTGGCGCCCCTGGCCGTCTGGTGGCCATCTACCCTGTCGAGGGCTCCTTGTGGGAGGATCACCCCCTGGCGCTGTTGGAGACGCCAGACCTCACCGACGAACAGCGCGTGGTCTTCGGGCACTTCCGCGATTACGTCACGTCCCAAGAGGCCCAGATGTTGATCCTCTCCTATGGCTACCGCCCGGCCGACCTCTCCATCCCTCTGGACGACCCGGCCTCGCCCATCAAGCCGGAGAACGGCGTGAACCCCGCCCAGCCCCAGACGACCCTGCAGGTGCCCAGCCCGGCGGTGGTGGAGGTGGTCAAAGATGCCTGGTGGTACACCAAGCGCCACACCAACGTGTACCTGGTCGTTGACACCTCTGGCAGCATGAGAGGCGACAAGCTCGCCAACGCTCAAGAGGCATTGCGCGTCTTCCTGGATCAGATCAAGGGCGACCTGGAGCGGGTGGGGCTGGTGGAGTTCTCCAGCCAGGTGAACAACATCATCCCTCTGGACGAGCTAAGCCAGAACCGAGCTGACCTCACGGCAAGCATTGAGGAGCTTGAGGCCAACGGCGACACGGCTCTGCTGGATGCCATCAACACCGCCTACGTCCGCTTGCAGCAGTTGAACGACAGCGAGCGCATCAACGCCATCGTGGCCATGACCGATGGGCTGGAGAACCACTCCCGCATCAGCTCGCGTGAGTTGACGCAGACGATGCAGGCGGGAAACGAGAGCGGCGTGCCCATCGTCGTCTTTTGCATCGCCTACGGCAACGACGCTGACTACGATACCCTGGAGGCCCTGGCTGAGGCCACCAACGGCCAGGTGCGGAAAGGCGACTTGGAGAGTATTCGGCAACTGTACAAGATTCTGTCAACGTACTTTTAGAAAGTGAAACGTAAAACGTGAAACGTAATTACGTTTTACGCATTACGTTTTACGTTTCACGCATCACGCGAGGTTTTATGGCCAAAGGTCTCTTTCGAACCGAGTTGGAACGACGAGCGTGGCAGGCTATGCTTTCCTATGCCATCTTTCGGCTGGAGAGCGCGCTCACCATTGCCACCACGATCATCTTGACCTTTCTCTTCCCCAACCCGTTTCCCTGGTGGCGCTGGTGGTATTGGCTCATCATCGGCGTGGTGGCCGAGGCGCTGATCATCTACACCAGTCTCAGCGATCCGGCTCTGGGCCAGAAGGTCGTGTCCGACATGCTGCGAGGGGAATTCAATGTCGGGGAGCTGCACAGCTCAAAATACCGTGATAAGGTGGAAAAGGCGCTGGAGTACCGCGAGCGCATTGAGGGGGTTATCCGCCAAAGCCGCCAGGGGGTGCTGCGGAGTCACCTGGAGGAGGATGCCCGCCGCATCACCGAGTGGGTGGCCAACGTCTTTGGCCTGGCCAGGCGGCTGGATGCCTACGAGAACGACGAGATCATCAAGCGAGACA
>CAZVCJ010000084.1:0-17466 GCA_964625745.1 uncultured Anaerolineae bacterium | reverse complement strand
GTCATTCAGGCCATTGCCGTGCCACTCGATCCCTAAATTTCCATCTACTGATACTGGTGCTATAGTGATACACCCCAACCTGTCGCGCCTTTTGCCAGGCAGCCTGCACCTGGCGCTCGGCCGAGAGGCGGGCCGGGGACGCCAAAGATGGCGTGCTGTCCTGCGAGTAAACAAAAGCGGCCAGGAGGCCAATCAAAACCAGAAACACGTACGTGGACAAACGATGGTGTTTCATAGTATTTTCTCCCCTTTTCCTACGCATTTGTGTTCTAAGCTCCTTTCAACTCCCCCCGGACGGTCTGATAGAGGTGCTCGGCCTTGAGTGCCTGCAAGGTGTAGCAAGGAGCGTCCAGGGCATCGGCCACGTCCTGGGCCAGGCCGCGATCAAAAGATGAATGTTCCATGTTGATGACCACTGAGCGAATGTTGCCGCGCTTGATGAAGTCGGCGACTTTGAGCGCCTCGTCCTGAGCCGGGAGGTCGGTCATGGAGACGTTGCCCGCTCCATCGGTCAGGAGGATCATCAAGGGCATCACTTCGGGGTTGCGGCGAAGCTCCCTCTGGCACACGCGATAGGCCAGGAGGAGGCCACTGGAAAGCGGGGTCTTGCCGCCGACGGGGATGTCCTGGAGGGCTTTCTGGGCTAGCTCCACGCTGGAGGTAGGCGGCAGGACGAGTCTGGCGTCGTCTTTTTGAAAGACGACCAGGCCCACCTGGTCCCGGCGTTGATAGGCGTCGTTGAGGAGGGACATGATGGCTCCTTTGGTGGCCACCATGCGCTCCGCAGCAGCCATGGACCAACTGGCATCAACCACGAAGAGAATGAGGTTAGCGGCCCGCCGCACTCGCACCTTGCGCTGCAAATCCTCGTCGGCGATGGCCAGGGCCAGATTGCCGCTCTGGCGGTGGATTTGGTGGGGGGCGGCATATCGGAAGGTAGCGTCAAAGGCGATATCGTCACTCTGCCCGTTGGCTGGCCGGCTCTGGATGTAACGCCCTCGTTTGCGCTCGGTCTTGGTGAAACTGCGCTTGCCCGCGCTGTTCCTGGTCAGCCGGTCCAGCGGGGTCTCCACGCGCCTGGGCTTGAAGGCCGGGCCTATAGACACTGGCATGTCTGCCTGCCGGATGTAGGAGAGGGGCATGGGATCTGCCTGGTGGCCCTTGAGTGGCGTGGTCATATTGACCTCAGTGACCGGAGCATCTTGTGGGTTACCTTTGGCCTGCCCGGGGACGCTCTCTGTGAAAGAGGCCGTGTCGTCATGAGCGTGCTCCGTGCTCACCTGGGCCAACTTCTCCTTCAGGTCCTGCAGTTTCAGTTCCGCTTCCTGGAAAGGTTGCCTCTTCAGGCGGTGTGGCAGGGCCAGTTCAGCCGCCGTCAGGATATCGGCCTCATTGATCCGCCGTCGCCCGGCGAAGGCGGCGTGAGCCAAGGCCGTCTTGAGGATGACGATGTCCGGACGGTGTCCGTCCACCGACAGATTCGCCATTAGCTCGGCGATGACCAGTAGATCCGTCGGGGCATATCTGACCTCAGGCAAAAGCTCTCTGGCCCTGGCGATCTCGCGCGAGAGTTGCTCGTCGTGCGGTTCCCACTCTTCCCGAAAGCCCTCGGAGTCTTGCTCGAATTGGACGCAGCGCTCCAGAATCTCTACCCTGGCCTGGGGATCGGCGATGCCTTTGATCTCCACGCAGAGGGAGAAGCGATCCAACAGTTGCGGGCGCAATTCCCCTTCCTCAGGGTTCATGGTGCCCACCAGGATGAAGCGGGCGGGGTGGGAGAAGGAGATGCCCTCTCGTTCCACCACGTTCACACCCATCGCCGCCGAGTCCAGCAGCAGGTCAACGACGTGGTCATCGAGCAGGTTGACCTCGTCTACGTAGAGCAAGCCACGGTTGGCGGCGGCCAGCACTCCCGGCTCGAAGTGGCGCTCGCCGCGCTTGATGGCTAATTCGATGTCCAGCGTGCCCACCACCCGGTCCTCGGTGGCGCTGACGGGCAGGTCCACAAAGCGGGTTCTGCGACGGGCTACGGGCAGCTCCTCGCCACGCTCAGTTCGATCGCGGCAGTTATCGCAAAGGGTCTCAGGCTGTTCAGGATCGCAGTTAAAGGGACAATCGGCCACCACTTCGATCTCTGGCAGCAGGGCGGCCAGGGCCCGGGCGGCGGTGGACTTGGCCGTGCCCCGTTCGCCTCGGATTAACACCCCGCCGATCTGGGGGCTGATGGCGTTCAGGATGAGAGCCATCTTCATTTTCTCTTGGCCGACGATGGCTGTGAAGGGGAAAACGGCTGGCATATCAACTCCGATTCATTATTGTAGTGTTTAGGTACAGCGTTGTAGATTATACCCTATCTTGGCAAAAAAGAAAAGCGGCGGCATCAAAAATTGAGTATTGACAAAGCTTCCAATCTGTGATATAATATTGTTGAGAGCGCTCCCAAAAAATAGCTCCAAACCCCTTCTTTGGCACAAATTTCGACCCTTTTTCTGGGATTTTGTTGGGAGTGCTTCCAGGAGCAGCCGATGTCGCCTACGCTCGAAGAAGTCGCCAAATTAGCTGGCGTCTCCCGCTCTACAGTTTCCCGGGTCGTCAACGACCACCCCAATGTCCGCCCCGAGGTGCGGGAGCAGGTCTGGCAAATCGTCCACCAGGTAGGCTATCAACCCCACGCCGCCGCTCGCAGCCTGGCCACCAGTCGCACCCATGTCATTGGTATGGTGATCCCCGAAACGGTGACGACGCTTTTCACCGATCCCTTCTTCTCCCTCTTGCTGCGTGGTGCCACCGAAGTATGCAATTCCCACCAGTATCAATTGATGCTCTCCTTGTTTACTGCCCATGCTGACCGGCAAGAGATATATCAGCGCATCCTACGCAGGGGTTACCTGGACGGTGTGCTCGTGGCTTCAGCCTCACTGGAGGATCCGATTGTCCCTAATTTGCTGCGCGACCATATCCCGTTCATTTCAGTGGGACGGTATCCCGATGAACGTGTCCACTACGTGGATGTGGACAACGTCGGCGGGGCGCGGATGGCGGTGGAGCACCTGATCCGTCTGGGACACCGGCGCATCGCTACCATCACCGGCCGGCTGGACATGATCCACGGCCAGGATCGTCTGAGCGGCTACCGTCAAGCGCTGGAAGCGCGCGGTATTCCCGTGGAGGAGGAACTGATCGTGGAAGGGGACTATGCCGAGGCCAGCGGTATGGTGGCCATGCAACGGTTGCTACCTGTCTCCCCCAGCGCGGTCTTCGTCGCCAGCGACATGATGGCTGTCGGCGCGCTGAAAGCGCTCCGTCAAGCGGGCCGGCAGGTTCCCCAGGACATTGCTCTGGTCAGCTTCGATGACATCCCTATCGCCTCGGCGATTGAGCCGGCGCTGACTACCGTGCGTCAGCCGATTGAGCGCATGGGCTCAATGGCGGTAGAGGTGTTGCTGAGCGTGCTGGAAAATTCATCGGGAGAAGAGGCTCCTGCTCAGAGGATTGTCTTGCCCACAGAGTTGGTGATCAGGGCCTCTTGTGGTTCCGCTTTGAGCCGGTCATGAGGAAAGGAGGTGATGAGCAAATCTGAAGCAATGGGATTAAAGATGCATACAGGTCTTCACCCCCAACTAACGTAGACAGAGGGAAGACCTGTACGCAAGGCCTGTGCGGAGCAAAGTCCGCATGGGGCATGGTTTACTAGACATTTCACACAAAGTCAAGGAGGAAAAAGAAATGCGTAAGTCAATTGTGTTCTTTACGAGTCTGCTGGTGGTTCTGAGCCTGGTGCTCTCGGCCTGTGCTCCTCCTACGCCAGAGGTGATCGAGAAGGAAGTGGTGGTCGAGAAGCCGGTGATCCAGACCGTGGTCGTCGAGACGGAAAAGGTCGTCGAGAAGCCGGTGATCCAGACCGTGGTGGTCGAGAAAGAGGTGCCGGTCGAGAAGATCGTCAAGGAGACCGTGGTGGTCGAGGTGACCCCAATAGTGGCACCAGTGGCACCAGCTGCAGCGCTTCCCCGCAATGAAACCCTGTACTCCAATGGTCAACAGTGGGGTCCAGTTGTTGGTTGGAATCCATACTCCAGCAGCAACAATAATGCGATGGCTATCGCCGCACAGGACAGCGCCCGCGTCATCATGTTCGAAACCCCGTACCTGTACAACATGCTCGATGGCAAGGCATATCCTCTGCTGGCGGATGGTCCTTATGCGTGGAACGATGCGCAGACCGAGATCACCTTCAAGATCAAACCAGCCGCCCATTGGAGCGACGGTACCCCGCTGACCGCGGATGACGTGGCCTATACCTGGGCTTCCAATATCAAGTACTCAACCAATGCTGGCAATAACTACAAAGATTACATCGACTCCATCACAGCAGTTGATGCCCAAACGGTTTTGGTCAAGGCCAAACTGGACGCGAACGGCAAAACGGTCAATCCTCTGCAGGTCCCTGCTTACCTGAGCGGCAACTATGTCATCCAGAAAGCCTGGACCCAAACACTGGAAGCCCGCGCCGGCGGCGATGCGACTCAATTTTTAGCTGATACCGCGGAAGACGTCGTTTACTCCGGCCCCTATCACAAATTCTTCGCTGACGATACGAAGGTTGTCTACGTTCGTGATGACAACTACTGGGGCCAGGATGCTTCCATGTGGGGCAAGCTGCCTGTTCCGAAGTACCTGGCGCATACGATCTTTAAGGATAACGCCGCCGGTTCAGTTGCTTTGGCACAAGGTGAAGTGGATGTCAGCCAGCAGTTCAATTCCAATATTCAGATTCTGTGGCTCAACTATGGGCTGCCCATCTCCACTTACCTTCCCGATGCTCCTTATGGCATTGGCGCCAGCCTGCCAACTGCCTACTACAACCTGAAGTCCTATGGTTTGGACCAGCTTGCGGTTCGCAAGGCCATTGCCATGGCGGTTGACTATCCCACCATCATTGCCAACGCCATGACCAACCAATCGGCTACCTTCGATCAGGTTCCGCGCTCACTCATGAACCCAACCCCTGGTGAGCAGGCCCTGTACGACCACGATGCCGTCAAGGACCTGCAGTGGGCCGGCAACGATATCGAAGGCGCCAAGAAACTGCTCGATGATGCCGGGATTACCGATACCAATGGCGATGGCTGGCGGGAGCTCAATGGGCAGACACTTCACTACGTTGCAACCTGCCCCAATGGCTGGTCCGACTGGCAGGCTGCGATCGAAGTGGTGGCTGCCGCCGGTAAAAAGATCGGTATTGACATCACCTCCAACTACCCAGAATGGTCCGTTTATCAGACCGTCGTCACCAAATCGGATGCGCCTCTCCCCGCTGGCTATGACATCTTCATGATGTGGAGCGACGGCGCTGGCCCGACCCAGCCTTGGGGTCGTATCCGCCACTTGCTCAGCTCTGAATTCGTCGGTATGGCGAACAACTGGAACGGCAACTGGGGCCAATATAGCAATCCCAGGGTCGACGAATTGATCAAAGCGATCCCCGCTGAAACGGACGCCGCCAAGCTGAAGGAAATGTACACTGAATTGGTCAAGATCTACCTGACCGATATTCCCTCCTTCACGCTCATGTACCGTCCCCAAAATTTCCATGCTGTGAACGAGAGTGTTTGGACAAACTTCCCTCACCAGGGTGATGGTACAGACCCGCCCGTCCCGCCGCTCAACCTGACTGACGGTTGGAGTATCGCAGGGCTCTATAACCTGACGCTGGTTAACCCATAAACGGGTATCTCTAAAAACAGCCATGTCCCACGAACACCGGAACATGGCTGTTTCTTACAAAGTAGCTTAAGCTGTACAGGTGCAACGCACGGACGGGTGTACTTTACCCGCAAGTGCGTTGCACCTATCCGTAAAATAATGATTCATCAATCGAGGAGGTATGGCGTTGAAAGGATACCGAAAGTATTTCCTTAACAAGCTACTTTGGTTCTTGGTCACCTTTGTTTGTGCCTTCCTACTGAATTTCTTCCTGCCCCGGTTAATGCCGGGAGATCCCGTAGCAGCCATCGTAGCAAGGATGGCCCAGGGCATGAGCAATGCGACCGGGGTTCAAGCGATTTACCAGCAATACACGGAGTTGTTTGGCACCAACAAGCCCATGCTCGAACAGTTCTTTCTATACGTGAAAAATGTGTTCCACGGCAATTTTGGTTTCTCATTCAGCTACTATCCCAGAACAGTGGCAGACGTCATCAAATCTTCCATCTGGTGGACGATCTGTCTGCAGTTCACGGCGATCATCGTCGGCTGGCTGATCGGGAACACACTCGGCGCATTGGCGGCTTATCTCAAGGGCGGGTTTGATAAAGTGCTCATGCCCGTCAGCATTTTTATCAGCAATTTCCCGGCATTTGGCATGGCAGTCATTATGCTGGTTATTTTTGGAGTCGGCTTGAAATGGTTCCCAACCTCGGGTGGATATGGGTTTGACCTGATTCCCAACTTTAGCTGGGGATTTATTTGGTCTGTGATCGTCCATTACCAACTGCCATTCTGGACAATCGTGTTGATCGCCATCGGCGGTCAGGCGATTGGCATGCGCTCCATGTCCATCTATGAGCTGAATGCGGATTACGTAAAGTACGCCCGTTTCATGGGAATCAAAGACCGGAAGATCGTCGGTTATGTATTTCGGAATGCCATGCTTCCGCAGATTACCGGTTTGGCGTTAGCGATCGGTACCATGGTCGGCGGCGCGCTGTTCGCGGAGATCATTTTTAGTTATCCGGGGCTTGGTTTCACGCTCTATAACGGTGTAATGGGAGGGGATTATCCGCTGATCTCAGCAGCCACATTGATCATCACGGTGATGGTGCTGAGTGCGAACTTTATCATCGAAATCCTTTACGGCATCATTGACCCGCGCATTAGAGCGGCGCAGGCTGATTAAGGAAGGAAAGGTGCTGTTATGAAACATACCATTCGACAAGTTTTTCGCTCTGGTAAATTTGTGGTTGGTTTTTCCATTTTTGTGGCAATTCTGCTGATCGTGATCGTTTATCCGCTGATAATAACATATCCGCCATTAGAAATCATCGGCCAGGGTACTTTCTTCCCACCGGGAATCTATGTGAATGTTTATGACAGCGTTGGTTCCACCCAGTACACGCTGAATCTGGATAACGCTGCGGCTAATCGAATTGCCAGCAAGTTGAGCAACGACGACCGCCTTGCCATGAAGGATTGGCTTGTGGCAGACGGGATTCCTGAAAATGAGATTGATATCGACAATACCGAAGTACTCCTGGATCAGTGGGAGAACAATTATGACCCCAAGGTGAGGATTGCCGGGATGACCAATGCCAAGCGAAATTACTATGTTCGGCTCAATAACTCGCTCAAGGGACTTTTGTCAACCGAGGGAGTAAGCATTGCAGTAAAAAACGCGGAAACGAGTGCCCTGGAGGAGGCAGGTGTTGTCGCACAATCCGATTACGTGAATATCAACCAGGTCCCGAACGTACGGGTGTTGCCGCTTGGAACTAATAGCTTTGGTAGGGATGTGCTGACGGAGCTGGTTAAGGCCACCAGCGTATCGCTGCAGATCGGTTTTGTCGGCGGTATCATTGCCACCTTGATCGGTTTGACCCTGGGACTGCTGGGGGGGTATGTCGGCGGCCTGGCGGATGACACCACTATGTTCGCCACCAATCTCTTTACTGTAATCCCCACTATTGTGTTGTTGATCTTGATTTCATTCAGTATCGGGCAGGAGAAGCGCGGTGCCTTTACCATCGCAGTGGTGATCGGGCTTACCTCCTGGGTATGGACTGCCAGGGCGGTGCGGGCGCAAGTCATTTCACTGCGGAATCGCGACCATGTCAATCTGTCGAAATTATCCGGGCACTCAATCGTTCACATCATTCTCACAGATATTCTGCCTTACATCGCTTCTTATGTCGTTATGGCGCTCATCTTGCAGATTTCCACGGCTATCCTGGCGGAGGCCGGGTTGTCGATCCTTGGGTTGGGACCAAAAACAACGGAAGTACCCACCTTGGGGCTGATGTTGAACTGGGCATTGATCTACCAGGCGCCAATCCTGGGAAAATGGTGGGCGTACCTCCCCGTGATCGTTACCATCGTTCTGGTTACGTTCTCGATGAATCTGATGAATACAGGTCTCGACCAGGTATTCAATCCGGCATTGAGGGACTAGGCGGTTGAAATGTCAAATGCAATATTAGAGGTTAGGGAACGAACGACAAAAAATAATGTAATATTAGAGGTTAGGGAACTAACGACAAAATGGGTCACCCGGTTCAAGGAAGACATTTGCGCTGTTGACCACGTTTCTCTGAAGGTCGAAGAAGGGAAATCGCTGGGAATTGCGGGGGAATCCGGCTGCGGAAAGTCGACGCTGGCGCTCAGCCTGATGGGCTATTATTTCCCTCCACTACACTACATGAGTGGAGAAATCATCATCGCAGGGCGTAATATTTCCAGGATGGACCCTGATGAAGTTCGCAAATCGATTTTGGGGAAGGAGATTGCATATATCCCCCAATCCGCGATGAACGCGCTCAACCCTACACAGAAGATCATCCACTTTATTGAGGATGTTCTTCAAGCGCATGATCTTTACATCACCAAGAAGGATATTTATGAACGTGCCAGAACAGTGTTCGAGACCCTGGGGCTTCCAGCCGAAGTATTGCAAAAATACCCCGTTGAACTTTCGGGCGGTATGAAACAGCGCACAGTGATTGCGGTATCTGTGTTACTGTTACCACAAGTGCTGATTGCTGATGAGCCTTCCTCCGCACTCGATGTCACTTCACAGAAGATGGTTATCAAGATGCTGCGGCAATTAATGGAAGTTGGTTTTATCAGCTCGTTGATCTTCATCACGCATGAACTTCCGCTGCTTTACAACGTGACGGATGATATTATGGTCATGTACGCAGGGCAGATCGTGGAGGAGGGCACCGCAAAACAAGCCGTGTTTGATCCACTCCATCCATATTCCAAAGGTCTCATGGGCTCGATCATCGTGCCTGAACAAGGTCAGCGGGATGTCAAACTGACGGCCATTCCTGGAGTACCGCCTAATCTAAAAAACCCACCGACTGGGTGCCGTTTTGCTGAGCGCTGCAAATACGTTCGGCCAGATTGCAAGGTGATTCCTGTCGGTCTTTACGAAGCGTATGGCGGCCGGGCGTACCGCTGTATCTTGTCGGAAAAAGAATTGAGGGATGCTTATCTGAGGGAGGCCAAAAAAGATGCCAGATGAAAAAAAATTATGCCTGAGCACGTCAGGGCTTACCAAGGTATTTGGGTTTGGCCGCCAGAAAACTGTCGCCGTTGATCATGTGGATATCCATTTCTACGAGGGCGAAGTCGCCTCGATCGTGGGCGAATCGGGCAGCGGAAAGACTACTTTAGCGAAGATGCTTTTGGGACTGATCAGCATCACTGAGGGTGAGGTTTACTTCCAAGGGAAGGAGCGTGATATCAGTACTCAAAAGAAGAAAAAGGAATATTGGAAAAACATTCAGGCGATCTTTCAGGATCCGTACTCTTCATACAATATATTTCGAAACATTGATACCGTGCTTTTAGATTGTATTCACATGCGCGGCGGTCGACATCTTCCACATGCAAAAAAAGTAGAGATGATGGCTGAGGCGTGCGGCTTTGTCAACTTGAAGTTCGAGGAATTAACCAAAAAGTATCCATTTGAGCTTTCCGGCGGGCAGATGCAACGTTTAATGATTGCCCGTATCTTCCTCCTGAACCCAAAGATCTTGGTGGCTGATGAGCCAACCTCGATGATTGACGCCTGTTCACGCGCGACCATCTTGGAAATGCTGATGCAATTACGTAAAGAAATCGGGATGACAGTTATTTTTATCACCCATGATATTGGCCTGGCGTATTATGTTTCTGATACCGTACACATTATGGAGCATGGGAAATTCGTCGAAAGTGGATCTGCCGATGAGGTGATTCTGCATCCGAAAGAGGCCTACACCCAACGCCTGATCAGTGATGTACCCAAGATCTACGAAGAGTGGGATCTCTCAACTGTGTGACCCTATGACCGACATCAATCTATTACGTTTTACGCCTTACGTTTTACGCACGACGTAAATGCGTAAAGCGTAAAACGTAATGGAGGGAATAAGGCATGTCAAAAGCCGAAATCATTGGTCCCGAACTGCCCAACATTCCCTGGGAAGAACGCCCTCCTGGGTGCGACGAAGTGGTCTGGCGCTACTCGAAGAATCCCATCATCCCGCGAGATCTGATCCCCTCGTCCAACAGCATCTTCAACTCGGCCGTGGTACCGTATCCCTGTGGTGAGCGAAGTCGAACCAAGGGCGAGTTCCGCGGCGTCTTTCGCTGCGACGACAAACGCCGAGCCATGCAGCTCCACGTCGGGCGCAGCAAGGACGCGCTGAATTGGGAGATTGACAACGAACGCATCCATTTCCAGCCCGCCGAAGGCTTCGAACCGATGGAGTGGGGTTACGGTTACGATCCGCGAGTCTGCTGGATCGAGGATCGCTACTACGTCACCTGGTGCAACAGCTTCGCCGGCTGGCCGACCATCGGGGTAGCTTACACCCACGATTTCGAGACCTTCTATCAGATGGAGAACGCCTTCCTGCCCTTCAACCGAAATGGTGTCCTGTTCCCGCGCAGAATCAACGGGAATTTCGCCATGCTCAGCCGCCCCAGCGATCGGGGACACACCCCGTTTGGAGAAATCTACTACTCCGAAAGTCCCGATATGACCTATTGGGGCAAGCACCGCTTGGTCATGCGACCCGCCAGCGGCTGGCAGAGCACCAAGATTGGCGCCGGCCCCATCCCCATTGAAACCACCGAGGGCTGGCTGATGCTCTACCACGGGGTGCTGACCTCCTGCAATGGCTTCGTCTACTCGATGGGCGCCGCGCTGCTGGATATCCACCAGCCCTGGAAAGTGCTCTACTGCACCGAGCCGTATCTGCTGCATCCCAGAGAAATCTACGAGCAGGTTGGCGACGTGCCCAACGTGCTCTTCCCCTGCGCCGCCCTGACCGATGCCGCCACCGGTCGGATGGCCATCTACTACGGCGGGGCTGACACGGTGACCTGTCTGGCCTTTGCGAAAGCCGACGAGCTAATTGATTTCATCAAAGAGAATTCTCTCTGAAGGAGACTATGCGTTACGGACACTTTGACGACCAACGCCGTGAGTACGTGATCACGCGGCCCGACACCCCGCTCCCCTGGATCAATTACCTGGGGAGCGAGGCATATTTTGGCTTGATCTCCAACACCGCCGGAGGCTATTCGTTCTATCGGGACGCACGCCTGCAGCGCCTCACGCGCTACCGCTACAACAACGTTCCCCTGGATTGCAGCGGACGGTACATCTACCTGCGGGACAACGACACGGCGGAGTTCTGGTCCCCTTCCTGGCAGCCTACCCGCCACGAACTAGA
The DNA here is from genome assembly GCA_964625745.1 of uncultured Anaerolineae bacterium. Classification (GTDB taxonomy): domain Bacteria; phylum Chloroflexota; class Anaerolineae; order VGOG01; family VGOG01; genus CAZVCJ01. Next base: position 6,025 of record CAZVCJ010000084.1, on the reverse strand, counting down.
GAATTACGTCTGCCGCCACGGGCTGGGCTACACCATCATCGGTTCTACTTATCAGGGGATCGAAGCCCAGACCCGGTACTTCGTCCCGCTGGGCGACAGTCTGGAGATCTGGCAACTGACGCTGACCAATCGGCGCCAGGAGCCCGCCAGCCTCTCGGTTTTCTCCAGCATCGAGTTCTGCCTGTGGGATGCTTGGGACGACGCCACCAACTTTCAGCGCAATTTCAACATCGGCGAGGTGGAGGTTCCCCCCCTTAATCCCCCCCGTGGTGACGGGGGGGAAGTGGAAGGAGGCGTGATCTACCACAAAACTGAGTACCGGGAGCGGCGGGATCATTTCGCCTTCTTTGCCTGCTCCGAGAAACTGGCCGGATTCGACACGCAGCGCGATGTGTTCCTGGGACCGTACCGAGGCTGGGACAATCCGGCGGCGGTCGAACTCGGTCGCTCGTTCGATTCCATAGCTCATGGCTGGGCGCCTATAGGCTCGCACCACGTCAAAGTCACCCTCGGGCCCGGCGAGACCCGCCAGATCATCTTCCTGCTTGGCTACCACGAGAACCCCAAAGATCAGAAGTTCGATCCCCCTGGTTCGCAGACGATCAACAAGCAAACGGTCAGGCCCATCATCGCCAGGTATCTGGACGAAGAAAACGTGGAGGCTGCCTTCGAGGCTCTTCGCGCCCATTGGGAAGACATGCTGGACATCTTCCAGGTGGACACGCCGGACGCTCACACCAACCGCATGGTCAACGTCTGGAACGCTTATCAGAATATGGTCACCTTCAACCTGTCGCGCTCGGCCTCGTTCTTTGAATCGGGCATCGGGCGCGGCATCGGCTTCCGCGATTCTAACCAGGACCTGCTAGGCTTTGTGCACCTGATTCCAGAACGAGCCCGCGAGCGCATACTCAATCTCGCTGCCACGCAACTGGAGACCGGTGGTGCATACCACCAGTACCAGCCGCTCACCAATCGCGGCAACGACGAGATCGGCGGCAACTTCAACGACGACCCGCTCTGGTTGATCCTGAGCGTGGCCGCCTACCTGAAGGAAAGCGGCGACTGGAGCATCCTGGACGAGCCGGTGGCCTACGAGAGCCAGCCTGGCACCGAGCAGCCACTCTACGAGCACCTGCAGCGCAGCCTGCGCTACACGCTGGAGCGGCTGGGGCCGCACGGCCTGCCGCTCATCGGCCACGCCGACTGGAACGACTGCCTGAACCTGAACACCTTCTCCGACGAGCCCGGCCAATCGTTCCAAACCACCACCAACAAAGACGGCAAAGTGGCCGAGTCGGTCTTCATTGCCGGGTTGTTCGTGCTGGCAGCGAAGGAGATGGCGCAAATCAGCGAATCAGCGAATCAGCGAATCTGCAATCTACAATCTGCAATCTGCAATCCGCAATTCTATGTGGAAGCGGCGCAGCGGATGGAGGCGATCATTCTCGAGCACGGCTGGGATGGCGAGTGGTTCCTCCGCGCCTACGATGCCTTCGGGCACAAGGTCGGCTCGCACGAATGTGAGGAAGGGCAGATCTTCGTCGAGCCGCAGGGCTTCTGCGTGATGGCTGGCATAGGTCTCAATGATGGCAGGGCCAAGAGGGCGCTGGCGGCGGTGAAGGAACGCCTGGCCACGCCGCACGGCATCACTCTCCAGCAGCCCGCCTACACGCGCTACTACCTCAACCTGGGCGAGATCTCGTCTTACCCACCCGGCTACAAAGAGAACGCCGGGATTTTCTGCCACACCAACCCGTGGATCATGATCGCCGAGGCGATAATCGGGCACGGCGACCAGGCGTATGACTACTATACCCGCATCAATCCTTCGGCGCGAGAGGCCATCAGCGAGGTGCATCGCTGCGAGCCGTACGTCTACGCCCAGATGATCGCCGGGCGCGACGCTCCCACCTACGGCGAGGCCAAGAACTCCTGGCTGACCGGCACGGCGGCCTGGAACTACGTGGCCATCACCCAGCGGATCCTGGGCATCCGGCCCACCTACACCGGTCTGCAAATCGCCCCGGTCATCCCCCGCAACTGGCCTGGCTTCAGGGCCAGGCGTGTCTTCCGAGGCGTGACCTACCACATCTCTGTGGAGCGCGCTGGCAAGGGAAATACGGTTTCGCTGATAGTGGACAGCCAGCCGATTGAGGGGGACATCGTCCCCCTGCCACCTGTTGGTCAGACGGAGGTAACGGTGGAGGCCATCCTGAAGTGAGGGAATGATAGCATGGGCAAAAGAATCTTACCGCTTCTCACCATCTGGACAGGGCAGCAGCGTGGCCATTTCTGAGCTGCGGCGGATAGGACGCAGATGAACGCAGATAAACGCTGATTCTTTGATCTTATCTGCGAAAATCTGCGTGTAAGCGAAGCGGCATCTGCGTCCGATTCTGGAGGTGCGAAGTGAGTGGACTGAAGATCTGTGTCATCGGCGGAGGCAGCACCTATACCCCGGAGCTCATCGAGGGTTTCATCGAGAGAGGGGATGAATTGCCGGTGACCACCATCGTTCTGATGGACATTGATGAGAACAGATTGCGCGTGGTGGGCGGACTGGCAGAGCGCATGCTGCGGGCAGCCGAGGCCGACATCGAGCTGAGGCTTACGACGCAGCGGCAAGAAGCGCTGGAAGGAGCCGATTACGTCATTACCCAGATTCGAGTAGGGGGCCTGGCCTGCCGCATCCAGGACGAGAAGATCCCGCTTCAGTTCGGGGTGGTGGGCCAGGAGACCACAGGCCCAGGCGGCTTTGCCAAGGCACTGCGCACCATCCCCGTGCTCCTGGACATTGCCCACGACGTGGCCGAGGTGGCGCCAGGAGCCCACCTCATCAATTTCACTAACCCTTCGGGCATCATTACCGAGGCCCTGCTCAAGTACACCGACATCCCGACCATTGGCCTGTGCAACTCGCCCTTTGGATTCCAGCAGGGCATCGCCCGGCAGTTGGGCGTGGATTCTGAGCGCATCCAGTTGGACTACGTTGGACTGAACCACCTGAGCTGGATTCGCGGCGTGAGGTTGGACGGTGAGGAGGTCTTCGACCGGGTGCTGGAGGGCGCCATAGCCCTGGCCAGGGCAGGCGAATATCCCTTTTCCCCGGAGCTTCTCGAGACGCTGGGGATGCTCCCCAGTTACTACCTGACCTATTACTATAACCACGATCGGGTGGTGGCCGAGCAGCGCCGGGCGGAGAAAACCCGGGGAGAGGTAGTCCAGGAGATCGAAGCCGGCCTGCTGGAGCTCTACGCTGACCCCAACTTGAGGCACAAACCCAGGCTGCTGGAGAAGCGGGGCGGGGCCCATTATTCCACCGTAGCCGTGGCCGTCATCAGCGCTATACATCGTGACAAGGGTGAGGTGCACATCGTCAACACGCGCAATAACGGTGCCCTGCCCGATCTCCCTCCGGAATGTATTGTGGAGCTGCCCTCGATGATCAATGGGAGCGGTGCCCGAGCGATCCCTGTGGCCCCCCTGCCTCCGGCGATACGGGGTCTGGCCCAGGCTGTCAAGGCCTACGAGGAGTTGACCGTCCTGGCTGCAGTGGAGGGGGACGAGCAAGCAGCTTTGCAAGCTCTTCTGGCCCATCCATTGGTGCCTTCCTTTGCCGTGGCCCAGGGGCTCTGGGCGGCCATCAAGGAGGCCAACCGGGCTTACCTGCCGCAATTCGAGGGGAGAACATGAGTCTCGTTCTGGGCGTAGACGCTGGCGCAACCAAGACCTTCGCCCTTGTCGCCGACGAAGACGGCCATATCCTGGGGTTCGGCCAGGGTGGGCCGGGCAACCACCAGGTGGCCGGGCTGGAGCCGGCCCTGGCCGAGATCAGACGATCCTCCGAGGAAGCTCTGGCTCAGGCCGGCGCGTCTCCTCCCGTGGACTTCGGTTTCTTCGGGCTGGCCGGGGCCGACCTGCCCGTGGATTTTGCCCTCCTGACCCCGGCCATCAAGGGAATGGGCCTTGCCCGACGGGTGCGCATCAAGAACGATACCCTGGTCGCCCTGCGAGCCGGCCTCAAGCGCAGTTGGGGTGTGGCCGTGATCTGCGGCACCGGCTTCAATGCCGGCGGCATCGGGCCCGACGGGCGGGAGGTGCAACTGCCGGGCTTGGGGGCACTGTCGGGCGATTGGGGCGGGGGCGGCGATATCGCTCAGGAGGTGATCCGTCTGATCTGTCGCGCCTGGGATGGGCGGGGCCAGCCCACCGTGCTGACGGAGATGGTTCTCAGTGCCCTGGGGCTCCCTTCGGTGGAGGAGCTGATCGCCCAGCTCTACCAGAGCCAGTTCGACTACTATCCCGGCCAGTTCGACCAACGGCGCCTCCTTGCCCTGGTGCCTCTCCTCTTCGAGGCAGCCTATGGAGGGGACCAGGTGGCTCAGGATCTCCTGGTGCGGGTAGGGACCGAGGTGGGAACCACGGCCAACGCGATCATCAGGCGGTTGGGGTTGGAAACCACCGACGTGGAGGTGGTGCTGGGGGGCAGCGTGTTCAAGGGCAAGGGTCCGCTGCTGGTGGACACGGTGACCCAGGTGGTGCACAGGGTAGCTCCCCAGGCTAACATCGTACTCCCCGATTTCGAGCCGGTGGTAGGGGCGGTTTTTCTGGCCCTGGAGGGTTTGGGCGTGGAGGTCAACGAGGCTGTCTATGCCAACGTGCGGGCCAGCCTTCCGGACGAGCTGAGGCCGGAGCGACCTTTGTGAGAAGTAGATGTGGTAGTTCCTGAGTTTCCAGACACATAGCTGAAATGCGGAGGTTGTTCGCCCAAGCGTCACACAAAAATAAGCGCCGATATGTAGGCTGCTTGCCATCAGCGCGATTACGGACAGAATATCTTACAAAATACAAAAGGCAGGTCATTCCTGCCTCTGGTTACGCTCAAGTTCTGCCCTGTACCCGACTCCCGACCACAATGACGAAGTGAACAGCAAGTCCAATCGCTACTCTACTCATCATAGTTGCAACTCCTTCCTGCCAACTGGCAAACGCGAGCAGTAACGCTACGAACAAACACGATAGAAGTTGATTGACTCTCGAAAGGTTGCCACTATGGTCGGTCGCGCCAGCACCCCACTTGGGGGGCGTCGGGAATCGAGTACAAGGCGGAACTCGACTATCAAGATTATACCACAGATTAGCGTTCAAAGCAAATTGCGCGTTTTGGAAACGCCATAGCACGCCGAAGGAGAGCGTCATCGAGGAGGATACCGTTTCCCCATTGGGGGAGAGCTGTGAAGAGGTATAGGTAGTTGGAGAACAAAATCGCGAAACTGATAGAGCATAAGGATACATATCTCAGCCACCTGACCGATGGGATCATGGCTTTCTGGATAAGGCATGGCCCGGACACCAGGCATGGTGGCTTCTATGGTGGCCTTGACCGGAAGGGCAATCCGATCCCCTCGCTTCCCAAGGGCCTTGTGCAGCACGCCAGGTTCCTTTGGTCCTTCTCGGCCGCTTACAGGCTTGACCCGCAACCAGTGTATCACGACATGGCAGACCGTTCGTTCAGCTTTCTTCGGGAGCGCTTCTATGACCCGGCAAGGCTCGGCTGGTATTACCTGGTCTCAGCGGAGGGCCTGCCCCTCAACAAGCAGAAGCATCTCTACGGGCAGAGCTTCGCCATCTATGGGCTCAGCGAATATTTCCTGGCCTTTGGAAACGAGGAGGCCCTCAGGCTTGCCCTTGAGACATTTGGCATGATAGACAGATTTGGTCACGACAGCCAATGGAAAGGCTATAGGGAGTCCTTCTCAGAAGAGTGGAGCCCCATTCCCCAGCATCCGGATTACGGGGTGAGTGGTGACAGAAAGACCATGAACACTCACGTCCACCTCCTGGAATCTTTCACCAATCTATACCGGGCTTCTCAGGATGCGACGGTTAAGAGCCGCCTTGAGGAGCTGATAGATCTATGTGCGAACACCATCACCGACACCAAGAGGGGATGTGCCCTCCAGTTTTTCGAGCCTGACTGGACGCCTCTCCCCTCCCCTGTCTCCTATGGACACGACATAGA
>CAZVCJ010000083.1:0-17482 GCA_964625745.1 uncultured Anaerolineae bacterium | reverse complement strand
GATCGTGCCCTATGCAGCTCCGCAGGCGAACGAAGTAGTCCGACATTCCACTCACGGCCAGGCTAACCTCATTGTTTCACTCCCTGTCTTCTACATGCCAGTTGGCGATGGCCTCGCGCAGCGTGCTCACCGCCAGTTCGGCGCATCAGATCCCGATCTCGATCTTTCCCTTCTTGAATCCTTTGAGCGGTGACAGCATCCCCAGGATAGTGCCTCTCACGATGTCGGAGATAAAGGGATTCATGGGCATCAACTCACCATCTATTCTCACCTCCGTCATCGGCTGCAGGGAAATGCAATCCTCCTCACTCCTGTTACCCTTGACGATCTCGCGAGCCAGCTCGTAGCAAGTCCCGAACCCACAGCTCCCGCAATCGAGATTGGGCAGCTTGAACGCCTTCTCCTCCACCAGGTCGGCGATCTCCCCTATCTCGTCCAGGCTCAAGAGAGGGACGTCGAGTTCTCGCCCTTCGGGAGCGGGGCCCACCGCGCAGACGGCCAGGCCATCGAATAGATCCTGGTCATCCGGCTCTCCTCGCAGGCAGACGATTTTGGGAAAAGTCTTCTCTGCCTTGAAGCCCTCGACGAGGAGAACGTCCGCCTCCAGATGGGGCATGATGTTCTCCAGGCTCAGGGGCTTCTTCCAGAAGACGCCCGACTCCAGCGCTGAGATGAACCCCACCTGGCCAGCGAACTCGCCCAGTTTGGCAGTGTCCTTCTCGAGAAAATCCATCCTCTCAGATGAGTGCTTGACAGCAGCCACGCGGTGGCCTCTTTTGACCAACTCCTGGGTCAGGGCGTGCGCCAGGGTCGTCTTGCCGCTATTCTTGTATCCTACGATGCCGACCGTTCTCAAGGCTTCCCCTCCCTCCAGAGAGTATAAAGAATTGCTCTAGCACCCGTCCCGGGTGCGTCAATCAGCCCGAGACGGGCCTCTGAGCGGGTTTTTTGGCAGTTTCTACAACTTCGTGAGGATCTCAGGCTCGCCATCGGTAACGGCCAGGGTATGCTCGAAGTGGGCCGAAAGCGAGCCGTCGGCGGTGACCACCGTCCAGCCGTCGGACAGTGTCCGCGTCCGCCAGTCCCCCGCCATGACCATCGGCTCCAGGGCGAAGGTCATGCCCGGCCGCAGGCGCGGCCCCCGGTTGGGTTGCCCGAAGTTGGGGATCTGGGGATCCTCGTGCATCTTCTGACCAATGCCGTGGCCCGTGTACTCCCGCACCACGTTGAAGCCGTTGACCTCTGCATGGCGCTGGATGGCTGCGGAGATGTCGCCCAGTCGCTTGCCGGCGCGGGACTGGGCGATGCCCGCCTTCAGCGCGTCCTGGGTCACCTGCAAGAGGCGTCGAACCTCCTCATCTACCTCGCCCACCGGCAGGGTGATGGCCGCGTCTCCTTGATAGCCCTTGTAGATGGCGCCCACATCGAGGCTGATGATGTCGCCCTCCTCCAGCACCCGCCTGGGGGTGGGGATGCCGTGCACGATCTCCTCGTTGATCGAGGCGCAGATGGAGGCCGGGAAGCCCCGGTACCCCTTGAAAGAGGGAATCGCCCCCTCTTGCTCGATGATATGGGAGGCGACTTTCTCCAGATCTAAAGTGCTGATGCCCGGACGGACCACCTCCCGAAAGGCCTCGTGGACTTGGGCTACGATGCGGCCCGCCTGGCGCATGAGCGCCAACTCGCGGGAAGATTTGAGAACGATCATCCTTGACCTCCACGTCTTCGATAGCGACGACCGCCAGGCTTCCCTGCGGTCAGCGCCGCTTCGCGGGATTCGTCTGCAGGCTTTTCGCTAAGTCGCCTGTCCAGGACATTGACGATGGCATTCGCTGCGCGGGACAAAAACTGGCTACCTATAAAGCTGAGGGTCGCGCCGGCCAACGTTGCCAGTGTGATGGGCCGGGGCCCTTCGACAGGCTCAGGACGGCGCCTCTCTGCCACGGCACCCGCCGGCTCTTTCCTGACGGCCACCGGCCTGGCCACCCGGATCGCCTCGGTGGGGCAGGTCCGGACGCAGGCCTCACACTCGGTGCAGGAACCTGAATCTATCCTCGCCGCCCCATCTACCAGAGAGATGGCTCCCTCAGGGCAGACCTCCACGCAGACGCCGCAGCCGTCGCAGCGGTTTAACTCGATGGTCAGCATTGGTTTGTCACCTCCCCTTTCCTTGCCACGAATCGCACGAATTTTCACTAATTTTTTTACTTTTCGCGCTAATTCATGAAATTCGTGGCAAATTTCTCGCCTCCCCTACGCTACTTCTCCAGCTTATCCAGCCGGGCCATCACCTCGTCCAGTTGGTCACGCAGCATCTCGGCCTCCTCGCGCAGGCGGCCCATCTCGTCCTGTTCGTACTCGCCCTCGGCCGGAACGGCAGCGTGCTCCTGGCTCTCGCGGCAGGGTTGAGCACCATAGAGAGCGCCGCCCAGGTAGCGTTCCAAGGCGTGGCGCACCGTGCCCGACGCGCCGGTCACGGCCTCAATGCCGTACTGCTCGAAGAAGCCGATGGCCCTCCTTCCCATCCCGCCAGTGAGCATCACGTCCACTCCATGGCTGTGGATGAAACCCGGCACCCGTCCCGGCGCGTGCTGGCCGCAGTATGGATTATCCACGTCCCGGACAGTTTTGACCTCCTGACCTTCCACGTCCGCCAGGATGTAGTGCGGGCAGCGACCGAAGTGAGGGCTAACCACGCTTTCCAGACCATTGTTGTCTTCGGCAGAAATCGCGATGCGCATGATTTAGTCTCCCTTCCCTTCGACAGGGCTCAGGGCAAGCTCCAGTTTATCGAGCCGTTCTATAACCTCAGCCAACTGCCTGCGCAGATCGCCGGCTGCCTGTTTCAAGGCCGCGACCTCTTCTTCACGCTGTTCTGGGCCTGTCGAAGGGCGGGAAGCGGATGGCGCGGGCTGCGGCGGAGGCGGAGCCGTTGTCCCCCAGACACCTTGCCCCATGCCCCGGCCCATCCCACGACCCATTCCACGCCCCATACCCATCCCGCGCCCCATGCCCATTCCAGCGTGAGCCTGGACGCTGGCGTCGGCGGCGGATGGCAGCCGTCCCGCCTTGTACGCTTCGACGGACTCTCTCACCGTCCCGCCCGTGAGCAGGTAGATGGGTACGTTGGCTGCCTGGAAAACGTGGTAGGCGTTGGGGCCGACGTTCCCGGTCAGCACCGCCTGAGCGCCCTGTTCGACGACGAACTGTGCGGCCTGGATTCCAGCCCCACCTGGAGCGGACATGGCCGGGTTGGAAACGGACTCGAATTCCAGGGTCTCCGTATCCACGAAGATGTAAGTGGGACACCGCCCGAAGACCGGGCTGGCCGGCGCGTCCAGGTCTGTGCCGTTGGATGTGACGACTATTCTCATTTGCTATTTCTCCTTTTTGACGGTATAATTTGATTGTACCTCTCCTGCCGGTGGTTAGACCACCGTGCAGGACTTCGGCGAGCTCAGTCGAGCCGTTGGGGGCTCGGGGCGGGTGGCGAATTTACCGATTCCGTTCACCCGCCCCGACTTTTATCCCCCCGATATTCACCACTACGTCTCCTTTTCGAGTTCTTCGATGCGTGCGCTGATCTGGTCAAGCTGAGCCTTCAGAGCATCGGCATGATCCCTCAGCAGTTGCAACTCCTGCTCTTGGGGCATCGGGCCGGGCGCCGGAGCGCCATAGGCCCACGGCTCGGCTCCCCAGGCAGCGGTCATCTGCGGCGCGGGCCACTGACCGTAGCCAAAGCGCATCCAGCCCGGAAGGCCGGTGGCGTAGTACCAATGACGCCAGCCACGCCCGCCGCCGCCCCAGCCACGCCTCCCCAAACCTCGCCCAAAACCTCGGCCAGGAACGACGTTGGCATATCCGGGAGCGTCGTAGCCGGCGCAGAAGCCAGCCGCTCGGCCAGTCATCGGGCCCGTACCCATCGGGCCAGTTCTATCTCCACCAGGCATCTCAGTCACCTCCTCTCTTTGCGAAATGATTTGCGTTTCAACTGCTGGGCAGGATGCACGCTGCCTCTACCAGTTGCGTCGGCCTCGTCCTCGTCCCCGGCCCCTGCCGCGAACGAAACGCATTCCCCGACGCAGGCCCAGGGCAGGCCGCACCGGCGTGCCCACCAGTCCCGCGTATCCGTAAGGAGCCCTCCCCGTCCCAGGCGGAGGGAACGCTACGGCGCAGTACCCTTCCCCGCGTCCAGTCATGGGACCCAGCCCCCTGGGTCCGGTTCCATCAAAAGCTGGCATCTTGTTCACCTCCTTCCAATTCAACATCATGAAAGGCTCTCCTGTCGTTCTCTCCAAACCCTGCCTTCAGTCGAGCCCAAATCCGCCGCAACTCCTTGGCCACCGGGCCATCGGAGTACTCGGTGATAGGCTCCCCCTGTACCATGGCCCGCGTAACATCCTGGTCAAAGGGGATCCGCCCCACTACCGGCACACCCCGCTCCGCGCACCAGGAGGCGATCTCCTCGGTCTTGGCGGGGTTCAGGTCGTACTTGTTGATGCAGACCACAGCCTGGACGCCGAAGTGCCGGGCCATGCCCAGGATACGCTCCAGGTCGTGCGCCCCGGCCACCGTGGGTTCGGTGACCAGGAGAGTCAGGTCCGCGCCTGAGATGGCAGCGATGACGGGGCAGCCGATGCCCGGCGGGCCGTCCACCAGCAGGTAGTCGGCGTTCTCCTCTGTGGCGAGCAGGCGCGCCCGGCTCTTGACCAGCGTCACCAGCTTGCCTGAGTTCTCTCTCGCGGCGAAGAGATGAGCGTGGAAGAGCGGGCCGTAGCGGGCCTGAGAGCGGAACCATCGCCCATCCAGCCGCTCCTGCATCTCGATGGCTTCCATTGGGCAGGCATAGCTGCAGGAAGCGCAGCCCTCGCAGCCTATCTCGTCCACTGCGTATGTCTCATCGCCGGGAATGATGGCCTCAAAGCGGCAGACTTCGGCGCAGACGTCGCAGGCCGTGCACAGTTCCGCGTCAATGACCGCTACCTCGCCGCCTGCGAACTCGCTTTCCTCCTGGATCTGAGGTGACAGCACCAGCTCCAGGTTGGCAGCATCAACATCGGCGTCGGCCAGCACGATGGAGGCTTCCTGCGAGGCCAGATGGGCCAGCGCCGCTGCAACTGTCGTCTTGCCGGTGCCCCCTTTACCACTCAGAATCGCGAACTGTTTCATGGCTTCGCCTCTTTCTCTGCCACTTCAACCCTCATCCCCATCTCAGCCAGGGCGTCGAGCATTCGCCGGCGGGTGAGAGCTGGGGTCTTCGTTCTCGCTGCCTGGACCAGGTCTCCCTCTTGAACCACTTCCGAACCTCTTTCTCGAGCCAACGTTTCACTGGCCTCAATGATGGTCTTGAGCGCTCGCTGGCGCACAAAGGGCGGCATGGGCGAGATGGCATCCTTCAATCGCCGCCAGAGATCCTCATCCCAGGGCATGCTTTTCATCGCTTCAACTCCTCCTCCGTAAACCAGCAGCTTTCGTCCTCAGCGGTGAGGGAGCCTGTCCTGGCATAAACTCTACAGCGGGCGCCACCGCAAACGTAGCGGTAATCACAACGCCCACATTTCCCCTCCAGCCTGTCCCTATCTCGCAGAACTTGAAAGACCTCTGAGTTCTGCCAGATATCCAAAAAGCTCTGCTCGCGCACATCTCCGGCCTTTTCCTGAAGTACCATGCACGGATAGACCGTGCCCTCGTACAGAACGCAGCAATATCGTATTCCAGCAGCGCAGCAACTGCGGACGAACTTCATCAGCACCTCTTCCTCGGGCACAGTCTTCTCCACCTCTACCCACAACTGGGGGAGAGCGACACAGCGGTAGACCATCACGTCGTCGGCCCGTTGGCGAGCGATGTATTCCCGTACAAAGGCGCGCCTTTCCTCGACCGTCATCTCAAATTCGGGATTCTCCTCTCCTCGTCCCACGGAGACGTAGTCGAAGACCTCCACGGCCGTGGCTCCCCATTCCTTCGCTTTATCAGCGATGGCTCCCCACTGCCCCCAACGCTCATGGCGCAAGGTGGGCGCAATCTGAAAGGGAATGCCTGCCTGGCGGACGTTCTCAACGCCTCGTAGCATCTGCTCCCAAACCCCCTCCACACCCCGGAAGGCGTCATGCGTTTCTTTATCGGCCCCGTCCAGGCTGATGGCCAAGGCCTGGATGCCGGCCTCGACCAGCTTTGCTGCTACCTCAGTAGTGATGAGAGTGCCGTTTGTGCCCATCACGGTAGTCAGACCCACGCTCCGGGAGTGACGCACCAGGTCAAAAACGTCAGGACGCATCAACGGTTCGCCTCCGTCCAGGATGAGAAGGTGTGCTCCAGCCTCGGCGATTTGGCTGATCAGCCGCTTAGCTTCGGCAGTGTTCAGTTCCTGAGGATGAGGCGAGTCTATTGACTGACTGTAGCAGTGCTTGCACTTTAGATTACATTCCCTGGTCACAGCAAAACTGACCAGCGTTGGCGCTGCAGCTTTCACGTTTTTACTCCTCCTTGGTATTCCCGCTGATCTGATCTGCGATTCGAAGATACAGTTGCGTGAATTCGGCTCGGTACTCCGGCAGGGCCTCGATGACCAGCCCACCTTCGGAGTAGACCTCGGCGATGCGGCGGTCGAAGGGGATGCGCATCAGGACGGGGATGCCCTCGGCGGCGCAGTATTCGTCCACTCCTTCGTCACCTATCCCATCGCGGTTGATCACCACACCCACGGGTAGCCCCAACTCATCGCGGGCTACCTCCACTGCCAGCTTCAGATCATGCAGGCCGAAGGGGGTAGGCTCGGTGACCATCAACACGAAGTCGGCCTCGCGCATTGCCTCCACCACCGGACAGGAGGTGCCCGGCGAGGCGTCCAGTATGACGACGGAGTACGAACGCAAATCCGCCTTTCCGACGAGTTTCTTTAACTCGCGGATGACGGGCACCGCCATGGCCTGGCCGATGTTCAAAATGCCGTGAGCGAACCGGATACCCCCGGCCTGTCCTTCCTCGATGACGCCCGTCACGTACAGCACTTCGCGAATGGCCTCTTCGGGGCAGTTCAGGCTACAACTGCCACACCCGTGGCACAGCTCGGGGAAGATGAGCACTTTCTGGCTCACTACAGCGAGGACGTGGTAGGCGCAGACCTCCGCGCAGCGTCCGCAAAAGGTGCACTTATCATAGTCCACCTCCGGGATGAGCACCCCCACCTCCCCCCGGCGTTCGATGGTGGGGTTGAGGAAGAGGTGGGCGTTGGGTGCCTCCACGTCGCAGTCTAAGAACAGCGGATTCGCAGGATGAACGGATTGATCCGCCGCTATCGTCAGCGCCAGGTTCACCGCAACGGTGGTTTTGCCTGTCCCTCCCTTGCCGCTGGCTACAGTGATGATCATGACTTACTCCCTCACCATGTTGGTACCACACTTGGGGCAGCTCATTTCATAGCAGGGCACACCCACCTGATGTGGCGCCTTATGTCCACAGTTGGGGCAGAGGCAGTAGCCGTCGGGCCCCGCACCAGCCTTGGTGCCGCCCATGCGGCCCCGCCCCCCGCCGCGTCCCAGGCCGCGCCCTCCACCACGTCCGCCTCCTCGACCGAATAATCGTTGGAACATTGATCTCACCTCCATTGCGTTGATATTTCCCATCTGATCAGGGTTGGAAGAACCGCTAACGACTCGGCTGAGGAGCAGTCTCCGCCAGCCGATGGGCGATGGCGGCGAAGGCCTCGGACTGATACTCCTCGATCCGCCCCTCGTCGCAGAGCTGGGCGATCTGGGGATCAATGGGCAGTCGTCCCAGGAGAGGCACGCCCAATTGAGCCGTCATCGTCTCGGCCTTGCTAGGCCCGAAGATCTCCAATTGCCTGCCCGTGTCGGGACAGACGACGTAGCTCATGTTCTCCACCACTCCCAGGATGGGCACTCCCATCGTCCGGACCATGCGAGCCGCCTTCCTGACCACCATAGCTGCCAGGCCCTGCGGTGAAGTGACCAGCACCACGCCATCCAAAGGGATAGCCTGCATCACCGTCAGCGAGGCGTCGGCGGTGCCGGGGGGCAGGTCCACAACCAGGTAATCCAGGCTGCCCCAGACGACGTCGCCCCAAAACTGCTTGATGGCCGTGCTGATGAGCGGCCCCCGCCAGATGACCGCCTCGTCCTCGCGGGGGAGAAGCAGGTTGATGGACATGACCTTGATGCCCGTTTCGGTCTCCACCGGCAGGATGCCCAGGGGGCTGTTATCTGGATGCCTCTGGGTGGGAAAGAACATCCTGGGGATGCTGGGGCCGGTGATGTCGGCGTCCAGGACGCCCACCTGGTGCCCCTCACGCCTGAGAGCCACGGCCAGCAGACCCGCCACCAGTGACTTGCCCACGCCGCCCTTCCCGCTCACCACGGCGATGACGTGCTGGATGTGATTGAACTGCTCCGCCGAACCACCCCTTTTCTCCTGAGCGGCCATGAAATGCACCCGCTCCTGCTGGGTCATCTCGGCCAGTTCTACGTCCACCCCCTCTACTTCTGACAGCTCTTCCACCGCCGCCCGCGTTTCGTTCACGACCTGATCCTTGATGGGCACGTTCATGAAGGGCAGAACGACGGTGAGCCTCACCTGCTTATCATCCACCCTTATGTCCCTGATCATGCCCAGTTCCATCAAACTGAGGCCTGACTCGGGGTGTTTTACCCCTCGCAACGCTCGATGCACCTGTTGTTCGTCAGCCAATTCTTGCTCCTTTCCTCGACATTACTGTATTTTGTCATTTTGTTGTTACGTCCGGGCCATGGTCAGCAATCGCACACCCCTGCCGCGCTTCACCTGCCCGAAGTTGGCTCCCTGGCCAATGAGCCGCAGTACGTTTTCCACGTCGGCGACCAGGGTTCCGCAGATCATATCCGCCCCATAGTCGAAGAGCAGAGGCGAGAGGGGCGCCGTGGGGCCCAGGACGATGACCAGAGCTTCGGGGCGGCACAACTTCATCAATCCCTCAAAAGTATGATTGATGAGCGAGGTGCCAGTGATGGCCGCCACGTCTGCCTGGGGAAGCACCTCCGCCGCCATGTCCGCGGGCAGGTCTCCCTCCGCCGGCCTCTTCTCCAGCACCCACAGCTTCTCGGCCGCCTCCCTCACCCGGGGGGTGAAGGGGAAGTGCCCCACGATGGCCACTCTCCTGCCTGCCCCCTCTTTCAGGATGACCTCCCCCGCGTTCAGCTCCACACAGCGGCTCTCGTCAATCTCCATCAGGGAGTTTATGGCCGCCATCCCGATCGAGGCCTCCAGGAGGCTCTCGGATCTGGCGTATTGGGCCAACTCCAGCGCACTGCAATCCAGCAGATGGCCTGCCCGCGGCACCAGAGGAGCGGGACCGGCACACTGGGGATCATCGGGCCGCAGAGTGGAAGCCAGTCCGCAGCGTCCGTCATCGAGCACCACTGCCGTCCAGAAGGCGCAGACCCGCACCTCGCGCAAGGGCGCATCGCCCCTCAGTGAGGCGATCAGATCATCAATGATGCTCACCCTCACCCTCCCGCATGTGCCTGTCGTAAGCGGCAAAGAAGCTGTGCAGCACTCGATCCGTCTCCTGCAGGTCAGCCACCCATTGGGCCAGGTATTGGTTGCCCTGGGCGGTCAGTTGATAAACCCGTCGCGGCGGGCCTGAACCCTCGGTGTCCCAGGCTGATGCCACCAGCCCCTGGGCTTCCATCTCCCGCAGGGCGCGATAGACCACACTGGGATCAACGGGCGCTTCCGCGAAGCCGAACTCCTTCAACTCATCCTGCAGGCTGTAGCCGTGGGAGGAGCCGCGATGGAGCAGCAGGAGCAAACACGGCTCCATGAAACGATATATCCGCGTGGGACAGGAACCACTACCTCTACGCCCCATCCCCCTGCGACGACGACCTCGCGGCATCTCTCACCTCCTGAAGGATAATGTCTTATGCCTATAGTGACTATTTGCACATATAGATTATACCACCTTTTAGACGTCTTGTCAAGAGGTGGAACCTTAAAAAATCCAGGGGTTCCCTACTTCACGAAGGTCAGACCCAGCGTGCGGGCATTGAGCAGAATGAGAATGGTCATTCTGGGCTTGGAGAACAACTTGGCAGCCACACCCCATCCTTTCCAATAAAAAAGGGGAGGAGCTCGACGCTTTTGTCGAGTTCCTCCGCCGTAGAGATTCCTGGAACCCTCTGGGGCAAGGGTGATAGGTCAAATGGGAGCCGCCTGACCGGCATCCCCATCAAGGTGATCTACGAAGACCCCGCACTGGAAGTCACACTGGGTTGTCAGTTTCGTTCCCATCCTCAGACCGCTTCCGTCTTGGGTTCGGGGAATACTGGCAGGAAACGCGCTGCCAGGGTAAAGAGTAGGACGCCGGTGGCGACGCAGGCAGCGGCGACGGCGAACTCCATCCAATGGGGAAAGTAGGCGGCCCCGCCAGGAGCCTTCAGCGCCAGAAGGGGCACACTGGTGCGGTTTAGAGCCAGGCCCACGAGCACGCACACCGCTCCCCAGAGCAACCCGGAGCTGCTTTCCCTCATCTTGCGCGTACCTAAGAGAATCATAGGCACGATCACCCCGATGACCATCTCGGCCAGGAACAGCAGGCTCAGCCAACCCTCGGAGAGCACCAACCCGAGTTCCCCCGCCAGAAGCAAGTCTCCCACCTTAAGCACCAGGTAGATGCCCAGCATGATGGACACGATCTTGGCCAGGTCGGTGAGGAGGCCGAGCTCCAAATGACGGCGGAAGGCCCTGAAGCTGACCACGGCGACAAAGATGGCCATAGACAGCCCGCCAAACGCGGCGGCGGTGAAGAACATGAGGGGCAACAGCGGCGTCCACCACAGAGGATGGAGTTTGTAGGGCATAAGCAGGAACAGCGAACCAAGAGATGATTGGTGCAGCGACGACAACACGATCCCGGCGCCCGCTATCAGCACCGTTAGAGGCCTGATCATCCCCAGCAGCTTCTGCCACTTGAGACGCTCCAAGATAGCCGGAGCCACCTCCATAATCAGTATACCCGTGTAGATGGTAACGCACATGCTGACCTCAAACATAAAGGAGTGCAGGTTCCAGTACATTGGTATGAGGATGTTGTAGAACTTGTGCCAACGCGCCAGATCCATCAGCAGCACCACGACGACGAAGAGATAACCCAAGAAACCGGCCAGTACCACTGGGCGCGCTATGGTGTGGTACTCCTCTCTGTTATAGATGTGCGTGATAGCAGAGATCATGAACGCCCCGGCTGAGACCGGGATGAAGAACACGTCGTACACGATCCACAGCCCCCACGGGTAGTCATCGCTCAGATTGGTGGTGGCTCCCAGTCCATTTACAAAGCGGAGGATGCCTACTGTCAACCCAATCACGGCCAGAGCAACCAGAATCAAGTAGCCGACCGACGACAATGTACCTTCCTTCGTTGTGATCATGCTTCTATCTCCCTTTCTTCTGGACGGGTGGCCTCCTCCGCCCCAATCTCCTCAGAGACAGCCTCTCGCCTGGTGAACCCGTAGTAGAGCCCTCCCAGAAGGGCGGCCACGCTCAGGGCAACGCCGGGCGTACCGTACGTGGCGATCACCTCGCTCAGCCTTGTGACCGGCTCCGAGCCCAGGGTCGGCAGCCCCAGTTCCTCGAAGGGGATGTGAGAGAGGTAGAGCATCGAGGTCCCCCCCAACTCGTCCTTACCATAGACGTGATTCACGTACCTGCCCGGGTTTTCCCGAATCCGGTCTTCCGCCTCGGCGATGAGGCTGTCGCGCTCTCCAAAGGCGATGGCTCCGACCGGACAGGCCGCCGCGCAAGCCGGCTCCAACCCGTCTTCCAGGCGGTCTATACAGAAAGTGCACTTGCGGATGAATGGCAGGGTCTCCTCCCATTCGAGCTTCGGGACTCCAAAGGGGCAGGCCACCATGCAGTAGCGGCAGCCTATACACCGATCGGGGTCATACACAATAGCTCCTTGTTCCGTTTGCTGGAGGGCGCCTACCGGGCAAGCCGATACACAGGCCGGGTACAGGCAGTGCATACATTGCCGCTTCAGGAAGGCCCGTTCGTCGCTTCCTTCCGGTTTTGCCACCTGGATCAGAGTCCAGGTATCCGCCGACAAGCCGGGCCCTGCTTCGGGCGGATTTCCGTTCCACTCCTTGCAAGCGTTCTGGCAGGCGCGGCAGCCGATGCACTTGGTGCTATCGTAGAGCATGGCCATTCCATTGCTATGGGCGGGTGACGCCCGCACCGGGTCGGCCTGCTTCGTCCCCAGCAAAGCTGCACCCAGGCCGGCCCCTGACAGCTTAAGAAAACTCCTGCGATCCATGGTTGTCCTTCCTCTCCTTCGACTTTATTTCCCGAGGATCCTCTCCTCCCAGACTTCGCGGATGATATCCGGGTATGCCCGTCCCCAGCCCCCCAGATCGCGCACCGTAAACGGCTGCTCGATTTCGCCGAACTCTGGCACAGCCTGGTTGAGCGACTCGTCGGTTACGGCCCGGAAGTAGTAGCGGGTAAACGCCTCCTGCGCTGTCTCACTCCACAGGAAGGAGACGAACGCCTCCACCACCTCTCGCTCCCAGGACTGCACGTTGCGGTCCACGATGACAACCACTTGCTCGCTCACGACGGTGCTGCGCGGCGTGACGACCTTCAAGTCCGCGCCACGGGCCTGGGCTAACAACGCATCCTGCTCATAGGTCACCAGAGCGTCGCCTGTGCCGAACACGAACTGCTTCAAAGCCTCGCGGGATGAGGCAGGGCTAGCGACCACGTTGGCCCAGATGCCCCGCAGTTGCTCGTAGGCCGCTTCCTCGCTGCCGCCCTTTTCGTCCAGTAACGCCGATCCGTATTCGGCCACAAGCGCCCACTGGGCTCCACACGAAGTACGGGGGTCGGGGTGGACCAGACTCACATCAGGGCGGGCCAGGTCGGCCCAGTTCTCGATCCTTAACGGGTTGCCGGGGCGGACGGCGATGGCGATGGGGCTGCGGCTGACGATCCCCTGATGGGGAAAGGTTTGCCAGTCAGTCTCCACCCAATCGTTGATTCGTAACCAGACGGCGTGCTGCTCATCGGATAGGATCGCTACATCGGCCGATGCGCCGTCCACGATCGCCTCGGTAATCTCCTCGCAACCGGCGAAAACGCCCTGGAAAGTCACCTCCTCACCCGTCTGCTCCCGCCAGTAGTCCTGGAAGGCAGGGAAGACCCCTTCGGTCATGACCTCTTCCTCGACGCTGAAGCTGTAGACTACAATGGTCTGACGTGTTGGTTCCTTGCGTGGCTCCTCCAGCGGCTGACAGCCTCCGGTGATCAACGTCAGGGCCAGCGCCACGGTGATCAACTGCACTCTCTTACTCATAATCCTTCTTCTCTCAAGCGCCCTTTCCGCGCTGAAAGGGCCATCAATTCAGATGGCCCCTTCAGCAATTGGGTGTCTTTCTGTATCGGCGGCGATAGACGGTGCTCAAGCTGCTGAAGCTTTGATGTAAGGCTCTAGCACCCGTCCCCAGGGGTGTTTCTGACAGCCCGAGGCCTGTCCTGAGGCCTGTCGAAGGGACGGGCCTTGGAGCCTATATCAAGATTCCAGTACAAGCTACTTGGTATCCACTGGCACCCGCCTGGTAACTGTCTTCACGGCCTCCTGCATCTTTTCGCGCACAACCCGGTACAAACCGGCAATGACTGTGGACCAGACCAGGGCAGGCACAAAGAGCACGACGACGACCCCGATCACCAGGGCAACTACTGCTTGCGTTTCCATGATTTTACCTCCTTTCGCAGAATAGTCAAATATGATGCTCAGTCAAGTGTTTTCCAGTTTAGTTCGAGCCTATCGGCTGTTGAGCTTCCTGGGCCAACTCGGTTTGGTCGGGGCGAGTCTCCCACATCTTCTCCCGCACGATCTTACGCAGTCCAGCGATCACCGTAGCCCAGACCAGAACGGGCACGAAAAGCACGACTGCGATCCCGATAACCAGCGCCACTGTTCCTTCGATGCCTCCCATAGTTACACCTCCTTCTAACCTTTCAAGATATCCCCCGCCAATCGGAGGAAACGATCCTTTGTCTTTTTCAACCCTAGTATACCACTTTTGGCAGCTATTGTCATCGGCCAAAACGCCTGTTTTACTCCCCCGAAAAAGGCCTAAGCCCCCGCCTTCCAAACCTGGGCGAAACCCACAATGGCCCAGGCCATTTCGCCTAGCTCTGGCTGACTCGAGCTGCGTATTTTGGCTTACGACAGAATAGGCGTATCTACCTATTTCGCTAAAAGCAACAGTTCATACATTCAGTAGGGGGAAAACCCGGTTTCTCTTCTTGCTCTGGTCTGGATAATAGAGTATAATATACGCAGAGCCGTTCGGTAGTTACAAGGGAGAGCGCTATGGACAAAATCAGTATTCTGCTGGCTGATGACCACGCGCTGGTACGGGAGGGCACCTGCAGGCTGCTGGAGCATGAGGATGATTTGCACGTGGTTGGAGAAGCCGGTGACGGAGAGGAAGCCGTCAGGCTGGCAACCGAGTTGCAGCCTGACGTGGCCATCATAGACATCGCCATGCCCAGGCTGAACGGCATTGAGGCCACCAAACGGATCAAGGCCCTATGCCCAACCACCGCTGTGCTCATACTCACCGCTTACGATGACGACCAGTACGTCTTCGCTCTCCTGGAAGCAGGGGCGGCAGGCTATCTTTTGAAGAACGTGCGCGGCCGTGACTTGATCGAGGCCATCCGGCAGGTAAACGCTGGCGAATCAGTGCTTCACCCAGCCATCGCCCGCAAGGTGGTAGATCGCTTTGCCCATCCCCCAAGCAAGCTTACCGAGGAGAGCACGCTGGGCCAACTCACCGAGCGGGAGTTGGAGGTACTGAAGCTGGCAGCCAGAGGTATGAACAATAAGGACATCGCTCGCCATCTCAGCCTCAGCACACGCACCGTTCAGGCCCACCTGAGCACCGTCTTCAGCAAGATGCAAGTCGGTTCGCGCACCGAGGCCGTGGTGCAAGCTCTGCAAAAGGGCTGGCTTACACTCGAAGATACGCTCTAGTGAGGGTTCATTACCCGACATCTTCACCCTCCCGCAGGTCAGGCCGCGATTGGGGGCCATTACGTGCCCCGACGATGGGGCTTGAGCCTGCAATTGACACGATTCTCGAATCTGCGGGAGGGTCGCTGCCCGAAATGTCGGGTAGTGAACAGTGAGAGCAGTACTGAATTGTATCGCCCGGTGATCTCTCCTGAAGGAGGTACAACTATGGGGGGCATCGGAGAGGTTGTGGCGCCGGTTATTGGCGTCACGATTGTGCTTTTCGTACCAGTTTTGATCTGGGCTATGGTGATTGCGAGGCTGAGTCCGTTGAAAAGAATTGTAAGTACCCGTCACTTCTGGATCGTAGCGGCTATGTTGGCCGCCAGTACATTTCTCCACTATTTCACACCGCAGGTACGTCCTATACCCCTAACGTCATTCCCTCTCACCCGGCACACCGTAGAGCGTATCATATTCTTGCTGCCTATAGCCGGGGGGAGCTTCGCCTTCGGGCAAGCAGGGGGGCTGATCACCCTGGCCCTGGCTATCCTCATCATGCTGCCCCGCGTCTTCCTGTCTTCCCCCTATCCAGCGGATGCCCTTTTGGAGACGGTTTCTGTCGCCATAGTCGGCTATGCAATGATCTGGATGATCGAGACTCAGGAGAAAGAGAAGAGGCTGCGCCAAAAGGCCGTGGCTCGACTGCAAGCTATCAACTCCGTCTCCAGCATCTTGATCGGGTCCCCGGAACTGGAACAGATCTTTAGTGGCGCCCTCAACAAAGTTCTGGAAGTAACGGGCCTGGACGCCGGCCTGCTATTCTTCCTGAGCAAACAAACTCAAGAGTTGATCCTGGCCGCCTATCGGGGCATCTCGAAGGAATCCGCCGCAGAGATAGATCGGTTGAAATTGGGTGAGGGCTTCTGCGGGCGAGTCGCTCAATCTGGGGAACTGATGGTGGTAGGGGATTCCTCTCAAGATCCTCGACTGACCAGAGTAGCCGTGCAGAAGGAAGAGCTGCGAGGCCAGATCATCGTCCCGCTGAAGTCCAAGGGTGGGATTCAGGGCGCACTGGCTGTTGCCACCCGGGACTCGCGCCAATTTCTTCCAGAAGAGGTGGAGCTCATCACAGTCATCGGCAACCAGATCGGCGTGGCCATCGAGAACGCCCGTCTACACCAGAATATCGAGCGGCAATTACGAATACAACAGTTGTTGAATGAAGTATCGGAGAGAATCACCTCGGAGCTGGAGTTGGATAGGATCCTGCCCAACGTGCTTCAAATCGCCGGGGAGTTGATAGACACTGACGCAGGGGCCATTGCGCTGCTCGACCGAGAGAGAGAGTTCATCAGCTACCCATACATCCACAACCTGCCTCAGGAACTGGCAGATGTAACTGTGTCCAAGAGAGAGGGCCTGGCCGGGCAAGTGATAGCCAGCGGCCGCCCCATCGTCGTCGAGGACTACAGTAGCTATCCTGATGCAATACCCGCCTTTGTCGAGGCCGGCATCACCAGCATTGTAGCGGTACCGATCATGAGCGGCAATCAACCGTTGGGTATGTTGGCCACTGGCAGTATCAACAGACCAAAAGGTTTTTCCAACAGAGACGTAGCCATCCTGGCTGGCATTGGGCGTGAGGCCGGCATCGCCGTCAAGAACGCACACCTCTACGAAAACATGCGCTTCTACGCCCGCCAAGTCACTCGGGCCCAGGAAGACGAACGCAAGCGCATCGCCCGCGAGCTCCACGACGACACAGCCCAGGCCCTGATACACCTCTCGCGTCGCCTCGATAGCCTGGCTACTTCCAGCAGTGCACAGTTGTCTGAATCCACAACAGAACGCCTGGAAGAATTGCACGAACTGATTGACGGCATATTGCGAGGCGTTCGCCGCTTCAGCCGAGACCTGCGGCCGTCTGTGCTAGACGATTTGGGTCTGCTGCCAGCATTGGAAGGATTGCTGGCCGACGTGCGCGAAGGTCCAAGCCTCGAAGAAGACGGGATAGAGACAGAGCTGAAGGTATGCGGCGACAGGCGACGTCTGTCACCCGAAGCGGAGCTGGGCTTGTTCCGCATCGTTCAGGAAGCGCTCAACAACGTCAGGCGACATTCCCAGGCTTCGCAGGTTGTGACTGTGGTGGAGTTTGGCGAGGGAAGGGCTAAGATAACCGTGGATGACGATGGCCAGGGATTTGAACCACCAGACGGGTCAGGCGACCTGGTCGTTATGGGCAAGCTTGGCCTGGCCGGAATGCACGAGCGGGCGCGACTTCTGGACGGAACGCTGCAGATCCAATCAGAGCCAGGCGAGGGCACAACGGTCACCGTGGATATACCGATACCATCAGTACCGAAGGACGAGAGTTGAGTGGTGGTTTGCCAAGTATAACAACGAACAAAAAGGATTTGCCGAATCGGCGGCCATTCCTCAGCTAAATCATACCCCTTAAAC